>DXLR01000008.1:0-35792 GCA_019414625.1 Collinsella sp.
GTATCCACGCCGGTCGAGGCCAAGCCGAACGTCGAGGCAGAGGACACCCCGCAGGCCGATGCCAAAACCGGGACCGAAGACACGTCCATCTCCGTGGAACCGACAGATTCCATAGCTAAGCCAGAAGCGGCATCTGAGTCTGCACCTGTCATTGAGTCCGCATCCGCACCCGCCTGTGACCAGGCTCCCACACCTGCACCGACTCCGGTCCCCAATTCAGCACCGGCCCCCGCTTCCGCAGCACCAACCATCCCCGGGGACTTCCCCATCGATTTCGCGACCGAGGTCTTCTGCCCTAGCCCGCTGCTGCACCAGCTGTCGACTTATCTCCCCTACGGCGCCGACACCCTCGGCATCGTCGGCGAGTACTACTGGATCGCTCGCGAGCGCGGTACCATCGAGGCCGGCCGTAACCGCGCGAGCTTCCCCCTGCGCTACACACAGGCCGGCAAACGCCACGAAGTCACCGTACGCATTCGCCGCAACACCACCGGCGGCCTCGGAGCCACCTGGGCCATCGACAAGGTCGAAGCCCCGGTCGAGTAAAAAACGGCCTCGGATAGCCAATTGACCATCCGAGGCCGTTTGAATTCAGGCCTTTTAGTTGTCATCGGCGCATATAGACACCAGAGAAGCAAGCTCATCCTCAAGTTGCGGAGCAAAGTATCTAAAAGAAACCTGCGCTCCAGTCGGTATCGACTCAATCATATTCGCAGCATTATCTGAAACTCGGTACGATGCAGTTTCACCTGTCTTCAAATCCTCTATTGAGCAGACAGCGTCTTCAGCATCAATCGACCTAAGCACGCCTTTTCCTTGTAACATCACATCGGCATGCCCGCCAGCTATTTCTAATGAACCTGAGTCTGTCGCAGTCACTTCTCCGGAACCTCCGCGCGATATCTCTTCCTTTGTTGAACAGCCCACCAATGAAGCCATCAGCACCAAAGACAGAGCTAGACGAATCGTCCTACTTCGAAAAAGTCGTTCCATAAGTCCACGCATAATAGCTCTGATCATACTTCAGGAAGGATAAAGATGAATTCCAGCCGTCCGCTATGCCAATCATCTGCCTTGTCTCTCCAGTTTTCTTACCAGTAAGTGTGGCGTAAGCCTCCGCTGTTACAGAATGGGCTGATCCGTTGTACAAACTCGCATGTAAAACATTCGGTCTATTAGAGTTAATCTCATTTTGAATGCTCGCGATAGCCGGAGAGGAGACAGTGCGGGCGATAAGAGTACTTCCTCTGCTTGCGCAGTAATTTGTAAACCCCGTTGCACAGGTTGATATCGGCGTTCCGCCCAAAACAACGCCGGGAACAGTCTGTTCTTCATCGGAAAGAGCATGGGTATTGGTGTAATTCCATATCTGCATATATTGCGAAGGGTCGTTATATAAATTGGCAATGCCATACAGTTCCGCAACGTTCGAAAAAGCTGTCACCATACAAGCATAGTGGGCAGTAAGCCTCTTAATCTCGCTTTCATCATATGACATAAACTGAGAAATGGAACGAAACCCAGATACTGTGTAATCCTGCATTTGAGTTGCGTAAATTACGACATCGTTCCAGCTTGAAGGTTTATTCGATAAAACGACAGGCCGTCCTTCTATGGAAACAGCCGGGATTGTTCTTCCGCAATTTGTTGTTATTGAACCGTCCAAAGATTGCACACCGAATTCGAATGGATTGATCATTACGACTGGGTTATTGAAAGAATAAGACTCAACACCAAGATCTCCTCCCCGATCCATAGGGCTGACTAAGCCGTCTCCAAAACGATATCCCGTAAGTATTTCATCATCTGAAGCATCTAAAACCAAATAGCCCGCGGCTCTATTGAATGTCACAACCGGAACAATGTAGCCAAGCGGGGACCCATCAACGTCTACAAAAGGAATAGGGTCAGAAGGCGTATACGAAGAGCCGAGGAGTCCCTTTATATATTTATCGGCAAGCTCTTGCGCAATTTCTGAAGTAAATTGTATCTGCTCACCATCAATATTGCCCGTCGAAGCAAAAACCTCTTTCGGACGTGCGGCTAAGGCGACAATTGAAGACGCGACAAGTTGCAGAAAACGACGACGCGAAAGCATATGTTCTTCTTTCTAGAGGAGCGACTTATAAGATACTCCTATTCTATAACCTTTTTTGTAACGTTACAGCACTGGTTATATTTCAATTCGATTTGCTTATGTCCTTGTAACCCAATACGTCTTTACGTTTTAAACGGAATTAGAAAATCACTCATAGCAAAAACGGGCTTTAATCCCAAAGAGATGACTTTGATTATGAATCAAACCAGCAGCCAGGGCATAGCTGCAGTGCAATTGCTACAAGAAAGGCCGCCCTTGCTGGCGGCCTTTCTACTTGCTACTAGTCACGCGTCAGCTTGCGGTGAATACGATGCGGCTGGGCTGCGTCCTCGCCCAGGCGCTCGATGCGGTTGGCCTGATAGGCCTCGAAGTTGCCCTCGAACCAATACCAGTTGCCCGGATTCTCGTCGGTGCCCTCCCACGCCAGAATGTGCGTGGCGACGCGGTCCAGGAACATACGATCGTGGCTAATAACCACCGAGCAGCCCGGGAACTCGAGCAGCGCCGCCTCGAGTGAGGACAGCGTCTCGACGTCGAGATCGTTCGTGGGCTCGTCGAGGAGCAGCAGGTTGCCGCCCTGCTTGAGCGTGAGCGCCAGGTTCAGACGGTTGCGCTCGCCACCGGAGAGTACGCCAGCGCGCTTCTGCTGGTCCTGGCCCTTAAAGCCAAAGCTCGCCACATAAGCACGGCTCGGAACCTCGGTCTCGCCGACCATCATGTGGTCCAGGCCGTCCGAGACGACCTCCCACAGGTTCTTATCGGGGTCGATGCCAGAACGGTTCTGATCGACATAGGAGATCTTGACGGTCTCGCCCACCTCGAGCTCGCCCGAAGTCAGCGGCTCCAGGCCCACGATGGTCTTGAACAGCGTGGTCTTACCGACACCGTTGGGGCCGATGACGCCCACGATGCCGTTGCGCGGCAGGGTGAACGAAAGGTCGTCGATGAGCACGCGACCGTCGAATTCCTTGTGCAGGTGATGGGCCTCGAGCACCTTGTTACCCAAACGCGGTCCAACGGGAATGCGGATATCGGTCCAGTCGAGCTTCTGGCTTGCGCGGGCCTCGGCCTCCATCTCCTCGTAGCGAGCCAGACGAGCCTTGTTCTTGGCCTGGCGAGCCTTGGGCGAGCTGCGTACCCACTCGAGCTCGGCCTCCATGCGCTTGGCGAGCTTGGCGTCGCGGTTGCCCTGCGCCTCGATACGGGCGGCCTTGGTCTCCAGATACGTGGAGTAGTTGCCCTTGTAGGGATAAAGGTGACCGCGGTCGACCTCGCAGATCCACTCGGCAACGTTATCCAGGAAGTAGCGATCGTGCGTGACGGCAAGCACCGCGCCCTGGTAGTTGTGAAGGAAGTGCTCGAGCCACAGGATCGACTCAGCGTCTAGGTGGTTTGTGGGCTCGTCAAGCAGCAGCAGGTCGGGAGCCTCGAGCAGCAGCTTGCACAGGGCCACGCGACGGCGCTCGCCGCCGGAAAGCACGTTGACCGGCATGTCGGAATCGGGCAGCTGCAGGGCGTCCATGGCCTGGCCGAGCTTGGAATCGATATCCCAGCCATCAGCGGCGTCGATCTCGTCCTGGAGCTTGCCCATCTCGGCCATGAGGGCGTCCATGTCGCAGTCCGGGTCGCACATCTCCTCGCCGATCTTGTTGAAGCGATCGACCTTGGCAATCATGTCGCCAAACGCCATGCGCACGTTCTCGATGACGGTCTTGTCGTCGTCGAGCGGCGGCTCCTGTTGCAGGATACCCACGGTGTAGCCGGGGGTGAGCCTGGCATCGCCGTTGGAGACCTCCTCGATACCGGCCATGATCTTGAGCAGGGTCGACTTACCCATGCCGTTAGGACCCACGACGCCGATCTTGGCACCGGGATAGAAGCTCAGGGTCACGTCGTCAAGAATCACCTTGTCGCCATGGGCCTTGCGAGCCTGATACATCTGGTAGATAAACTCCGCCATTTGCCTGTTTTATCCTTTCTACCTGCTGTTTCCCTATTCTTGATTCGCTTTAGTGGAAACGAAATGAGGAAACCAGCTCTGAAACTTAACGAAAAAGGGGCATGGTTGCCCACACCCCCTAATACTACCTGGGAAAAGTCCCCCTTAACACACTATGAACTGCGTACGCTAGTTTTCCGCAACCTTAACGAGCGGCTCGCTGCGATTTGCGCCACAGCAGATACGAATAGACGTAGGCAGCTCCAGCTGAACCAAACGCCAGAACCGCAATCACCGCGGCGACGACTTCACTCGAAAGCACACTACCCGCCACGCCCATCACAATCAAACCAACACCCAGCACCATAAAGCAGGCGCCGCCAAAACGCTGCGTACGGCGCCAGTTCTCGGGATCGGCAAGCGCCCAAGGCGTCTTGATACCGAGCGTATAGTTCTGCTTCACACGCGGCAAGTAGTTGCCTACGCCGATGAACAGCAAACCGACAGCACTGGAAATCAGCACGTTGACCGAACCGACCGCCGGCACCACGCCCCAGACCGTAAGCTCACCCAACCAGCTTATGGCACACATGAATACCGTGAAAGCAATTACAAAACCCTGATAGAACTTGCCCGAGGTCCGATACGCCTCGCCCTTGGGGTCAATGCGTGGCACGACGTAGAACATTGCGAGAAGCGCCAGAGGCAGCACGCCGAGCGCGGAGGCCATCCAGCTAGGACCCCAACCGTCGACGGCGCCGTTCGCGCCCCAGTGCATGGGAATCTGCGCAGGCAAGCTCGGCATCACCATAAGGTGCGCCGCGACATTAATAGCGCAGACCACAACAAGCATGGCCCATACACGCGGCGATACCCCCGTGGCGTGAATGCCCTTGTTTTCGTTATTCATCCTCATCACCTTCAGTGTCCGTAAAGCCCATAAACCAGCCAATCAAGTCCTGCATGACGGTGGTGTTTAAGCTGTAAACGATGTTTTGGCCATGGCGCTCGTCGGTCACCAGCCCGGCGTTTTTGAGCGTCGCCAAATGATGGCTCAATGACGGCTTGCTGATGTCAAAATGCTCGGCAAGCTCCCCGGCCGTACAATTGCCCTCGCGCAGCAACTCCAAAATGCGCCGTCGCGTTGGATCGGCCAGCGCCTTAAAACCCTCTCCCGGCATAGAACCTCCTCTCGCTATCTCTCGCGACGTGCACACTATACTCATTATTTAGATGTTTGTCTAATTATCTAATAGCAATGTTATGTATAGAACATTCGTTCGTTTTTAGATACAATGGGTCCAGAAGCAGATGGGCCAGCTCCCTCTTCCCAAGAAGGAGATGGACTATGAGTATTGATAATGTCCTGACGTTGTTATTGCTTGTAATCGCGGCTGTGGAACTCGGCATCCACATAGGAGGTCGAATGAAATAGCCGCCCCCGCGTAATGCGAAGACGGCCACTTCTCACGCTACAAACGTGTTTGGGAGTTGGCCAACCCGCTGCAACGGGTGCCATCTGCTTCATCTTATGCGAATCCTTGCCTCATTTCAACAAGCCCCTAGGGCTCAAATGGAATCGCGATAATACCTATAATGGTGATAGCTAAAACACGATTCGCTTCCCCATCGGAGGATGTCTATGACCGAAACCGCTGCTCTCGTCGAGACACGCGACACCAAACTCGAGATCATCATGGGCCGTGAGGCACTCGATAGACTCGCCAACGCCACGGTGCTGGTGCTCGGCTGCGGAGGCGTGGGCTCTAACTGCTGCGAGGCACTTGTCCGCGGCGGCATCGGTCATTTTGTGATTCTGGACAAGGATATCGTCGCGCCCAGCAACATCAATCGACAGGCCATAGCCTTTCACAGCACCGTCGGCAAGCGCAAGGTTGACGTGATGGAAGCCATGATCCACGACATCAATCCCGCCGCCAGCGTTATCAAGCGCACCGAATACCTGCTGAGCGACAACATCGACGAGTTCTTCGCGGGCGTTTTGGAGCAGACGGGTGGCAAGCTCGACTACGTCGTCGACGCCATCGACACCATCTCGGCCAAGCTCACCATTGCCAAATATGCTCAGGACAATGACATTCGTTTGGTTAGCTCCATGGGCGGGGCCAACAAGCTCCATCCCGAATGCCTGCATTTTGCCGACATTTTTGACACCGTGCGCGACCCCATGAGCCGCATCATGCGCAAAGAGTGCAAAAAACGTGGCATCAAGAGCCTTCACGTGCTGTTTAGCTGCGAGGAGTCGGTAAAGACCCAGCCCCGCGACCCTTCCAACATCCACGAGCGCACCGAGCTGGGAACCGCGAGCTTTATGCCACCCATCATGGGCCAGATGATCGCCGGCGAGGTTATCCGCCAGATCAGTGGCCGCGGCACCGAGCGCGTGCGCGCCGATGGCCAGCGCCTAGACTAGCGGAGCGCGCCGAGATGGAGCCCCGGTTATTTGATGCACACTGCCATCTTGATCTAATGGCTCACCCGGACGCCGTTGCCGATGAGGCAACGGCGCTGGGCCTGATTCTATTTGACTGCGGCGTCGATCCGCACGACTTTGCACGCGCCAAGAAGCGCGCCTGCGGCCGTTCAAATATCTTTGCCGGCATCGGCCTCCATCCCTGGTGGCTCGCCGACGGACGATATGGCAACGCTGAAATCAATCTGCTTTGCGAAGTTGCTGCCCAAGAGCGCTATATCGGCGAAGTCGGACTCGACTTTTCCGCGCGCTTTGCTGGAAGTGAGCCGCTACAAATACAGGCATTTGACCGGCTCTGCGATGCGCTCGTGCAGCATCCTCTTACCGGGCGCGTGATATCAATTCACGCCGTTCGTTCGGCGGGAACCGTACTGAACGTCCTCGAATCGCATGGACTACTCATCCCAAACTCCGACTCCCCCGTTATCATCTTCCACTGGTTTAGCGGCACTTCGGACGAACTCGTCCGCGCGCGAAACGCAGGCTGCTATTTTTCCGTGAACGAGCGCATGCTCGCCACCAAGCGCGGTCGCGAATATGCCCGACAGATTCCACTCGACCGTCTACTGCTCGAGACTGATGCGCCGACCGAGCCAAACACAGAAACAAGCGTGCAATCGCTCATCAGATCGCTCGCAAGGACCTCGATGCGCATTGCCTCACTCAAAAACTGTGACGCAAAGCGCATCGAGTCGGTAGTTTTAGCAAATGCGCACTCTGTTTTTGACCTTCGCTAACCCCTGTGGGCAAAAATGCCAAGGGACATGCGAATCGCACAATGCAGTCCCTATTGGCAGGCAGTACAATTCGGCAGCATTACACCAATTCGTGCATGAGATCACGGTTGCGTGCATACAATTCGTCGAAGATATGACGGCGCGACGCATATAGCTCGTGGGCAGCCATATCGGGCACGATTGTTTGTGCAACGCCAAGGACTTGGGCGAGTTCATCCCATGATGCATAGGCGCCACCTGCGAGAGATGCCATGATGGCATCACCGAAGCATGCGCCCACCGTAACCTTGGCAACCGAGACCTCGCGCCCGCATACGTCGGCGATAGCCTGCATCCAAACTGGATTCTTGGTTCCACCTCCGACAAGCATAATGCGCCCAATTGGCAGTCCATGCTCTCGCTCGATAATGTCGACATGGGATGCAACGGTATACGCGACGCCTTCCAAGGCGGCGCGAACCATATGGGCTCGCGTATGCCTTCCGGTCAGGCCAAAGAAGACGCCACGCGCCTCGGGATCATTGAGCGGAGTACGCTCCCCCGCAAAGTACGGCAGACACAGGAGCCCATCGGCACCCGGCGCCACATCGGCGGCATCATGCGCCATAACCGAATATGCATCGGGGCCACCGTGGCCCTCGGCCTCTACGGCGTCGCGATACAGCTCTTGGCGCAACCACGATGTGAGTGCACCCGCCGTATTGGTCCCCGCGCAGATCCCGTAAGTTCCGGGAATGATAAACGTTCCTGGCCACAGGCGGGCATCATCGACCATATGATCAGCTAAGTAGATGAAATACGCCGTGCTCCCCAACTGAACCATCATATCGCCGGGACGGAATGCACCCGTCGAAATGGCCTCGGCACCAGAGTCGCCCGTTCCCACCAAGACAGGTGTCCCCGCCACGAGCCCCGTCGCCTCAGCCGCACGCTGCGTAATCACCCCGGCAATATCGGTAGCCGACATTACCTCCGCCATCTGGTCAGGCCGGCAGAAACGAGCACATTCCCGAGCATCAACCTTCCAAGTGTAGCGGTCATATAGGGGAAGAAAATCCTCCGCCAAATAACGGTCCACCGTAAAACGCCCCGTCAACTTTGCGCACAGAAACGATGACGCCGTCAGGAACTTCGCGGCACGTTCGTGCACCTCGGGCATATTCTCCTTAAACCACAAGATCTTAGGAGCAATATCTGACGAACAGGGATCGTGCCCGAAAAGCTCGCGCGCGCGATCTGACCCATATTCGGAAAGAAGCTCGTCAATCTGCGGCTTCGAACGTGCATCGACTCCATATAAAATCGCGGGCGCCAGCGCGTTGCACTCGGTATCGACCGGTACGCAGTCGCAACCCAATGCGGAAAGGCCCACGCATCCGATCTGCGCCGCGTTAACCCCCGATCGCACCACCAGCTCGCGCGACAAGCGGCAAAAATCGCCCCACCAAACTGCCTCCGCATCATGCTGGTACCATCCATCACGCGGGTTGTCCGTCTCGTGTCCACAAGAGGCCTGGCAAACGATGTTGCATCGATCATCGATTAAAACGCCTTTAGAGGCACTTGTCCCAATATCAATACCCAGATAGAACGCCATAGGTGCCTACTCCCCTCGCGCCGTGCGAGCGGCAGCTATAAAACGAGCTACCCGCTCAACATCAACCGGGGCATCCAGCTTTCCATCGCGCTTTAAGCACGTGCCGACAAACGCGCCATCGTAGTGAGCAAATACGTCAGCCACGGTATTTTCGCGACAACCGGTGCCACACACCACAGGTACTTGGCCAACACGCTCGCGGACTTCATCGGCAAGCTCGCCCGAAGCGCCGCGGCCGGCAGCCGAACCGCCGATGACCATCGCATCCGGTAGGCAATTAAAGAGAAGTGAATCGGCAATGTCCGCAGTCGTGCGGTCGTTGAGATAAACCTCCCCCTCGCTCGTGATGAAGTGAAAAAGCTTGAGGTCGTCCAAGCGCAGCGCCGCCTTGCGACGCATGGTGTGAGCGAAATCTCGGTTAATCAGCCCGAGATCACCGGCCCAGGCACCGCAAAAATTGCAGCGCGTGAACTGCGCGTCGACGGCAGCGCACAGCTCGATTGTGGCATCACCATCGTAAATTGCCTCAGCTCCCCAAGGAGTCGACAGATCATGGGATAGAGCCCCGATTACATAGCCCATCGATGCAAGGGTTGAGGGAGAAACGTGCTGCTCATAGGGCATCGAGAGCTCATTGGTAATCAAAATGCCATCGACACCGCCCTGCTGCAACGCTTCGAGATCGCGCTTGGCGGCTTCCACGACCTGTGACACGCTTCCGCCCGGGTAATACAGTGGATCGCCCGGCAGAGGACGCAGGTGCAGCATTCCGATAACCGGCTTTTCGGTCTTGAACATCGAAGTTAGAAACGACATAACGTGCTCCTTCATAGGGTTATTGCAGGGACGCTACTCCCCCAGCACCTCGACGTACACTTTTCGCTTCTGCGGACCGTCAAACTCCGCAAGATAGATGTTCTGGGCACCTCCGCACACGATGTGGCCATCTTGGACGGGAAAGAAGCAACTGTTTCCACAAATCATGCTCTTGATATGCCCACAGGAGTTGTTACCGGTGGCTCCATAGCTCGGCAGGAAGTGTGCATGCGCATAGGGGGCATCGAGTGGGGCGATGCGATCAAGCGTCTCCATAAGATCCGTCTCCACGCAGGGCAGCCCCTCGTTTACCACGATTCCGCAGGTCGTATGCGACAAAATAATCGCCGCCAAGCCATTGGTCACCGAGCTGCGTTCGATGGCAGCGTGCACGTCCTCGGTAATATCGATGAACTGGTCCGGAGCAGTCGATAGATAGCTCAATGTCTCGAGCGTCACCATGTTCACTCATCCCCTTCAAGAAAACACAGGGCATTACCCCAGTAGAGCCTTTCTCGCGCATCATCGCGCATGGGCACGGTATCGAGCGCCCGCTTGAGTTTGAATGCACGGAAGCGCGGCGTATTGCTGGCGAACATCACTTGGTGCGATAGCGCGCGCTCATACCACAGCGGCCCCATATCGACCGTGAAAAGACGCTGCATCATCTCCTCGGGCGAATCGATGTAAGTGATAGAGGTGTCCGCATAGCAGTTGGGATACTTGAGCAGCATCGCCACGGTCTCGCGCACCCAGGGCCAGCCAAAATGGGTCAAACTAAAACGCACATTTGGATGCGTTGCGATTGTGTGCTCAAATGCAAGCGGGTTACTGCGCGAGAGCTCTGCGCCCGGCTCCCAAGACATACCGGCATGGAAAACCACCGGCTTGTTATAGCGCTCGCACAGTTCGTAAAGCGGCTCGGCCACAGCATCATCGGGGGCAAAACCCTGCTTTGCAGGATGCAGGCAAAGCCCCTTTGCCCCCAACTCGGTAAAGGCGCGCTCCAATTCGTCTGCGGCACCGCTCACCTGCGGGTCTACGCTCGCAAATCCCCACAGACGATCGGGATGTGCGGCAACCAGCATGGCAATCTGGTCATTGGTGCCAAAGTGCCCTCCGCATGCCGTGGTTACATCGAGCGGCATGAGCACGCTCTTCTGCACATCGCAGACGTCCATCTCGACTTGAAGCTCATCCCAATCCATGGGGCCCATATGCCCCATACCAAATTCTCGTGACCAAAAACCGAATCCATCAGGCTCATCACCCGGCGTACAGATCTCGCCGTAGAGCATAGGATGGACCAACATGTCGATAACCATTTCGTACTCCTTTCCAGGCATTTGACCCTAGTACGGCTCAAACGAACCAATCACTCGGGACGACAGCTCAGCGCCCGCCTTCATACACGCCGGAATATCAAGGCCATCGATCACGCCCTTGGTAAATCCGGCGATATACGAGTCGCCGGCACCCACGGTATTAACGACCTTCTCCGCCGGCACGATCCCGCACTCATAGAAGCGTTCACCGTCATAGGCAATGCTTCCCTTCTCGCCAAGCGTGGCAACCGCAACGCGCGGCCCCAATTCCTGCACGTGACGTACCCAGTCTCGCAGCTCCGGAGTGTCATCTTCAAACGACATAAATGCGTAGTCAACGTAGGGAAAATGATTCTCGCAGGCATATTCGGGATCCTGGCTGAACACCGAGAAGTCCATAACCACCGTCTTGCCCGCATCATGCCACTCGGGCAGGAGGTCCAAACAATTGCCAAACAGGTCGGTATGAATGATGTCATGCTCTAGGATAAACGCCCGGTCGTCTTCATTCGGTCGATATGTCTCCATTACGCCATCGATTGCCTCGAGATGTACACGATCGACGCCGTCTTTCAATGCCATGAGCATCACCGAAGTGTCGCCATCCTCCACCCGCAGGTGTGAGATATCAAACCCCTCGGCGGCCAGCGCCTCCCTCATCTTGTCTCCGTACTCGTCCTTGCCGACAACCGACACGGCGGATACCGAAACGCCCATTCGTGCAAGATGGATACCCCAGTCAATGCCGTTACCAGTCGGATAGAACACGCCGATGTTTTGATAGACGTCCGCGCAGCAAAAACCAGCCGCACACGCTTTAATACCCATACTCTTCTCCAATGTTCAAAAGGGGACCCACCACATAACGAGCCCCCTTTTCGCGTTTCGCTTATTGTTTTGCATCGGCTGTCCAAGGCCTCATAGCCAGACCGCCGTACGCTTTCTTAAGCTATTCGACGATTGGTGCTCCGTGGCCCCAAGAACCTTCCATGCCGCACACGGTCGAGGCAAACCCGGCAGCAAAATCGAGCGCGCGCTCGATGGCCTCGGCGCCATCCTCACCACGCTTGGCGGAATCGAGATAGCACATCAAAAACGAGGTGAGGAACGAGTCGCCCGCCCCCATGGTGTCCTTCATGTCCGTTACCGGTTTAGCCAGCTGGCGGTAATAACGCTCGCCGTCGTAAGCGATGCAGCCCTCGGCGCCCGCCGTAGCCGACACAAAACGCGGACCCAGACCCTTCACCCATGCCAGACGCTCGCGAATCTCGTCCTCACTCGCGGCATCCGCCGCACTAAAGAAAGCAAAATCGACGTAGGGCGCAATCTGCTCGTAGTACTCGTCGGTGGAGTCGTCCGAAAAGTCAAAAGAGACCGTGACGCCCGCAGCCTTTAACTTGGGCAGCTCGCGCTCGGTGAAGCAATAGTTGCCCGAATGAACCACATCGAACTGCTTCATGTACGAAAGGTCAAAGCGATCGAGGACATAGCGCGCATCGCCACGGATACCGCCCTCGTTGGAGCCGAGGAAGACACGGTCACCGTCAACGACGGTCACGCGAGCCGCTCCGTTCTCGCCAATCATCTGCTCGCACTTGTCAAGCTCGATACCCTCATCCTCGAGGCTTGCAATGACATGCTCGGCAGCGGCGTCATTGCCAAAAATGCCCATGTATGCAGAGCGTGCGGCACCGCATTTCTTGGCATAAACGGCGAAGTTCACCGCATTGCCGCCGGGATACATGGTGTGGATATGCTCGTAGCGATCGACGACGTTATCGCCAAATCCGAGCGCGTTAACGTTAAATGCCATGGCCTTTGCCCCTTCTAGTACTCGACAACACCCATATAGCGACGGAAATCGGGATCGTGATCAAACACCTTGCCGCGTGCAGCACGCAGCTCGCAGTTCATGGCGTAGAACAGCACCGGGTCCAGATAGGCACGGACGCTCGCCGGCACGGCTTCCATACCGTATTCCTTGGCATCGAGCACCATCAGCGTATCGGTATGCGTCTTAAGGAACGCAAGGGCGCGCTCGTCCATAGCACGGCACTCGCTGGAGCCCATCTGCAGGAAGTAAAAAACGCCATCCTGAGTAGCCTCGAAGGGGCCGTGGAAGTACTCGGCAGAGTGGATGTAGCTGCAGTGCTGCCACTGCATCTCCATAAGAGAGCAGATAGCGAAACCGTAGGTCTGGCTAAAGTTGGGACCGCTGCCCAGAATGTAGAAGAACTCGTGCTCCTGGCAAAGCTTGGCAAAACGATCGCCTAGCTCGGCATTTACCTTCTCACGTGCCGGGGGAAGAATCTTATCCATCTCGGCGATACCGGCATACATATCGGCAAGATCGGCGTAGCCCTCCTGCTGATCGAGCAGCTCGGCCGCAAGCGACAGCGAAATGCCAGCGGGGACCTCGGCCTGCGGCACGCCCTCGCCCCACGGGTAGACCCACGTGGTCCACTTGCCGGAGTCAATCTTGGATCCAGCGTTGTCGGTCTGGGCGATCACCGTAGCGCCGGCTGCAAGGGCAATCTCACAGCCCTCGACGACCTCGGGGGTGTTGCCACTGTGGCTGCAAGCAATGACCAGGGATTTCTCACTCAAGCGGCGCGGGCGCATGATATCAAACTCGCGAGCCGTATAGATATACGAAGTGAAGGTGGTTGCCTCGCGCTGCAGAAGCTCATGAGCCGGGATCAAATCGATCATGGAGCCACCGCAAGCAATCCAGTAGACGCTGTCGAACTTGCCCTTCTCGGCAATTGCCTCTTTGATCAGATCGTGTGCGTTCATATCCAGTTCCTTTCTTGTTTGGTCCGCAATCAATGACGTTGGCTGCGTGGCCGATAGTTGGTTTAGTCAATCAGATATTTCTCGAATGCGGCCATGTTCTTGGCATCTGCCGCCGCCGGGTCATCGTAGTAACGCCCGTCCGTGATTTCCTGGCCTAGCATGCCATCGAAACCATGGGCATTAAGCGTGGCGACGAAGGCGTCCATATCGTGCTTGCCATCGCCCCACACCAGATGGCCATACGGGTCACCGTCGATAAAGTGCATCTCGTGAATTGCCCCATCACCAAAGGCGGCAAACCAGTCCTCGAGCGTCTCGCCCGCAACGCCCATCGCGGTTGTATCAACCATGGGCTGTAAGTACGGGCTCGCGACCTCGTCAATCATGCGCTTCGCATCGGAAACCGTCGTTACAAGGTTGCTCTCCTCGGGACGCAGGCTTTCCATCGTAAGCACCAGACCGTGCTCACCGGCATACTCCGCCAGAATGGACAAGTGCTCGCGGCTGCGCTTCCAGGCTTCCTCGCGGTCCTCGTCCCAGTCGCCCCAGCCCGAGTTGACGGACATACGGTCGCACCCAAGTACCTCGGCAAGCTCAATGCCGTGCTTAAAGTACGCCAGGCTGCGCTGTTCATGCAGCGGTTTGCGTGCGCAGTACTGCCAAGGATAGACAACATTCTCGGGGCACAGAGTACGATACCTAAGCCCACGGTCTGCAGCCTTTTTCGCCAGGACCTCAGCCTCAAAGTAGCCCGTGTGGTCGAGCGTCACATGCGGCTCCGCACACCACAGCTCAATGGACTCAAAGCCCAAACGCTGCTGCACATCAAGGAAGTAATCGAGCGACCACATGATGTAGTGGATATTCATGCCCGCAATCTGTTCGCGGCGCAGCGTCGGTTTGGATTCAGACATCTTATGCCTCCTTATTTCGATCGAACACGATTTGTCCGTCCGACATCGTCATATCAACCGAAAGATCGCGTGCGTCGCGATAATCGAGGTCGAACACATCCCGATCGAGCACGCAGATATCGGCAAGCTTGCCGACCTCAAGCGTACCCAGTTCGTCTTCGCGCATCAGATCGTACGCGCCCCCGGCAGTCCAAGCACGCAAGAGCTCGACAAGCGTCAGCGCGTTGGCCTCATTCACGGGCAGTCCATCGTCGAAGTATCCACCGCACGCGCTGTAGATTGACTCGCCCAGGCTCGGAATCAGCAGTGGCAAATCCGTACCACAGCACACCGTGCATCCGGAATCTTCCATGCCGCGGCGATTCCAGCTGTGCATAAGTCGCGTCTCGCCAATTTGTCGACGCATCATCGACAGGCAATCCTCGCGCCGGTCCAGCGTCAAAATCTGCGGATAGACCTCGCAAATTCCACCTAACTTGCCAAACTCGACAAGATCGGTCGGATCAGAGTTCTCGAGATCGGTAATCGCATGGCGGCGAAGCAACCGTCCATGCTCGTCTCGAGGCAGCGAGGCATAGAGCGCCACGGTGCGACGAACGGCGCCATCGCCCTGGCAATGCAAGGAATATCGGAAGCCGTCAGCATCAATTGCGCGCAGCTCGTTCTCAATCAGATCCCACTCGGGCTCCTCGACAACCGTCTTGCCGGCAGCTCCCGCATCGGCCGTGTCCTCATAGGGGTCAATCATCTCGGCAAGCCCCGCCCATACGCCGCGATCGGTCATACGGTTGAAGCCAGAAAAACGAACGAACGGTCCCCGGAAGCGCTCTCGTGCCTCGCGAGCATACGACAGATTTGCACCGGCACCCACCGGCTGCGACATCATAGAGACGCGAACCGTCAGCTCGCCAGATTCTTCACGGCGAGCCATTTCGTCGGCAAAACCGTAGTAGTCATCAAACGCCATCTCCTTGATGGCGGTAACGCCGCGCTCGTTAAGCATGCTCATGTAGTCCGAATACCCCGCACGTACCTCGGGCAGCGCGAGGAAATCGCTCATCATGCGCCAGATCTTCTCGGCATAGCACGCCTGGGGCGTGAAGCCGTATCGCACACTGGCGGCAGCATTGAGAACGCAGGTCTCCGCACCCGGTGTAAAGCAGACGACAGGGATATCGCCAAAACAATCGTCAAACACAGCCGCCGTATTTGCGTTCTCGGCATCCGATGCCAACGTTTCGGGTAGGTTGTGGCCAAAAGCCGCCGCGCAATCCGGATGATCTTCTTTCCATGCACGCAAGAGCGACACGGCCTCTTTGGCATCAGCGATGCCGGACAGATCAGGCCCCAACGTCCGCAGCGCCCAGCCTGTATAGAAGGTATGCACATCGATCAGGCCAGGCATGACGGTGCGGTCGCCCAGGTCAACTACCTCGTCCGCCTGGGTCAAATACGAAGCCAGCTCACACTTGGTGCCAACAGCCTCAATTCGATTGCCACGGACCGCTACGAAACCTTCAAACGGCAGGTCCCCCGTACCGGTAAAGACACTCTTAGACGTCAGGACCGTCAAACGATCAGACATCACAACCACCTACGCCGGAAGCATGCCAGAAATTGCCGTTACGATCAGGCCAAAGACGACCATGAAGATGAAGAACTTCCAAATGGTCTTCCACCATTGGCCAAACGAAATCTTAGCCACGCCAAGGCCGGCAACCGTCATGCCCGCCACGGGACTGATGGTGTTGATGGTCTGGTTGGCAAACTGGAGCGCGGTAACGGCCGCCTCGGGATTGAGGCCCATGAGCTCGGTCAGGGGGCCCATAACGGGCATGGTGAGTGCCGCCAGGCCAGAACTCGAGGGAACCAGCAAAGAGAGCAGGCCAAGGACGATATACATAAACGTGGTGTAGACGGCGGCGGGTGCACCGGCGAGCGCAGTAGCGAGCGCCTGGAGGATGGTGTCGATGATCATGCCGCCCTCGGCGATGACCAGAATACCGCGAGCGATACCGATAACGATGGCGGCGTACGCAAAGTCGGCGAGACCTTTAACGAACTCCTCAGCAATCGTCTGCTGGTCAAGACCGCCCAGGATACCGGCAAGCAAGCCCATGCCAAGGAACACGGCGGAAATCTCATTCATGTACCAACCCTGGGTCACAAGACCCCAGACGATAATGCCCATACCGCAAGCAAAATCGATAAGCACGAGCTTCTGACGGGTAGTGAACTCTTCCTCGATGGAGACATCGGTCACGGAAAACTCGATACGCTTGAGCTTATCGTCCTCGTACGTAATGGACGACTCGGGGTTTTTCTTGACGCGCATGGCGTAGCGCATGGCCCATGCGATACCGACGGCAGTGAAGATGACCCAAGAAACGGCGCGCAGCCACAGTTGCGGATTGCCCTCGATGCCAATGATGCCTTGGGCGATCAAAACATTAAACGGGTCGATGGTCGAAGCACAATATCCCAGGTTAGGACCGAGGAAGCAGATGATGAATGCCGTCATCGAGTCATAACCGATACCCATCATGATGGGAATGAAAATGGCATAGAACGGCAGGGCTTCCTCAGACATACCAAACGTGGTGCCGCAAATGGACAGCAACGTCATCGTGATGGGAATGATGAGGATGTCCTTGTTCTTGAGCTTTTTAATCACACGGCTCATGCCGGCATTCAAAGCGTTGGTCTTGGTGATGATTGCGAACGATCCGCCAATCAATAAGACGAACGCAACGACGTCGGCAGCCTCCTGGATGCCCTTAGTGGGCGCTTGCAGGACCGCGAAGATATCCTGACCCAGATTGATGGTCTCGCCGGTCTCGGAATCGGTGTAGTTCTTATCGACCTGTTCATAGGTTCCAGCAACGGCGACTTCACGCTCGCCCGCCGCTGTCGAAATCATCTTGCGCTGATACTGACCAGAGGGAACGATCCAAGTCAAGACCGCAAAGACAACGATCAGCAAGAACATGATCGTATAGACATGCGGTAATTTGAACTTAAAACGTCTGTTTGTCTTCTTCGCCTTCGTATCTGACATAGATTCCTCCAAAGAACTCGAGACTGCATCGCATCTCGCCTCAACGTTTGCACAAGGCAAACGTTCTATGACGTTCTATAGATTACCAGCAGCTTTTCTCGTCATCAAGATAATTTCAAACTGATTGCCGCAACGCGGTTGAACGGTTGCGTTTGCGCCGTGAACGGTATGAAAACGCCCGGTGAGATGATTCACCGGGCGTTTCCATACGCAATGTCCTAGATGTCAAAAACGTAGCGAGACCCAACGATCCGCTGACGACCGATGATAAACGGCCGCCGCTGCTCATCAAAGAAGAAGGCTTCCATATAAAACAAGGGTTCGCCAACAGGAACTGCCAACAACCGAGCGACCTCGGGCGACGCGCACGCGATCTCAAGCGTGCATGGATCGGTAAACGCGGGCGTGCGACCCGTCCGGTTGCGCACGAACTCAAAAATGGATTGGTTAGATAGAGGTGCCGTTGATAGATAGGCGTTGTCCTCGTAAACATATATGTTGTTCTCGAGCATGACAGGGACGCCATCGGCAGTGCGCACGCGCTCAACGCAAATCAAGTCAGTTCCAACGGGAACACCAAAGAACTGTGCTTCGGTGGAATCCGCCGGCAGTATCTTTCTCGAAATGACACGCGCCCCCGGTTCCATTCCGTTAACGCGGCATGCGTCCGAAAAACTCTGGACGTCATCCTTCTGGCGAATCTTGCGCTTGAGCTTGGGGGCATTGACAAACGTGCCTTTCCCCTGTCGCTTCGTTAGATAGCCCTGCTGGACGAGCTCCTCAATAGCGCGTCGCACGGTAACGCGGCCAACTTTATAGCTCTCAGCCAATTCGAATTCGTTGGGTATCCGCGCGCCTGCCTTGTAGGCACCGGAGTTGATTTCGTTTTTGATGATATCGATAACCTGTTGGTACAGCGGTATCGCTGCTTTACCGTCAGTTAGCCCTTCAGTCGGTGGCATATACCCTCTCCAAGCACAATTAAGTCTAAAACGGGCTTAGGGGCATTCAACAAGTCATTAAGCCCGCATTAGCTTAAAGTATGCTAGGTGTCGCACCAAAATGTCGGGTATTTACTCATCGGACCCGAAAAACGCGCAACTAACGCGCTCTTACGCGAGTTCCAGCAGGTCCGGCAGCTGATCGATAATCTTATCCGCGGCATCCTGGCTAAAGCCAAAGCGCTCCTCGCGCTTGGCAATGACCGTCAGGCCGGCTCGCTTACCCGCGGTAATGCCCGGAACGGAATCCTCAACGCAGCAGCAGCGATTCGCGGGCAGCCCCAGCAGGTCCAGCGCATGCAGGTAGATATCGGGCTCGGGCTTGCTCTCCTTAAACTGTTCGCCGCTCACCACGTACTCAAAGGCATCCGACAGACCACATGCATCGAGTACTTCCTCGATGCTGTCCATGGGAGACGAACTCGCCAACGCCACGCGAACGCCGCGGCGCGGCAACTCTCGAATCGTATCCACAGCGCCCGGGTTAATCAAAGCCTGATAGTCGCGCGGACGCTTATGCGCCCACTCGTCCCAACGGGCCAACGCTTCCTCGCCAGTGAAGTGCCCTTTACCGGCGCGCTCAAACCAATCGACCAGCATATGCAGGAAGAACTGATGCGAGGTACCGACCTGTCCATTCAACTCCTCTTGAGTCAGATTCAACCCAAGCTCCTTGGCAAACGCGGCAGTCTCCCCCAGGTAGTAATACTCGGTATCGACGATGACGCCATCCATGTCAAAGATAACGGCGTCGAACGGAAATGCGGACACGGCACCCTCCCTAACAAAAGGGCGCCCGCAAGCGGACGCCCGAACCATGCACTATCGGCGATTCTAACCCAGCAGCTTATCCAACGCCACCGCAATGCCATCTTCGTTGTTATTGGCGGTCACCATCTGGGCAACTGCCTTAACCTCATCGACGGCGTTGCCCATGGCAACACCGGTGCCGGCCCACTCAATCATGGACTTGTCGTTCTGGCCGTCGCCAAACGAGACGACCTCGCTGGCATCGATACCGAGCTTGGGCAGGGCACCCTCGAGCGCACGGGCTTTGTCGATACCGGGCGCCGTGTACTCAAAGTACCAGTCGGCCGTAAACATGCCCGAAAGCGTCTGGGTAAAGGGCGCATACATCTCCTCGTAATGCGCCTGCAGGTAGGTCGGATCACCCGCCGTCAGCAGCTTGTCCACGGGATAAGTGTCCACGACCTCATGCAAGCTCTCGACCTCGCGAATCTTAAGATCGCACGCATCGCGCTCATACTTGACGATATTCTTCTGCAAGCCGTCAGGCAGCGTGATCATGCAATGGTACGAGTCCTCGACGTGCAAATCGCGACCGAGCGAAATCATAGGGATCACGTCGAAATTGCGCAGATGATCAATCAGACGGTGCAGCTCGTCAGCCGGCATGGCCTGGTCAAAAAGGACCTCATCGGTCTGAGCGTCGACCACATGCGCGCCATTAAAGGCAACTAGCAGACCGTCATGGTTTTGAAGGTCGAGCTCCTGCGCCAAGGCGTGCAACCCCCATGCGGGACGGCCCGAAGCCAAGATGAGCTTAATGCCCGACTCCTGCGTCGCGAGCAGCTTCTCGCGCGTACGCGGGCTGATGACCTTTTGATCGTTGGTGAGCGTACCGTCGATATCCATTGCGATGGCTTTGATTGCCATATATGCCTCCCTGTCATTGAACAACCTTGTCTGAGCCATCATACAGAACACCCACGGCGGCGCTGTTTGCAACGGGAAAAATGTCATATTGTCCCAAACATGAACGGCGCGCCTTCGACGATTGCGATGCCCGTCGAGGCGCCTCCCGATACATTCCATCCTATCCAAATAGCAAGGGGCCCGTATCCCAACGGATACGGGCCCCTTTCAGCCATAAGCCAACTCAGCCGTAAAGACTACTTGCGATGAGCGCGATAGAACTCGATGAGCGCCTGGGTCGAAGCGTCCTGCTCGGCCTTGGCGGCGTCGTCGTGGAAGGCCGGGGTGATCTGCTTGGCAAGCTGCTTGCCCAGCTCGACGCCCCACTGGTCGTAGGAGTCGATGCCCCAGACCGTGCCCTCGACAAACGTGATGTGCTCGTACAGGGCGATGAGCTCGCCGAGTGCGAACGGGGTCAGCGTGTCGCCGAAGATCGAGGTCGTCGGACGGTTGCCCTCAAAGCAGCGGGCCGGGACGATCTGCTCGGGCGTGCCCTCGGCACGAACCTCGTCGGCCGTCTTACCAAAGGCGAGCGCCTTGGTCTGGGCCAGGAAGTTGCCCAGGAACAGCTCGTGGACGTCCTGGCCGCTGTCGGTTGCGGGGTTGGCAGTGTTGGCGAAAGCGATAAAGTCGGCCGGGACCACCACGGTGCCCTGGTGCAGCAGCTGGTAGAAGGCGTGCTGACCGTTGGTACCGGGCTCGCCCCAGAAGATCTCACCGGTATCGGAGGTCACAGCGCTGCCGTCCCAGCGGACGTGCTTGCCGTTGGACTCCATGGTGAGCTGTTGCAGGTAGGCCGGGAAGCGGTGCAGATACTGGCAGTACGGCAGCACGGCGTGGCTCTTGGAACCGAAGAAGTTGACGTACCAGACGTTGAGCAGGCCCATCAGCGCGACGGCGTTGTTCTCGAGCGGGGTGTTGCAGAAGTACTCGTCGATGGCGTGGAAGCCCTCAAGGAACTGCTGGAAGCGCTCGGGGCCGAGCACGACGATCAGCGACAGGCCCACGGCGGAGTCGACAGAGTAGCGGCCGCCGACCCAGTTCCAGAAACCAAAAGCGTTGGCGGGGTCGATGCCGAAGGCCTCGACCTTCTCGAGTGCGGTGGAAACGGCGACAAAGTGCTTGGCCACGGCCTCGGCGTTCTGCTCATCGGAGCCGTCGATGGCACCCTGAGCCTTGAGCTGCTCGAGCATCCAGGTCTTGACCTCACGAGCGTTGGTGAGGGTCTCGAGCGTGGTGAAAGTCTTGGAGACGATAATCACGAGCGTGGTCTCGGGATCGAGGCCCTTGAGCTTCTCTGCCTGATCGTTGGGGTCGATGTTGGAGATGTAGCGGCAGTCAATACCGGCGTCGGCGTAGGGACGCAGGGCCTCGTAGGCCATGACCGGGCCCAGATCGGAGCCGCCGATGCCGATGGACACCAGGTGCTCGATCTTTTTGCCGGTAACACCCTTCCACTCACCGGAGCGCACGCGCTCGGCGAAGGCATACATGCGGTCGAGAACCTCGTGCACGTCGGCGACGACGTCCTGGCCGTCGACGATGAGCTGGCCCTTCTCGCTTGCCGGGCGGCGCAGCGCGGTGTGCAGGACGGCGCGGTCCTCGGTGGTGTTGATGTGCTCGCCGGAGAACATGGCGTCGCGGCGCTCCTCGAGCTTCACCTCGCGGGCAAGATCGCACAGCAGCTTGACGGTCTCATCAGTCACCAGGTTCTTGGACAGGTCGAAGTGCAGGTCACCGGCGTCAAAGCTCAGCTTGTTCACGCGCTCGGCATCGGCGGCGAACCAGGCCTTGAGGTCGATACCCTCGGCCTCGAGCTTCTCCTGATGGGCCTCGAGCGCCTTCCAAGCGGCAGTCGACGTAGCATCGATAGGTGCGGCAACAGTTGCCATAGAGTCCTCCTCAGCATACGGGCGCACGCCTCCATGCGCCCGGACATTCAGATGCCACTATTCTAGCGCAGGTCAAGACTATAATCAGCGAGCGTTGCCAATCGGCCCCCAAACGGCAACCGACCAAAAAGGGACAGGTTTATTTTGGCAGGTCAAACGCTTTACCTACCAAAATAAACCTGTCCATTCCTGGCAGGTTTTGACGGTGTCCGCGCAAGCAGGTATTATCGAACAGGTATTCGATAAGAACATGTGTTTGATGGGAGGACGCGTGGGGCACGAGCAGCATACCTATATCTGCATCGACCTTAAGACGTTCTACGCCAGTGTCGAGTGCGTCGACCGCGGGCTCGACCCACTCACGACATGCCTGGTCGTTGCCGACGAATCGCGCGGGCGCACGACCATCTGCCTCGCCATCACGCAGGCTATGAAAGACCTCGGCATCCACAACCGCTGCCGTCTGTTCGAGATTCCCGACGGCATCGACTACATCAAGGCCGTACCGCGCATGCAGCACTACATGGAGGTGTCGGCGCAAATCTACGGTATCTACCTGGAATACGTCAGTCCGCAAGACATTCACGTCTACTCAATTGACGAGTGCTTTATCGACGTGACACCCTATCTGGACCTCTATCACACCGATGCGGAAGACTTCGCCTGCATGCTGCGCGACGAGGTCCTCGCGCGCACCGGCATCACGGCGACGGTCGGCATCGGCCCCAACCTATTCCAGGCCAAGGTAGCACTCGATATCACCGCCAAGCACGTGCCCAGTCGCATCGGCAAACTCGACGACGAGACCTTTCGCAAGGAGATCTGGCCCCATCGCCCCATCGCCGACATCTGGGGCATCGGCCCCGGCGTGGCGGCCCGTCTCGAAAAGTACGGCGTCTACGACCTGATGGGCGTCGCCGCGCTCGACGAAAACCTGCTTTACGATGAGCTCGGCGTCAATGCCGAGTATCTGATCGACCACGCCTTCGGGCGTGAGCCGACAACCATCGCCGATATCCAAGCCTATCGCCCGCAAGCGACCTCGACCACCACAGGGCAGGTGCTCTCGAAGGGCTATGCCTACGAGCAGGCCTACACCGTCTTGCGTGAAATGGTCGATGCCGCCGTACTGGACTTGGTCGATAAGCACGTGGTCTGCGACAGCATCTCGCTCTTTGTGGGCTACGCAAGCGAGCGCGCCGACATACGCCGCCTCGACGCCAGCGGCACGGCGCAATATGTGGACGGATGCGGACACCTACGCTCGAGCACGTCGAGTATCGAACCCACCGCAACCGCCGGTCCCGAGCTCGCGCCCCGTGCACCCAAGCCCGTCCAGCGCGATGACGAACGGCGCCGTCTGGTGCGCGAGGCGCAGGCAATCGATGGCATCTTTGTGGGCGAACACGGCGGCAAACCGCGCGGTGGCTATGCTGCCCTCTTTGCGCACTCCAACGCCTCGCGCAAGCTGCCCGAGCGCACCAATTCGTTTAAGAAGATCATGGGCTATTTCGATGACCTTTGGGCACAAACGGTCGATCCCAAACGACCGGTCAAGCGCATCAACCTGGGATTTGGCAACCTCATGCCGGAGGAGTTTGCCACCATCGATCTATTTAGCGATGTCGAGGCCGATGAGCGCGAGCGCGAGCTGGCCCGTGCCGTCCTGGCCGTAAAGGGCAAATACGGCAAAAACGCGCTCGTCAAGGGGCTGAGCTTTACCGCCGGCGCCACCGCACGCGAACGCAACGATCAGGTCGGAGGACACCGTGCCTAAACCAAAGCAACCCATGCGCCCGCCCACCGCCTTCGAACGCCTGGCCGACCCTGAGGGAAGACGCCGCGCCGCCGACCCCAACCTCACGGCCAACGGCGCCGTTCGCGCCGGACGCGCCGCGCAGTTTATGCCCTTCGCCGCCCTCACGGGGTACTACGAGCTCGTACGTAAGCAAGAAATCACCATCGAGCCCAAGTGTGAGCTCACGGAAGAAAAAGCCCTCGAGCTTTCGAAAAAGCTCGAGGGCCTCAAGCGCGGAGACCTGCTCCGCGTGACCTATTACGATACGTACGGCTATCGCTCCCGCACCGGCATCCTCGACGAGGCACTCCCTGCCTTCAAGCTCCTCAAGCTCAAAGACATCGCCATCGATTTCGATGACATTCTAGACATCAAACTGCGCGGACGAGCCTAGACAAGGAAATGCATCCAAGGCGGCGCTTACAGCGTCATGACGTAGTAACCCGCGTCCTTCACGGCCGCCACGAGAGCACCGCGATCGATCGGCTGCTTAGAGCGCACGCGTGCCGTGTGGTCCGCATACGTCACCGTTGCCCACACGCCATCCAGTGCATTGAGGGCATTGGCCACATTCTGAGCGCAGCCATCGCAGCTCATACCGCCGATGAGCAGCTCATCGCTATAGGGGTAGTGGGACAGATCGGTATCCGCAACCACTACCTTCTTGGCCTTCTTACCGCTCGCGCCATCGCTGCAACAACTCTTCCCGTGTGTCGAAGCGGCAATGCGACGCAGTCCAAAAAACATGCCGACGGCAATGACGGCCAGCACGATGAGATTCGCAGGGTTGAGCAAGTCACTCATGCGTTCCCCTTTCAAGTAGCCCTATCTAGATACCCCCATGGGGTGTCCCCATCTTAACCCAAAACCATGTCCGTTCGATCAATTAGTTTCCCTTTTCTTACTTTTTAGTTGACCTAGGCTTACTTTCGTGTATAAGTTTTCCTAGGTTAACAAGTGAGGACTCGAAAGGAGCGACGTGACTCGGACCATTGATATCCCGACGTTTCAGGCGGCACTCGTGCGCAACTGCTCCCCCACGCTCGCGGGCATCAAGCCCGCTTCGCTCTTTACCTATCCCGGCGTCTACGCCCGTCAAGATGGCTCGAGCGCAACCGCGGCAATCGAAGATCGTCGAATGCGTCTGCTCAACGTTATCGCTCAGTGCAATCACGAGCTCGATCCGCTCGGCATCCACTTGAGCGTTTTGGTCTGGCGACCTTGTGGGGCGCTCGTCTACGCATACTGCCCCGCGGACCTCATGCACTACCTATCCGACCCCCGAGCCGCAAGCGCGCTCGCCGCCGAAGGCTACGATATCCGCGACCTGCTCTCATCCCTCGTGCATCTCGCCGCGCGTATCACGCAGGCCAGCAGCAATGCCGCAGAAAGCGCTTATGGCGACAGCCTTTGCGCACTCGCCCAAGATAGGCCTTGCGATAAGGGTTGCACCTGCGAGTTCCCCCACGAAATTGGCTACTTTTTGGGCTATCCCTACGAAGACGTGCATCAGTTTATCGTCCAGCATGGCGAAAACTACAAGGTCTTTGGCGCCTGGAAGGTCTACACGAATGTCGAGCAGGCGCTCACGACCTTCGACTCCTATCGCGCCTGCACGCAATACCTCACCTATGTCTATCAGCAGGGCTACAGCCTGGCACAACTTGCCCAGGCAACCCGATAGAACGTATAAACCGCGGCCGCGTGCCGCACAACCGAAAGGACTCAACATGAGCAAGATTGCCGTCGTCTATTGGAGCGGTACGGGTAACACCGAAGCCATGGCCAACTTCGTCGCCGAGGGCGCGACGTCAGCCGGAGCCGAGGCAGAGGCTATCTCCTGCGCCGACTTCTCCGCCGACAAGGCCGCCGAATATGATGCCTTCGCCTTCGGCTGCCCCGCCATGGGCTCCGAGGAGCTTGAGTATGACGAGTTTCAGCCTATGTGGGATGAGGTCAAGGAGACCCTCGGCGACAAGAAGGTCGTCCTCTTTGGCTCCTATTCGTGGGCCGAGGGCGAGTGGATGGACAACTGGAAGGCCGACGCCGACGAGGCCGGCGTCAACGTCGTGGACTCCGTCATTTGCTACGATGCGCCCGACGATGAGGGCGAGGCGGCCTGCAAGGCCCTCGGAGCCGAGCTGGCCTAGCAGCGCCACGCGCCTCATCGAATCGGGCCCATCTCAAAACACGACTGCACCCTACAAAAGCGGAGGCTGGAATCAATCCAGCCCCCGCTTTCCGTAAGGATAGCTTTGCAAAGCAGCTACGAGATATTGCCCAAGAACGCCTTGGTGCGCTCGCTCTTGGGGTGGTCGAAGACCTCGCTCGGCGTACCCTCTTCCACAATGACGCCGCCGTCCATAAAGACGACGCGGTCGGCGACATCGCGGGCAAAGCCCATCTCGTGCGTCACGACGATCATGGTCATGCCGTCGCGCGCCAAGTCGCGCATGACGCCCAGGACGTCGCGCACGAGCTCGGGGTCGAGCGCGGACGTGGCCTCATCAAAAAGCATCACGTGCGGGTTCATCGACAGGGCGCGGGCGATGGCCACGCGCTGCTGCTGGCCGCCCGAAAGCTGGCTCGGCATAAAGTCGATACGCTCGGCCAAGCCCACCTTGGTCAGCTCCTCGACGGCAATCTTCTCGGCCTCTTCCTTGCTGCGCTTGAGTACCTTTTGCTGCGCGAGCATGACGTTCTTTTTGACTGACAGATGCGGGAACAAATTGAACTGCTGGAACACCATGCCCAAATGCGTACGTACCTTGTTAAGGTCGACGCCCTTGGCGCACACGTCCACGCCCTCAACGACGATCGAGCCGCTCGTGGGATGCTCCAGACGATTGATGCAGCGAAGCATCGTCGACTTGCCCGAGCCCGAAGGACCCAGGACTACGACGACCTCGCCCTTGTGCACATCCAGATCGATATCGCGCAGGACCACGTTATCGCCAAAGGCCTTCTGGAGGTTCTTGATGCTGACGACGACCTCGTTCGAGTTATTGGTTTCGCTCATGATAGGACCTCCTTACAGACCGGCGATGTGATCGGCGGGCGTCGCGACGACCTGTCCGGCGCTCTTGGCGGGACGCTTCTTCTTGGTTTCGGCCGTCCCCAGAAGCCTCGCCTCAAGACCACTCACCAAGCGCGCAAGCGGCAGCGTAATGACCAGGTAGAACAGGGCGGCAACCACATACGGCGTGATGGAGCCCGTCGTGGCCACGATGGTGCGGGCGTTCATGACGATCTCGACCACGCCCACGGCGGCGAGCAGCGACGTATCCTTGTAGAGCAGGATAAACTCGCTGGTCAGCGTAGGCAGGACATTGCGGAACGTCTGCGGGATCATCACGTAGAGCAGCGTCTGGAAGGCATTCATGCCCAGCGAGCGGGCAGCCTCGTTTTGACCCTTGGGGATCGACTGAATACCGGCACGGAAGATCTCGCACAGGTACGCAGACGAGTTCATGGCCATGACGATGACGCCCAGGACATAGTCGTCCACCTTGACGCCGGCCAGCGGCAGGCCAAAGAACGCGATATAGATCTGCAGGAACGCCGGCGTGCCGCGGATGATATTCACGTAGATGCCGGCGAGGCAGCGCAGGATGCGCGACTTGGAGATGCGCATGAGAGACAGGGCAAAGCCAAAGGGAATCGCCAGCGGAAACGCCACAAGCACGATCGAGAGCGACATAAGGAAGCCCTTAAAAACGATCGGCAGGCTCTGGACCAAAATGACCGGGTTCAAGAACAGACGAAGGAACATATTGGAGTTCCACGTCTCGACCCACGGCTGCTCTTTAAGGTCGGCCAGGAAGTTATCAAAAGCCGTGACGCCTTTAATCTCCACCGAGGGCATCTTGGAGATCTTCTTGGTTGAGCCGTCGGCCAAGGTATAGGTTCCGCTAAAGGCCTCATCGCCGCCCTCGACGGGGAAGGTCACACCGTAAACCTCGACGCGGAAAAAGCCGCCGGCCGGTGCCGTCTCGCCAAAGTCGATCTTGAGCGTCTGGCCATCCGCCTTGCATGTGGGCTTCATGGGCGTACGGTCCATGAGGTCCTCGCCCGAGAGCATCGTCAGGCGCGTGTCGTCGGCACCAAACGTCGTGCCGTCGACAAACGTCAGCGAAAGACCGCTCAGCTCCTCATCGGCATCGGCTTGGACCTCCCAGGTAATGCGCGTCTCGGTACCGCCGACCACGTCGCTGCCCGAACCGGTATTGGGTCGGGCAGTTATCTTTGCGGTCTCAAGCGCCTGGGCGGTCGAGGGTGTATACGCCCCCGCGCACACCAGCGCGAGCGCCACGGCCATGGCGCAGGCTAGCTTTTGGAGTAAGGCGGGCAGTGGAGAGTACTGCTCCGTGGCCCCTTTGTTCAATCGAGACAAGGTGGCTCCTATCGTAGAAGTTGCCGGCAAAACAAGACGGAAACGCGGTCCGTCGAGAGAAGCGCAAAGGCCCTCTCCGCAAAACGGAAAGGGCCCACGCGCAATCAAGCATCTATTTACTTGATGTTGTACTTAGCCATGAGGGCGTCGACGGTACCGTCATCG
Organism: Collinsella sp.; assembly: GCA_019414625.1. Classification (GTDB taxonomy): domain Bacteria; phylum Actinomycetota; class Coriobacteriia; order Coriobacteriales; family Coriobacteriaceae; genus Collinsella. Next base: position 28,740 of record DXLR01000008.1, read on the forward strand.
GTTAGGTCCTTGATGGCCTGGTTGATGTCGTCCTTGAGCTTGGTGTTGCCCTGGTTGATGGCGATGGCGTACTCCTCGCCGGTGCTGATCTGCTTGATGGTCTGGCAGGTGTTGAACTGCTCGGCGGTCAGCTGGCTGGCAACGGAGCGGTTGGTCACCACGGCGTCGCCCTTATCGGACTGCAGGGCGCTGAAGCACTCGGTAGCGTCCTTATAGGGAACGATCTTGGCCTTGGGGAAGTTCTCCTGGGCAAAGGCCTCGGCGGTCGATCCAGACTGGACGATGATGGTAGCGTCAGCGTTGTTGAGCTTCTCGCTGTAGTTGTCGGCCGTGATGTCGGCATTATCGACCTTGGTCACGATAGCCTGATCGTCCATGTAGTAAGAGTCGGAGAAAGCGACTTCCTTCTCACGCTCGGGCGTGTCAGTGATAGCCGCGATGGCGACGTCGTACTTGGCGCCCGAAGCGACGCCGGGAACGAGCGTGTCGAAGTCGTTGTTGACGTACTCGACATCCAGACCCAACTTGTCACCGATAGCCTTGATGAGTTCAAGGTCAAAGCCCTGGTAGTCGCCGTTGTCATCCTTGTACTCAAACGGCGCGTACTCGGCAGAGGTGCCGACGGTGAGCGTACCGTCCTTGACGAGCGCGTACTCCTTGGAGCCGTCGACCTTCTCGACCTTAGCGTCGTCAGAGCTGCTGGAACCAGCATCAGAACCAGAGGTGGCGTTGGACGAGCCGCAGCCCGTCAGAGCAAGGGCGAGCGCCATAGCACCCGTGGCGGCAAATGCGCCGAGCTTCTTCAGCTTCATAATCAGTCTCCTTCCGGTGACCTCGTTTGATTCAGAGGTCTGCAAAAACTGATGGTTATTATGCACCCGCTTGGAAGAATCTGCAATTAGAAAACTGATTGAAACAAACCCATAACGTGAATGGAGCACTCCACTTTATGGCAGCCTTTACTGCTGCAACGACCTTAACAGTTTGATTTCAGCCGCATAACCTGCAAGTTCGTTCGGCGTCTCCAAGATGAATGGCAATGCGCGCAAGCGGCCATTCGATACAATATTCTGTATAACCTGCATACCGCCGCCAAACTCTTCACTACCCAGGTAGCCCTTGCCGATGCACTCGTGGCGATCCTTATGGGCGCCACAAGGGTTCTTCGAATCGTTGATGTGTACGGCATGCAGGCGATCGATGCCCACCACGCGGTCGAACTCGTCGAGTACGCCGTCCAGATCATGGATGATGTCGTAGCCGGCATCGCTCACATGGCAGGTGTCCAAACAAACGCCCAGCTTATCGGACAGCTCTGGACACTTGGCGGCAACGCCCTCGATAATGCACGCCAGCTCTTCAAAGCTACGGCCCACCTCGGTGCCCTTACCCGCCATGGTCTCGAGCAATACCGTCGTCTGCTGTCCCCCAAACATCACCTGGCACAGCGTGTCGACAATCATCTGAATGCCGGCGTCTGCCCCCTGTCCCACATGCGCGCCGGGATGGAAGTTGTAGTAGTTGCCGGGCAGTGCTTCCAGACGCTGCAAATCTTCCGCCATAGCCTCCAAGGCAAACTCGCGCGCCCGCTCCTTAGCGGAGCAGGGGTTATAGGTATACGGGGCATGCGCCACCAGCGGTCCAAAGTCGTTTTGCGCCATAAGCTCGCGCAGAGCCGCCACGTCATCCATGTCAAGGTCTTTTGCCTTGCCACCGCGCGGGTTGCGCGTAAAGAACGCAAAGGTATTGGCACCAATGGACAACGCCGTCTCCCCCATTGCCCGATAGCCCTTCGTCGTCGAAAGATGACACCCGATCGTCAGCATCTCCAGCTCCCCCTCATCAGTTGCGGTGAAATACGGTCTATTGGTGCCTTATTTTGGCGCAAACAGACCGTATTCCACCGCAAGATATAAAAGGGGCATCAGGGGCACGGTCCGCCGAGCCCCCCCTTGAGCAGCAGCACCGCAGCCTAGAGCGCCAAGCAAATCGCATCGATGATCTGCGCGCAGCGCTGTGTGGCGGCAAGGGGCATGACGGGACTCTCGAGTTTCCCCGCCCGGATGAGCTGAGTCGCATGCGAAGCTTCGCCGTAAAAATCATCGACCTCAAATGGGGCGTCGATTTCGAGCACTCGACCGTCGGAGTACTTCACATGGGCGAGCTCGGGGCGATGGAGGCGCTCGATTTCCAACGAACCCCGTTCGCAGGCAATCGTTAAGCGGCTTTCATATGCTGCTTTGCCGTCGCACACCATATGAATGGGTATACCGCCGACACTCATATGAATCTCATCGGCCCAATCCACGCGGCCGCCCGATACGTCACGCCAGCGAACTTCACGAGACGAAGCATCGCACGCACCCGCAAGCAAATCCTCAAACCACCCGGCCGCATAGCAGCCCATGTCATATAGACAGCCGCCCTGCAACGGATCGAGCAGATAACTCGAAGGGAACTCACCATAATCGAGTTTTTGCACGCTTTCGATCGAGACGATACAGCCGAGCTCGCCCGACGCAAGCAAGTCCTCCACGCGAGTGCGCATCGGGCAAAACCGATTCTTCATCGCCTCCATAAACAGCACGCCGCACTCGCGAGAGGCGGAGGCAATCGAGAGAGCCTCTTCCTCACTCAAAACGGCCGGCTTTTCGCACAGCACGGCCTTTCCGGCGCGCAGCGCGCGACAGGCCCAACGCGTATGCATACCATGCGGAAGAGCCAAGTAGATTGCGTCGACATCGGGGTCGGCAATCAGCGCATCATAAGCCGCATCGCCGCCATCGTCAGCCGTGACATAACTGTGCGCAGCATCGATCGAAAACGCTCGACAAAATTCCTCGACATGTGCAGGAGTGCGGCCGGCCGCAGCCACCAGCCGTGCCCCGTCGACCTTCTTGAGCGACGATGCAAATCGATGCGAAATGTGCCCAGCGCCCAAAACGCCCCAACGAACCTCACGCAAATCATCACATGAATCCCGATAGCCCACGACAGCCCCCTTCAGTTGCGACGAAATAGTTCCTGCTATCGCCCTATTCTGCCGCAAACAGGAACTATTCCATTACAAGATATAAAAGGGTCATGAGGAGCGAGTTTTGCTGAAGACTTTAAGCGCGGCCGTTACGGGGCCAGGCTGGAAACGTCGGCGCGCGTCGTCGAGACGCTCGGGGATATCGATGTGTTGCGGGCAGTGACGCGCACATTTGCCGCACTTGACGCAATTGCTCACGAGCTTGGGCTCGCTCGTGCGCACCGCGCTCGCCGTAAAGTATTGCGACAGCCCCGTAAACCAGCTGTGCGCATAGCTCGCGTTGTAAGCGGCAAAGCAGCCGGGAATGTTAATACCCTTGGGACATGGCATGCAGTAGCCGCATCCCGTGCAGGGCACGCGATTCGATTTTTCAAACTCCGCCAGCACGCATGCGATGGTATCGAGCTGAGCGGCTGTCATCGAATCCGGCAGGGCCCGATCGGCCAGCACCGCGTTCTCGTCCACCTGCGCGGTATCGGTCATGCCCGAAAGCAGCATCGTGACTTGAGGATGGTTCCACACCCACGAAAGGCCCCAAGCAGCCGGCGTCTTCAGGTACGGATCGCGTACGTCATCGAGCACGGCGCGGGCCCGCGGAGGCAGCTTGCCCGCCAGGCGTCCGCCCAAAAGCGGTTCCATCACAAACACCGCGAGCCCGCGCTCGGCGGCTGCTATAAGTCCCGCCGTTCCCGCTTGGTAGCGCTCTCCAGCGTAGTTGTACTGAATCTGGCAAAAATCCCAGTCATACGCGTCGAGCATCGTGAGGAAGTCCGCCGCACTGCCGTGATACGAAAAACCTATCTGGCGAATACGCCCCGCAGCCTTTTGGTGCGCAATCCAGTCTTCGATGCCCAACGCCACCACGCGCTCCCACTGGGCGGGCGAAGTGATGTTGTGCATAAGGTAATAGTCGATATGGTCGGTCCGCAGGCGACGCAGTTGCTCGTCGAAGAACCGGTCGAAATCCTCAGCGCACTTGCACGAAGCGTGCGGCAACTTGGTCGCCAGCAACACCCGGTCGCGCAGCCCCAAGCGCTCAAGTGAGGCGCCCACGCACGCCTCGTTACCGGGATAGAGATACGCAGTATCCAGATAATTAATCCCCTGCTCCACCGCATGGGAAATGATGGCATCGGCTGTCTTCGCATCGGGGTGTCCCGGCGAACCGGGAAACCTCATGCAGCCCAGACCCAGAGCAGATATTCGGTTACCACTTTTGGGGTCAACGCGGTATTGCACGGCCCCTCCCTTCGCCATCAGCGCCCCGGCAAGGCGAAACACAATGGTCACGCGGCCGAAACATCGTGGAATCGCAATCGAGAACGTATCGTAACGCAGCAGAAATCGAGCTGTCACGGCACCGCTTTAACATCAGCAAAAAGCCCGATGAAAGGAGCCACCCATGCCCGCGCTCGACCTTTGGAACCTCGCATCCCAGCTCAAAAGCACCGATTATCGCTGGGTCAACCTCACCCACACGCTCTCGTGCGACACCCCACACTGGTTTGGCTTTAAGCCGTGAGTTCCCATGCGTTTGTTCTTCTAAATACCGCTATCCGGAGCACGCAACACACTCCGGTAAAACCAGAGTTGAGGCTAACTTTAGGACCCCACGATCTCGTCCTCATCATCACGGCAAAGGACGACGCCGGCGCTTCCCAGCGCAGCGACAGCAATCAGGGCCCCCACAACGATAGGAGCAGCTCCGCACGTGCCCTGCATACCCGCGACGAGCGCGGCCGTAGGACCAAGGCAGCCAAGCGTCAATGCAACGGCGGCAACGGCGATATCTCGAGCGTTCACAAGACCACTTCCTCCACGAGAACGACTTTGTTTCTCGTGACTTAGTGTGCCCCGCGCCCATATGCGCGGCGTACGGCCACGGTAAGCGCTCTGTTAACTCAAGCACGCACAAAAAACGGACGCCCTTACGTTGCCCAAAGGCTCGGTAAAGACGCCCGCCCGTCATGTCCTATTGGCTTATGGCAGATTACCAACCGGTATAGTAGTCGGTGGTTCCGGCAGCACAGCCGGAGTCATAGACCTTGCACTCGCCCTTAGAGCCCGTAAAAGTCGAGCCCTGGGCCTTATCGCCCGCGGCAACGACGTAGTAGCCATCGGAATCGCGCCAAAAGCCCTCGGAATCCTGCGTCCATTCGCCCGTGCGGTGGTGATACAACACGTTGCTGCTGTAATAAGTCTCGCGGCGGCCGTTATAGTTATTGACGCCGCTCGAGCGCGTCAGACCCGAGCCGTTCGCGCAATACGCAGCAGACGTGTAAGACGAGCCGGAGCCGGCGTTGTAATACGAAGCCTGAACGGCCTCAGCGGCCTCGGCTTCGGCTGCGGCAGCCTCGAGCGCCTCGCGCTTGGCATCCTCAAGCGTGGAGCGAAGCTCGTCGAGCTCGGTCGACTTGGCGTCGACCTCATCCATCGTCAAAAGACTGCCCGCACCGTCGATGCAACCCTGTAGTACAGCGCGCTCGTCATCGGTGGCATAGTCACCGTACATGTTCATAATGATCTGAGCGCGCATCTCCAGGGAATCGCGCTTTGCCCCCATCGAGGCGTTCCACTCCTGCATGGAACCATAACCATCGCCGCGATAATCAACGGGCTGTACCAGCGTCGTCTCGGACGGCGTAGATCCGACCGTATCGGATAGTGTTGCCGCGTGGGCATCAGTTGCGCCGGCGCCCGTCAAAAGTGCCACGGTCAGAGCGGCGGAAAGGGCGGCGGCTTTCGGTTTTCGTGAATCAATCCTCATGTAGCTGGAAACCTCCGTAGTGCGTTTTTGCTGCGTTTGAGCTGCGTGTGATTCGATCGCGCTGCATAGTACCCCGAGCAAATCGCGACCTGCGGTTTTTCTCAAAAGGCGCACGTCATTTGCGTAAAACTCACATCCTCTCAACAGGAGTTTTCCACATCTCGATTGCATAAAGCGTGCCAAAAACCCTGTTTTTGCACCCTCTCTATGCAAAAAAGGCGCCTGTGCGACCATTGTTCGCACAGGCGCCTTGAGCAGGCATTTTATGCAGTTATACCTATCGAGTCGCAAGGGGTCCTTGCACAAGTCGCCTTACTCGTCCAGTGCGGCAAAGGCCTGCTTCAGATCCCAAATGATGTCCTCGGCGTTCTCGGTACCGATGGAAAGACGGATCGTGGAGGGCGTGATGTCCTGCTCGGCGAGCTCCTCGGCAGAGAGCTGGGAGTGCGTGGTGGTAGCCGGGTGCACGACGAGCGACTTGACGTCGGCCACGTTGGCGAGCAGCGAGAACACCTGCAGATGATCGATGAACTTCCAAGCTGCCTCCTGGCCACCCTTAATCTCAAAGGTAAAGATCGAGGCACCGCCGTTGGGGAAGTACTTCTGGTACAGCTCATGGTCGGGATGCTCGGGCAGGCTCGGGTGGTTCACCTTGGCGACGTGGCTGTCACCGGTCAGGAACTCAACGACCTTCTTGGTGTTCTCGACATGACGGTCAACGCGCAGCGACAGAGTCTCGGTGCCCTGGAGCAGGACCCAGGCGTTGAACGGGCTGATGCAGGCACCCTCGTCACGCAGCAGGATAGCGCGGACATAGGTTGCAAAGGCGGCGGGACCGGCAGCCTCGGCAAACGAAACACCGTGGTAGGAGGGGTTGGGCTCAGCGATCTGGGCGTACTTGCCACTCGCCTTCCAATCGAAGTTACCGCCGTCGACGATCACACCGCCCAGCGAGGTGCCGTGGCCGCCGATAAACTTGGTTGCGGAGTGGACGACGATGTTGGCACCATGCTCCAGCGGACGGAACAGATACGGGGTGCCGAAGGTGTTGTCGACGACAACCGGCAGGCCATGCTTCTTGGCGATCTCGGAGATGGCGTCGATGTTGGGGATGTCGGAGTTGGGGTTACCGAGCGTCTCGAGATAGATGACCGTGGTGTTGTCCTTGATGGCGCCCTCGACCTCGTCCAGGTTATGGGCATCGACGAAGGTGGTCTCGACACCAAACTGGGAGAGCTGTCTCTTATACACA
>DXLR01000080.1:0-1806 GCA_019414625.1 Collinsella sp.
CGAAAGGCCCAGGTCCTTGAGCAGGCCAGCGAGGTAAATCTGGCCCTCGTCGTTGACGGTCAGCTCAACGTGCTTCTCGGGGAAGTCGGCAAGCTGGCCCTCCTTGAACACACGGTCGAACTCGGCCTGAGCCTCGTCGCCGGCGCCAGCACCGTGGTAGGTGTCGCACAGGTCGCGGCCTAGAGCGCGCTTGAGCTCGTAGGGGTCGGCGGAGCCATCGGCCAGGGCGGCATCGATCTTGTCGACCTCGGCCGGGGCGAGCGAGCTGGCCAGACGATAGTACTTGCCGATCATCTCGTCGGGGATGGACATGGTCTTGCCGAACATATCCTTGGGAGCGTCGGTCAGGCCGATGTAGTTGCCATAGGACTTGGACATCTTGCGCACGCCGTCGGTGCCCTCGAGCAGCGGCATGGTAAGCGCGATCTGCGGCTCCATGCCCATCTTCTCCATGAGCTCGCGGCCGGCGAGCAGGTTGAAGAGCTGGTCGGTGCCGCCCATCTCGACGTCGGCCTTGATCTGAACGGAGTCGAAGGCCTGCATCACGGGGTACAGAAACTCGTGCAGGGCAATCGGCGTCTGGGACTGGTAGCGCTTGGTAAAGTCGTCGCGCTCAAGGATGCGGGCGACGGTGAACTTGGAGCACACCTGCAGCAGGCCGGCCAGGTCCATCGAAAGGATCCAGTCGCCGTTGTGCACGATGGTGGTCTTCTCGGGGTCCAGGATCTTCATGGCCTGGCTCACGTAGGTCTCGGCGTTGGCCTCGATCTGCTCCTGCGAAAGCTGCGGGCGGGTGGAGTTCTTGCCCGAGGGGTCGCCGATCAGCGCAGTGCCGTTGCCGATGATAAGGGTGACGTTGTGGCCCAGGTCCTGGAACTGACGCATCTTGCGCAGGGGCACGGCATGGCCCAGGTGCAGGTCGGGGCTGGTGGGATCGACGCCGAGCTTGATGTTGAGGGGCTCGCCCTTCTCAAGCTTCTTGCGAAGGTCGGCCTCGGGGACGATCTGCGCTGCACCCGAGGTGATGATACGCATTTGCTCGTCAACAGACAGCATTGGGTATCCTCCTTTTGCTATAGCACCCTCACCGGATACGGCGGTGCTGGAAGTTCATAAACCCACTAATAATAACCAAAACAGCGCGACGCGGCACCTACGACAGGAAAATCCTCGTCCTGCCGCACGCGTCGATAACGACCGGCAAACGCGTGCCGTCACGTTCGACCAAAAAGCGCGCCTGCTGACGGCGCGAGCAGTCACGGCAACGGACCTGCCCCGTTGCATCCGTGGCGCAGGCGCCCTCGGCAGTCAGCAAGCAGTGCTCGCACACCATGAGCTCGGGACGGTCGGCATCGACAGGCCCCAAGACACCGGGGCAAGCGGCAAGTTCGGCAACACGCTCCGCATCATTGCCGAGCAACTCGGCCGACAAGCACACCCGCCCCGCACCGAGTCCGCGCAGCCAGGTAAGCGTGGCCCGATTGGCACAGAACACCGGCGCCGCCACGTCAAACGTTGTGCCCAGCTCGCGGGCCATCGCCACTTGTCCCAGATTGCGGCAGACGACGCGCCCGGCACGCTGCATAAGCGCCCGAGTCCGCTCGGCGTCGCCCGCGCGGCACACTTCGTCGAGCACCACCGTTGTATCGGACAGATCTCGCTCATCGCACGGACCCACATCCATCAGCTCCCAGGCAAAGACCATACGAGCAAAATCCTCGCGCTTTGCCGGCCCCGCCGACCCCGCCAACTCCGTCGACGCACCGCCATCCACCGCAGCGTCCTCAAATGGCAGCACCTCAACGG
>DXLR01000081.1:0-2452 GCA_019414625.1 Collinsella sp.
GACCAAGACGCTGTTCTCGATGGGCCTGGCGGCGCTGTGCATCGCGCTGCCGCCGTACCCTTTCGAGCCGATTCAGATGACGCTCATCAACTTCTTCTGCATCGGCGCGCCGGGCTTTGTGTTGGGCCTTGAGCCCAACAACGCTCGCGTGAAGGGTGCGTTCTTGACCAACGTACTCAAGCGTGCACTGCCGGCGTCGATTGCGGTCATTTTGGCTGCGGCGCTCGATATCTTTGTGGCGCGCGTGTTTGGCTTTAGCCAGCTCACGCTGCCTACGATGTGCCTGCTTACGTCGTGCGCGGCGAGCGTCAGCCTGATCTGGCGCATCTCGCAGCCTCTCACGCCCTTACGTGTGGTGCTCTTTGTGTTTGTAGTCGCCGGCATCCTGGTGGGCGTTATCGGATTCCCGGAGCTGCTGTCTATTGCCAACCTGTCGATGGGCCAGATGGTTATCTTGGTTGTCATCGTGGTCTTTACCTGCTCGGTGTTCTTTAAGCTCGCCACGATGATGGATTCGCTCAGGCCGCGTCGTCGTCATGCCGCAACTGGTTTTGGCCGCGGTGTGCGCGTCCGCCTGGGTCGCGGTGGCGGCAAGGTGAGCTCGACGGGTTCGACGGCGGAGCGTTTTGCCAAGCGCGTCGCCGCCGACATGGCGCAGCGCCGTGAGGCGCGCACCGTTCGTGAGGCCGAGGCCCGCGCACTCGAGGGCGTGGCCCAGGCCCAGCCCAAGAAAAAGAAGAGTACCGGAGCCAAGCGCTCTCGCGTAACCAAGTCCGCCCAAGGCATCAAAGTCTCGATGCCGAGCAAAAAGAAGAAGTAACTACGCGCCCTGGCGATGTTGAATTGGTGCCTTGCTCCTGTAGGGCCGTGGCGATGTTATGCTCTAACCTCGATTATTTGAATTGCTTCGAAAAGAGGATGCCGTGATCTGCCCGCATTGCCTTAAGACTATCGAGGACGGCGCCTCGTTCTGCCCCTACTGCAACGCCTATGTGGGTCCGGGCGATGGTCCCGAGCACACCGAGTTCGTGTTCTGTGAGGGCTGCGGTGCCCGTCTTTCTCCGCATGATCGTACGTGCCCCAAATGCGGACGCCCCGCTCCGGGTATCCTCTCCGAGGACGCGGCCGCATCCGACCTGGCAGCGGGCCGCACGGCGGGCTTTCCGCGCCTAACGCAAGAGCAGATCGATACCGAGGTGCCGCATGCGCCGGCCTCTGCCGCTGCGGTGCTTTCGGACGCCGCCGACCCCAATGAGACCTGCGTGCTGCCAGCTTTCGATAAGGATTTCGGTATCCCCAAGGTCGATATTCCCATGCCCGTTTCCCTGCATGACGATGCTCAAAAACCCAAGCGCAAGGTGCACCCCGACGAGGACGCCTATCACAAGCACAAGCGTCATATTCCCAAGCCGCTTATCGTAATCGCGGTCCTTGCCGTCGTTTGCGGCGGTGCCTATTGGTTCGTGACGACCGATCCCATGGGTGTTATGCCCGGCTTCTACGACCAGTTTGGCCAAGCTGCACAGACCACCTTCCCCACGCGCCAAAAGGGCGAGGCCACTGAGGACGATACCAAGCAGGACGATTCTGCGGAGGTGGTCCAGGAAGAAACCGTGCTCACCGATGATCAACTCTATACCAGGCTCGACGGTCTGTATCAGACCATCGTGTCCTACGCTGACGAGGACCAGATCGGCGAGGTCATCGATTCCTTTAACAACGGCTATCTCCGAACGCCGCTGTCCACCCGTCAGGAGCTGTCGCAGAGTGCCTACGCCCTGCGCGACCAGATCAAAAAGACGCAAGATGAGCTCAACAACCTTAAGTACCAGGACGATACGGTCTATGCGGATGACATCGCCCACTTAAAGCAGCTTGCCGAGTGGATGTATGAGCGCGTTGACGTGATCTGCCAGAGCTGGGATATCTCGCTGGCCATTCCCGATGGCGAGTCGATGAGTTCCCACCAAAGCGAGATCCTGGCGCCCATCGCGCAGGGTGGCAACAGCGCGCTGAACCAGTACGATGCCAATGTGGGTTCCTGGAAGCCGCAGCAGCGTTCCTAAAATTAGTTCGCCATAGTCGGCATAACCTACGTGCGCAATTGATGTAAGCCCGTGCTTATTGCTACAATTCGTACAAATATGCTTTAAACGCACGAGGAAGGAACCACATGTTTGGTTTTAAGAAAGAGCTCTACACGCCCGAGTATCAGCTTGCCGGCGACGAGTGCGCTGTAATCGAGACGTCGAAGGGTACCATCAAGGTCAAGTTTGACGGCGAGGGCGCTCCCATTCATGTCGCGAACTTCTGCGAGCTTTCCACGATGGGCTTCTATGATGGCCTTAAGTTCCATCGCTATGTGCCCGGTTTTGTTATCCAGGGCGGCGACCCCAATACCCGCGACATGTCCGGCGCCGACGTCGCTGCCGGTCTTGAGGGCCCCGACGGC
>DXLR01000082.1:0-6827 GCA_019414625.1 Collinsella sp.
GGCCGTTAACTACGGTGCCCGTGCCGAGATCACCCGTGCTGTCCGCCAGATTGCACTTGATGCCGCCGCTGGTAAGATCGATCCCGCCGCTATCGGCGATGATATGGTTGCTTCGCACCTGTACACCGCCGGTCTTCCCGATCCGGAGCTCGTGATTCGCACTTCTGGCGAGTTGCGTCTTTCGAACTACCTGCTGTGGCAGGTTGCCTATTCCGAGTTCTATGTCACCGATACCTATTGGCCCGACTTTGATCGTTGGGGCCTTGTCGACGCCATTTTGGCCTACCAGGGTCGCGACCGCAGGTTTGGTGGACTGAGTAAGACCGAGGAGGCTTAATCGTGTCCGAACGTCCCAAGGCATCCGCTCCCCAGGCGCCTACTTCCGCGAGGCCTGCGCGTAAGGCTGCCACTGCAGGAGCGCCTACAGCGAAGGGCAGCTCCGGTTCGTGGCTGGCGGGCTTTATCACCCGTGCCGCCGCCGGTATCGTTTATGCCGTTGTCTTTATCCTGTGCCTGGTTTTGGGTATTGTTCCCACGGCTATCTTCGTGTCCGTCATGAGCGGTCTGTGCTGCTATGAGTTCTTCCGCATGACGAGGCTCGACGGCAAGGTTGCCAACGAGCGCCTTGGTATCGCTGCCGCCGTGCTCTTTCCGCTCTCGGCACTGGGCGATTCGCTGCTGTTGAACGCCCTGCTGTTCGCTTTGATGCTTGCGGTTGGTATCTGGTATGTCTGGTCTCCGCGCACTCGCATCTCCGACGTTGCCGTGACGCTCATGGGCCCTATCTACACTGGCTTTATGCTGTCGGCCATCGTGCTGTTGCGCGATGCCGTGCCCGGTTTTGCCGGCGCCCTGCTTTCGGTGGGCGTTTGCGCATCCCTTTGGGTCTCCGACTCGTTTGCCTACATCGTGGGCAGCCGCATCGGTAGGCATAAGATGGTCCCCAAGATCTCTCCCAAAAAGAGCTGGGAAGGCTTTGTGGGCGGCATTTTGGGCTCTGTCTTGATCTGGCTCATCCTGTGGGCGACGCACTTCTATAAGCTGAGCTTGCCCTATGCACTGCTGTGCGGCGTGGTCGTCTCCATCCTGGGCGTTATCGGCGACCTCATCGAGTCGCGTATCAAGCGCGGTGTGGGCGTCAAAGATTCCGGTAATCTCATCCCGGGTCACGGAGGCATGCTCGACCGCAGCGATTCGCTCATCTTTGGCTGCATTACTGCACAGCTGCTGCTGATGATCGGAGGCGTGCTGTAATGGCGTATCAGACCACCTACGGTCCCGATGGGCGTCTTCGTGTTGCCATTCTGGGCTGTACGGGCTCTATCGGCACTCAGGCGCTCGACGTGTGCCGTCAGCATGCCGATCGCCTGCAGGTGACAGCGCTTTCCGTTAACTCCAGCACCTCCGAGCTCGTTGCCGCTGCCCGTGAGTTCTCGGTTCCGGCGGTTGCCGTGGCGGACGCCTCCCATGGCGCTGACGCGGTGCTGCAGGAACTGCCCAAGGGCACGGAGCTCGGCGTTGGCGCACAGGCCGTGTGCGAGCTCGCATGCCGCGATGATGTCGACTGCGTGCTCGTGGCCATCGTGGGCGTTGCCGGTCTCGAGGCGAGCCATGCTGCTCTGTCCTCGAACAAGCGTCTTGCTCTGGCCAACAAGGAGTCGCTCGTCGTCGGTGGCGATCTGCTTATGCCGTTGGCGCAGCCGGGCCAGCTTATCCCGGTCGACTCCGAGCATTCCGCCATCTACCAGTGCTATCTGGGCGAAAATCCGCGCGAGGCTCACTGCATTTGGCTTACCTGCTCGGGTGGCCCGTTCTTTGGCCGCACGCGTGATGAGCTCGATCGCGTGACGCGCGCCGATGCCCTGGCGCATCCCACGTGGGCTATGGGTGCCAAGATCACGATTGACTCCGCCACCCTCATGAACAAAGGTCTGGAGCGTATCGAGGCCATGCATCTGTTTGGCTGCGATCTTGATTTCATTAACGTGGTCGTGCAGCGCCAGTCTAAGATTCACTCCATGGTCGAGTTTGCCGACGGATCTGTGATGGCGCATCTCGGCGCCTCCGACATGCGCATTCCCATCCAGTTTGCCTTCTCGTATCCCGAGCGTTGGGATACGCCGGCTCCGCGTATTGATTTCCGTGAGTTGGGGCAGCTTACCTTTGACGCGGCCGATATGGATACCTTCCGCTGCCTTGCGCTGGCCGAACGTGCCGGCAAAACGGGCGGCACCATGCCATGCGTGCTCAATGCCGCCAACGAGGTCGCCGTCGATGCCTTCCTGCATGATGACTGCAGCTTTACCGATATCGATCGCATTGTGGAATCCTGCATGGATGCTCACGATGTGCAGGCGGTCGATTCGTTTGAACAGCTTCGCGACATCGATGCGTGGGCGCGTGAAAAGGCCGCGCAGGTGCTCGCCGCAACCCGTTCTTAACCCATAAGGATTGCTTTTTCGTTTTATGGATACTGTTCTGAGCGTTCTCTCATCGGTCTTTTGGGGCCTGCTGATGCTTTCCGTCCTCGTGTTTTTGCACGAGGGCGGCCACTTTTTGGCGGCGCGTGCCTGCGGCGTCCGCGTTACTGAGTTCTTCTTGGGCCTGCCGTGCCGCTTTGATATCCATCACACATCGCGTCGCATTGGAACCAAGTTTGGCGTGACGCCGCTGCTGCTGGGTGGCTATGCTGCCATTTGCGGCATGGATCCGACCGACGTTTCGTGCGCCGACCGCGTGCTTGCGGCCATCTATCGCCACGGCCGTGTGACGGTGGCCGATCTTGCCGTCGAGCTCGAGCTTTCCGAGGAGGATGTGCTCGAGGCCTGTGCTTTGCTGTTGGGCTGGGGCTCCATCGCTCCCTGGTATGAAGAAGGGGAAAAGCCTTCGCCTAGTTACTATCCCACCAAGTACCAGACCCTGCCGCGCGACGCGGCGGGTTATACCACCTTTGACGGCCGTCGGTTCGATCGCGAGCATGCGACTGCCGAGGGCGATGTATGGGAACTGCCGTGCGGCGAGGCCGAATTCCTTGCACGCGAGCGCTCTCACACCTATTTGGGCCAGGGCTTTGTCAAGCGTGCCTTTATGCTGCTTGCGGGCATTATCGTCAATATCCTGACGGGCTTTTTACTCCTTATGAGCATCTATTCCATCGCCGGTGTCACGGTGCCGGTGGATACCAATGTGATCGGCCAGGTTGACGAAGGCTCGATTGCCGCCTCGGCGGGAATCGAGGGCGGCGACGCGATCCTTTCGGTCGACGGAGTATCGTGCTCTACCTGGATGGACGTTTACGATGCCATCGGCAAGGCTGCCGGTAAGGACGATATCGCCATTGAGTACGAGCGTGACGGCAAGCAGCATTCGACCACGGTTGCGCTCAAAGAGGATGAGCGCCTAGGCGTGTATGCCTCTACGCAGGTGGTTCGTTTAGACCCCATCACGTCGGCTCGCCTGTCGTTCTCCTATGTCGTGCAGACGGCGGAGGGTGTGATGCGTCTGCTCCAGCCGCAGCATACGATGGAGATTCTCGATCAGTCCTCTTCGATCGTGGGTATTAGCGTTATGTCCTCACAGGCTGCTGCTGCCGGCCCTGCCACGTTCCTTTCGTTTGCCGCCCTCATTTCGTTCTCTCTTGGCTTTATGAACCTGCTGCCCATCCCACCACTCGATGGCGGCAAGCTGGTCATCGAGATCATTCAGAAGATTGCGGGCCGCGAGCTTCCGCTCAAGGTCCAGACGATTGTGAGCTATGTGGGCATCGCGCTCTTCGCGCTGCTGTTTGTCTATATGCTTCGTTCCGACATCCTTCGATTTATTCTGTAGGGGAGTGTTTGGATTGTCTTTATCCCATCCTTTGCCTCGCGAGCTGACGCGCCCCGTGCATGTGGGCGGCGTGCAGATCGGTGGCGGTGCGCCGGTGGTGGTCCAATCTATGACCTGCACCGATACCGCCGATGCCCAGGCAACGCTTGCGCAAGTGTGCGCGTTGGCGCAGGCTGGCTGCGATATCGTGCGCGTGAGCGTGCCCACCGAGGTCGCGCTTGATGGTTTCCGCACCATCTGTGCCGAGTCTCCGGTGCCGATTATCGCCGATATCCACTTTAACCATAAGCTCGCCATTGGTGCCGTTGAGGCCGGTGCTGCCAAGCTGCGCATCAATCCCGGCAATATCGGCGATTGGGCCAAGGTTGACGCGGTGATCGATGCTGCGGGTGCCGCGGGCTGTGCGATTCGTATCGGCGTCAACGCCGGTTCGCTTGAGCAGGATATCGCCGAGCGCGACGACCTCACGCAGCCCGAAAAGCTTGTGATGTCGAGCGAGCGTTTCGTCAAGCATTTTGAAGAGCGCGGCTTTACGAACATTGTGCTTTCGGCCAAGGCCCATAGCGTGCAGACGACGCTCGATACCTATCGAGCCCTGTCCCGTGAGATTCCCCACGTTCCGCTTCACCTGGGCGTAACCGAGGCGGGTACCAAGCTGCAGGGCACCATCAAGAGCTCGGTGGGCCTTGGTATTCTGCTGTCTGAGGGTATCGGTGACACCATGCGCGTCTCGCTCACGGCCGATCCTGTTGAGGAGCCGCCGGTCGCTTGGGGAATTTTGCAGTCGTTGGGCCTGCGTCGCCGCGGTCCCGAGATTGTCTCGTGCCCCACGTGCGCCCGCTGTCAGGTTAACCTGATTCCTATCGCCGAGGAAGTAACCGAGCGGCTTAAGTACTATACCGCGCCGCTTTCGATTGCCGTCATGGGATGTGCCGTTAATGGCCCCGGTGAAGCTTCTGATGCCGACCTGGGCGTTGCTTGCGGACGTGGTCAGGCCCTGCTCTTTTCGCATGGCCAGATCATTGGTAAAGTAGCTGAGGATCAAATTGTCGACGCGCTTATGGCCGAGGTCGACAAGCTTATTGAGGAGAAATAAATGACCCGAGCAATGTATATGTCTAAGCTCTATGCGCCGACGCTCAAAGAGGATCCGGCCGACGCCGAACTTGCAAGCCATCGTCTGCTGCTTCGCGCCGGTATGATCCGCAAGGAGGCCGCCGGTCTCTATTCCTATCTGCCGCTCGCTTGGCGCTCGATTCGTAAGATCGAGAACATCGTGCGCGACGAGATGGACGCTGCCGGCGCCCAGGAGCTCATGATGCCCATTATGGTCGATGCCGAGCTGTGGCGTGAATCCGGCCGCATCGATGCCTATGGCAAGGAGCTCGTGCGCTTTGACGACCGTCATGGTCGCGAGTTTGTGCTGGGCCCCACCCACGAGGAGACCGTCACGGCCCTGGTGCGCAACGAGCTGCGCTCCTATAAGCAGCTGCCCGTCAACCTGTACCACATTCAGGACAAGTTCCGCGATGAGTTCCGTCCCCGCTTTGGCCTGATGCGCGGTCGCGAGTTCATCATGAAGGACGCCTATAGCTTCTCTGCCACGCAGGAGAGCCTGCAGGAGGAGTATGACAAGATGAAGCAGGCCTACGCCAACATCTGCGAGCGCTGCTACATCAAGGCTCTGCCCGTTGTCGCCGACTCTGGCGAGATCGGCGGCGACACCTCTGTCGAGTACATGGCTCTGGCCGACGCCGGCGAGGCCTCGCTCGTCTACTGCGACGATTGCGGCTTTGCTGCCGATGACGAGGCTGCAAGCACCAAGGTCGTTGTGACCGAGGGCCCCGGCGACGGCACGCTTACCAAGGTCGAGACTCCGGGTATGGGCACCATCGAGGCCGTCGCCAAGTTCTTCGGCTTCCCCGAGAACGGTACGCGCAAGTCGCTGGCGTTGATCGACGCCGAGGGCAAGCCGGTCGTGGCCATTGTCCCGGGCGACCACGAGCTCAATGACTGCAAGGCCGAGCACGTCTTTGGCAAGGGCTATCGCATGATGACCGACGAGGAGCTTCAGGCGAACGGGCTGCACAAGGGCTTTATCGGACCGGTCAACCTGCCCGAGGGCATCCGTCTGGTGTGCGACGAGAGCCTGCGCGAGTCCAAGCAGTGGGCCTGCGGTGCCAACGAGGTCGACTATCACTTTACCGGTGCCTGCCCCGAGCGCGACTTTACCGTCGATGAGTGGGCAGATCTGGTCACCGTCGTTGCCGGCGATCCCTGCCCGCACTGCGGCAAGCCGCTCTCTGCTGCTCGCGGCATCGAGGTCTCGCAGGTCTTCCAGCTGGGTACCAAGTATTCCGAGGCCATGGGCGCCACCTTTATGGACGAGGACGGCAAGGAGAAGCCGCTTATCATGGGTTGCTACGGCGTGGGCGTGTCCCGCTCGCTTGCTGCCGTCGTGGAGCAGCACAACGACGAGCACGGTATCGTCTGGCCGGTTTCCGTTGCCCCGTACGAGGTCGCTGTGATTCCGCTCGATCCCAAGAAGGAGGAGTGCGCAACCGTCTGCGACCAAATCGTCGAGGGCTTGTGCGCCGAGGGTATCGAGGTCGTCGTCGACGACCGCGACGAGCGTCCCGGCTTTAAGTTTGCCGATAACGACCTTATGGGATTCCCGTATCAGGTGGTGCTTGGCAAGCGTGGCCTTAAGAATGGCACCGTTGAGCTCAAGGACCGTGCCACGGGCGAGCGCGAGGACGTGGCGATTGACGAGGTCGTCGCCAAGGTTGCCGAGCTTGTTAAGGCGGCCCGCCGTTAATCGACGTTTCTGCTATTAGATGTAATTGCGGGACTGCTCCGTATCTCTCTTAGGAAGAGATGCGGAGCAGTCTATTTTGTTGCGTGAATAAACTCGATGGGTAAAGGAAAACCCCACAGCCCATATTGAACTGCGCCCCAATTCTTGGACGGGCTAATAAGCGGCCTACGCCGCACATAGG
>DXLR01000083.1:0-9255 GCA_019414625.1 Collinsella sp.
TTTCAACAGCCCTGCCCAACTGACCAAAATCTTGCCAAAAGCTTGACGGATACTGTTGAAAAAAGCGCCCCTCGGCTTGCCGAGAGGCGCTGGCGTGATGCGCTGGAACGCGTTTGGTGGCGCTGTGGCGATTAGAAGTCGGCGTTGCCCACGGTGCGCGGGTGCGGCAGGACGTCGCGGATGTTGCCCACGCCGGTCAGATACATGACCAAGCGCTCGAAGCCCAAGCCGTAGCCGGCGTGCTTGCAGGAACCGTAGCGGCGCAGGTCAAGGTAGTACTTGTACTGCTCGGGATTCATGCCCAGGTCCTTGATGCGGGCCTCGAGCAGATCCAGGCGCTCCTCGCGCTGGGAGCCGCCGATAATCTCGCCGATACCGGGAACCAGGCAGTCGGCGGCGGCGACGGTCTTGCCGTCCTCGTTCATGCGCATGTAGAACGCCTTGATCTCGGCCGGGTAGTCGGTTACGAAGGTCGGTCGCTTAAAGTGCTCCTCGGTCAGGAAACGCTCGTGCTCGGTCTGCAGGTCGATGCCCCAGCTGACGGGGTAATCAAACTGGTGGCCAGCAGCGACTGCCTGCTCCAGGATTTCGACAGCCTCGGTGTAGGTAACGCGGGCAAAGTCGGAGTTTGCCACATGGTCCAGGCGCTCGATCAGGCCCTTGTCCACAAACTTGTTGAGCATATTGAGCTCGTCGGGGCAGGTGGCCATAACGTCCTTAAGGACGTACTTGAGCATGGCCTCGGCGTTATCCATGTAGTCGTTCAGGTCGGCAAAGGCCATCTCGGGCTCGATCATCCAAAACTCGGCGGCGTGGCGCGTGGTGTTGGAGTTTTCGGCGCGGAAGGTGGGGCCAAAGGTGTACACGTCGCCAAAGGCCATGGCAAAGTTTTCGGCATTGAGCTGGCCGGACACGGTAAGGCTCGCGTGCTTGCCAAAGAAGTCCTGGCTCCAGTCGACCTCGCCGGACTCGGTGAGGGGCGGATTTTTGGGGTCGAGCGTGGTCACGCGGAACATCTCGCCGGCGCCCTCGCAGTCACTCGTGGTGATGATGGGGGTGTTGACGTAGACAAAGCCCTGCTCCTGGAAGAAGCGGTGGATGGCGGCAGCCGCGACAGAACGGATGCGGAACACGGCGCGGAACAGGTTGGTGCGCGGGCGCAGGTGCTGCTGGGTGCGCAGGAACTCGACGGTTGCGCGCTTCTTCTGCAGCGGGTAATCCGGGGCGCTGACGCCCTCGACCTCGATGGAGGTGGCAGAAAGCTCGAAGGGCTGGGGCGCATCGGGGGTCAGCTTGACGGTGCCGGTGCAAATGAGTGCGGCCGAGACGTTTTGATGGGCGATCTCGTCGTAGTTGTCGAGTGCCTCGCGGTTCATGACGACCTGCAGGTCGCGGAAGCAGCTGCCGTCGTTGAGCGTAACAAAGCCAAAGTTCTTCATGTCGCGGATGGACTTGACCCAGCCGGCGACGGTGACGGTCTGGCCGCCAAGCGACTCGGCATCGGCGTAAAGCTGCGCGATTTTGGTGCGGTTCACGTATCCTCCCATAACGGTTGAATGATAGTTATCCATACAGTTCGATATTTTAGCAGCTCGGCTCATTTGGGCTATACAGATAAGGCATTGGCGGGATGGTTTTTCAAACGAAAAGCGCCCACGGCAAATGCTCGTGGGCGCTTTTCGTGTTGCCTTTTGGCTGTGTGGCGCGGGGCCTGGCTACTTGGTCTTGGCTACCAGCAGCGGGTCGCCCAGCTTGACGAGCGGGTTGCCGCCGATAAGCGTTCCGGACTCGCCGACATGGTCGATGCTCTTAAGACGATCGAGCTCGGAGATGATGACGGTCACGATGTCCTCGTGGCCGGCGGCCTTGATGGCCTCGCGATCGAAGCTGATGAGCGGCTGGCCGGCCTTGACCGTGTCACCCATCTCGACAAAGCGGGCAAAACCCTTGCCGTTCATTTCCACGGTGCCCAGGCCAACATGGATGAACACGCGAAGACCGTCCTCGGTGATCATGCCGATGGAGTGGTTGGTGACGGTGGTGGCGCCGATACGGCCGTTAGCGGGGGCGTAAATGGTGCCGGTAATGGGCTCGATGCCGTAGCCCTGGCCGAGCATGCCCGAGGCGATGGTCTCGTCGGGAACCTCACTCAGATTGACGAGCACGCCGTTGACGGGGGCATAGATGACGCCTTCGCGGGTGGCGAAGCTTGCTGCGGGCGGAACGGACGCCTCGCCCGACGAAGTGAACGTGGACTTGAGCGAATCGAGCAGACCCATAGATGCCTCCAACGTATCAGGCGCGCATGTTGCACGAGTGTGGTTTGCCGGAAACGTTTCGTACGTGTTTCCCAGCACGGTCAGCGCTCCTATTTTACGCTGTCCAACGATACCTCTGAACAGCGATTTTGTGATATATCAGTTGAAGGCCAACTTATTGCGGGGGTGTTTCTGCGCCGCGGGCTCAAGTGGGGTACGCTAAGGTGCGAAAAACGAGTGCGCACGAATCGCACGGAGGGAGCACCTATGATTATTGAGAACCATGCGCTGTGGGGCGAGGAGCCGACCGAGGATTATCCGGCGACGTTTACGTATCTGGGTGCCGAGCCGCTGCCCGACAAGCCCAATGGCCGCCGCCCCGCGGTGATCATCTGCGGCGGAGGCGGGTTTACGCATATCGCTCCGCACGAGCAGGACCCGGTGGCGTTTGCGTTTTTGGACCGCGGCTACCAGGCCTTTGTGCTCAACTATGTGACGAGCGCCACGGGCGACGTGAGCTTTCCGCACCCGCAGGCGGACCTCGCCAAGATGGTCGCTACCGTGCGCGCCAACGCCGACGAGTGGCATGTCGATCCCAAGCGCGTGTGCATCGTGGGTTTCTCGGCGGGCGGCATGATCTGCGCCTCGTTGGCAACGCAGTGGAAGACCGGACCTTTCGCGGGCCTTGCCGGGGCTCGTCCGGAGGATATTCGTCCCGACGCCGTGGTGCTGGGCTATCCGTTGCTCGACCTTGCCTATGTGCGCGATATGCAGACGCGCGACCCGCGCATCGACCTGCGCGTGCCCAAGACGGGTGGCAAGACGGGGCGCGATTTGCTCAACGACTATCTGTCGATGGTGACGGGCGGCGAGGCGACCGATGAGCACCTGGCCGACATTTGCCCTACCACGCACGTTTCGCGCCAGATGCCCCCGACCTTTGTGTGGGGCGTTTCGGACGACAAGACGGCGCCGGTCGCGCAGGTCTACCCGTTTGCGCAGCGCATGGCCGAGGAGGGTGTTGCATGCGAGATGCACGTCTTTGACCAGGGTGGCCACGGCCTTTCGCTCGGCAACGCCAATACCGCGGTCGACAACGAGGACAAGCAGGTTTCCGTCCGTCCCTGGATCCGCCTGGCCTTCCGCTTCCTGGAACGCCATATGTAAAAGTAGACTACTTGCCCGTTCCAAAAAGTCTGCTTAGAGGAGGAGCCATGCTTGAGGGTACGTATGTGGTTTTGGCCCAGACGCCGGTGGGGAGCAAGCGCGGCGAGGTGACGTTTTCACATGGGGTGAACGGCGTGCTCAGGGCAGTACTAAACGTCAGGGGTCTCAATATCGCTCTCTCGAGTGCCCGCGCTGAGGGCGATTTCTTTGAACTCTCGGGTACTATCTCCCACGTCTTGATGGGCAAGGCACCCTTTACATGCACGGGGTCAGTCGAGGGTGATCGACTCACTGCCACCGCGCGGTCGGGTTCCGTTTCGATCTCGCTGAGCGGTATGCGCAAAGAGCTTTCGGGGCGCATCGCATAAAGTTTGCGCAGGTAAACATCGGTATTTGACTTTATAAAATAGTTCAGAGCGCTATCATTTGTCGTTACGAGTTGGTTAGCCCCGGTAAACGGTTAACCGCGTCTAACGAAAGGATGAGCGCGTGAAGCTCGATACACTCGAGATTGGAAAGGACGCCGTTGTCGCATCGGTGACATCCGATGATCAGGCGCTCCGACAGCATATTTTGGACATGGGACTCACGCCGGGCACCGAAGTCACCATGATGAAATACGCCCCTATGGGAGATCCGCTCGAGATCCGTCTGCGTGGCTACGAGTTGACACTGCGCAAGGACGATGCCGCCCGCATTGAGCTCGTGGATGTGCACGACACCGATACCGGCCCGCGCGTTAACGCCGCAATCGGCACGACAGATCACCCGGCCCTGGGCGAGGGGACGTATTCGCCTCGTGCTGCCAAGACGGCCGTGCCCGAGGGCGCACCGCTGCACTTTGCCCTCGCCGGCAACCAAAACTGCGGTAAGACCACGCTGTTCAACCAGCTTACGGGCTCCAACCAGCACGTCGGTAACTTTCCCGGCGTGACGGTCGACCGCAAGGACGGCACTATCCGTAACCACCCCGAGGCGAGCGTTACCGACCTGCCCGGCATTTACTCCCTGTCGCCGTACACGGGCGAGGAGATTGTGAGCCGCCAGTTTATCCTTGACGAGCATCCCGATGCCATCATCGATATCATCGACGCCACCAATATCGAGCGCAACCTGTACCTGACGCTGCAGCTTATGGAGCTCGACTGCCCCATGGTCATCGCGCTCAACATGATGGACGAGGTGACGGCTAACGGCGGCGCCATCGACGTCAACCTGCTCGAGAGCCTGTTGGGCGTGCCTGTTGTCCCCATTAGCGCTGCCCGCAACGAGGGTATCGGCGAGCTGGTGGATCATGCCTTGCACGTGGCGCGGTTCCGCGAGCGCCCCGGTCGCCTGGACTTCTGCGCGCCCGATGGCTCGGACGGTGGTGCACTGCATCGCTGCATCCACGGCATTGCCAACCTTATCGAGGACCATGCCGTGACGGCGCACATCCCGGTGCGCTTTGCAGCGACCAAGCTGGTTGAGGGCGACGAGCTGGTGACCGAGGCGCTTCACCTGGATCGCAACGAGCTCGACGCTATCGAGCACATCATTACCCAGATGGAGGGCGAGGCCGGCACCGACCGCCTGTCCGCGCTGGCCGATATGCGCTTTAGCTTTATCGGCGACGTGTGCGGGCGTTGCGTCGTCAAGCCGCACGAGAGCCGCGAGCACGTGCGCTCCGTCAAGATCGACCGCATCCTGACGGGTCGCTACACGGCCATTCCGGCGTTTCTGGTGATCATGGGCCTCGTCTTTTGGCTGACGTTTGGCGTGATCGGTGCGGCGCTGCAGGGACTCATGGAGGACGGCATCGCGGTCATCATCGCCTCGGCCGATGCGGGCCTCAAGGCGTTCGGCACCAACGACGTGGTGCGCTCGCTGGCTGTCGACGGCGTGCTTACGGGCGTGGGCAGCGTGCTGACCTTCCTGCCGATTATCGTCGTGCTCTTTTTGTTCCTCTCCATTCTGGAAGACTCCGGCTACATGGCGCGTGTGGCCTTTGTCATGGATAAAGTGCTGCGTCGCTTTGGCCTGTCGGGCCGCAGCTTCGTGCCTATGCTCGTCGGTTTTGGCTGCACCGTGCCGGCTATCATGTCGACCCGTACGCTCCCATCCGAGCACGACCGCAAGATGACGGTCATGCTCACGCCGTTCATGAGCTGTTCGGCCAAGTTGCCGGTCTACGGTCTGCTGTGCGGGGCATTCTTCCCGCAGGCGACAGTTCCCGCCATGGTCTCGCTCTATCTGATTGGTATCGTGGTCGGCTGCATTGCCGCCCTGGTGCTCAACCGCACGGCATTTAAGGGCGACCCGGTGCCGTTTATCATGGAGCTTCCCAATTACCGCCTGCCGAGCGTCAAGACGACGGTGATGCTGGCATGGGATAAGGCCAAGGACTTTATTACCAAGGCCTTTACCATTATCTTTGCCGCCACCGTGGTCATCTGGTTCCTCCAGACGTTCGATATCCGCTTTAATGTGGTCGCCGATCAGTCGCAGAGTCTGCTTGCCGGTCTGGGTAGCATCATCGCGCCGGTGTTGGCCCCACTCGGTTTTGGCGACTGGCGTGCGTCGACGGCGCTCGTCACCGGACTCATTGCCAAGGAGAGCGTCATCTCGACGCTCACGGTGCTTTTGGGCGCAACGTCGCCCGCGGCGCTGTCGACCATGTTTTCGCCGTTTACCGCCTACGTGTTCCTGGTCTTTACGCTGCTGTACCCGCCCTGCGTAGCGGCAATCGGCGCCGTCAAGAGCGAGTTGGGCGCGCGCTATGCCGTGGCCGTGTTCGCGTTTCAGGTGACGGTCGCCTGGATCGTGGCGTTTGTCGTGCATTCGGCGGGCATATTGCTGGGGCTGGCTTAGTTATTTATTGATGGCGCAACCTCTGTGTATTGAGTTGATTACGGCCCCGCATCTGTTGCTGACGGATGCGGGGCCGTTGCTATATAATCGCCCATCGCTCAAGACAATCGGAGGGGGTTCCTACATGACTCAGGCAAGACAAGATGGCATCTCGCTCAAGCAGTGGCTCCCGCTTATCGGGCTTGCCTGCTGTTCGTTCGTGTTCAACACGTCGGAGTTCATGCCCATTGGCCTTCTGACTGATATTGCCGCATCGTTCTCGCTCACCGAGGCCCAGGCAGGCATCATGATTTCGGTCTACGCCTGGGGTGTCATGCTGCTGTCGCTGCCACTCATGGTGTTTGCCTCGCGCTTTGAGTTCAAGCGGATGCTGCTGGGCGTTTTGGCCGTGTTTTCGCTCGGCCAGTTCTTGTCCGCCTTGGCGCCCACCTATCCTATTTTGGTTTGCGCGCGTCTGGTGGTCGCCTGCGCGCATGCCGTGTTCTGGTCGGTCGCCTCGATCATGGCTTCGCGCCTGGTCGACACCCGCCATGGGGCGCTCGCCATCAGCATAATCGCCACGGGCTCGTCCATCGCGCAGATTTTTGGCCTGCCGATCGGCCGCGCCATCGGGCTGGCCGTGGGCTGGCGCATGACATTCGCCGTGGTCGGTGCCTTCTCTGCCGCCGCGGTGGTGTACCAAGCCGCGGTGTTTCCGGCTATGCCGGCGGGTGAGCGCTTTACCGTCAAACAGCTGCCCGTGCTGCTCAAGAACCCGTTCCTGATCGCGCTCTACGCGGTCACGGTCTTTATGGCAACCGGCTATTATGCGGGTTACAGCTATATCGAGCCGTTCCTGGCGCAGGTCGCGCACGTCGACGCAAGCGCTATTACCATGACGCTGACGGCGTTCGGCTGCTCTGGTCTGCTCGGAAGCTGGCTGTTCGGCCGTCTGTTCGATGGGCATCGCTTCCCGTTCTTGGCTATCACGCTCTCCGGCGTGCCGGTGGCTCTGCTGCTCATGGGTCCGGTTGCACCGTCGCTCGTCGCCGTTCTCGCTGTTTGCGCGCTATGGGGCTGCTGCGCCACGGCCTTTAACGTGGCGTTTCAGGCCGAGCTCATCAAGTACACACCGGCGGATTCGTCGGCCGTCGCCATGTCGATCTTCTCGGGCCTGTTCAATCTGGGTATCGGCACGGGCACCGCAATCGGTGGCGCCGTGGTTTCGGGTCCCGGTATCGCTTGGATTGGCTTCGCGGGCGGGGCGATTACCGTCGTGGGCGTCATCCTCGCCATCACGGTGCTGTTCCCGGCCATACGCCGCGCAAAGCCCGTCGCCTAATCACGTCCCCTCATCAGCTGCGGTGGAATAGCTCCTGTTTAAGGCCTCTGAAGGCCCAAGCAGGAATTATTTCACCGCAACTTATTTTGGGGGAGGGGATACGCGGCGGGCATACAATGGATGTCGTTGTGTTGAGCTTACCGGGAGGTTGCTATGTGGGCATACGAGACGACGTTCTATCAGATCTATCCGCTGGGCTTTTGCGGAGCTCCGCGCGAAAACGCCGCGCCCGTTGCCGAAGATGAGCTCGCCCAGGCTGCCAACGCAGCGCCCAACCCCGATGCGCCCATCATGAAGATCGCCCAATGGGCCGACTACCTGCAAGAGCTCGGCATCGGTGCTGTGCTCATTAACCCGCCGCTCGAATCCGACGGCCATGGCTACGACACGCGCAGCCTGCGCCATATCGACCGTCGCCTGGGTGGGGATGCCGATTTTGCCGCTGTATGCGAGACGCTGCACGCCCATGGCATCCGCGTGGTGCTCGATGCGGTCTTCAACCATGTGGGCCGTGGCTTTTGGGCCTTCCGCGATGTGCAGGAGCGCAAGTGGGACTCGCCCTACAAGGATTGGTTCCACATCAGCTTTGACGGCGACTCCTGCTATGGCGATGGCTTTTGGTACGAGGGCTGGGAAGGCCATTTTGAGCTCGTGAAGCTCAACCTGCAAAACCCCGCCGTGGTCGATTACCTGCTCGAGTCCGTGCGCCGTTGGGCCGACGTCTTTGGCGTCGACGGCCTGCGCCTGGACGTTGCCTATATGCTCGACCGCGACTTTATGCGCCGCCTGCACGCCTTTGCCCGTGAGCTCAAGCCCGACTTTGTGCTGATCGGCGAGACGCTCCACGGCGACTACAACCAGATCGTCAACGACGAGATGCTCGACTCCTGCACCAACTACGAGTGCTACAAGGGCCTGTACTCCAGCTTTAACTCGGTCAATATGTTCGAGATCGCGCACTCGCTGCACCGCCAGTTTGGCGGTGACCCGTGGTGCATTTATCGCGGCAAGCATCTGCTGTCGTTTGTCGACAACCACGATGTGCCGCGCCTGGCGAGCATCCTTACCGACAAGTCCTGTCTGCGCCCCGCTTATGGCATGCTCTTTGGCATGCCGGGCATTCCGTGCGTCTACTATGGCAGCGAGTGGGGGATTCCTGGCGAAAAGGGCGGCCCCGATGGTGACTGGGCGCTGCGACCTGCGCTCGATGAGCCTGCGCCCAACGAGCTGACGGCCTTCATCAAGCAGCTCGCGCACCTGCGCTCGGCAGACGACGCGGCGGCCCGTGCCCTCAACTATGGTGCCTATCGCAACGTGGTGATTCAGAACAAGCAGCTGCTGTTCGAGCGCGCCTGCGACGACGCGACGGTGCTCGTGGCGGTCAATGCCGTGAACGAGCCCTATACCTTTGGAGCCGGCGAGCTCAACGGCTCCTTTGCCGACCTACTTGCCGACGATGCGCCCACGGTCGAGCTTACGGGTACCCTCGAGCTTGCACCCTATGAGGTGCGCTATCTACTGAGGGCCTAGCCCATGCCTGTGTCCGACGAGGGCTATCAACATATTGAGCATGGGTTTGAACCCGTGTTTGACGAGCGCTCGCGCGTTTTGGTGCTCGGATCGTTTCCCTCGGTGCTTTCGCGCGCCAACGCCTTTTAT
>DXLR01000084.1:0-4270 GCA_019414625.1 Collinsella sp.
TCGAAGGTGCGGTTGGCAAACCAGATGTGCTCGCCGTTGGAGAAGTACGCGCCGTCGCCGCCGAGCGTCAGCAGTACATTCTTAGCGCCCTTGGCGTGCAGCTCGGCCATGGCGCCCTTGACGGACTCGTCGTCGCCACCGCTCACCTTAATGCCAAAGATGTCGAGCAGCTCGTCGTCGTTAGGCTTAATGAGCAACGGCTCCATGGCAATGAGGTCTGCCAGCTGATGGCTCGAGATGTCGAGGACGAACTCGGCCCCCTTGGCCTTGACGCGGCGAAGCACCTCGGACAGGAAACCCTCGGAAGTGTTGGGAGGCAGCGAGCCGCTGATGACCAGGCAGGTCATGTCATCGAGCGAATCGATGAGCTCAAACATCTCCTGCTCGTTGGCCTCGTTGATGGCGGCACCGGCGTTGACCATGTTGTACTCGGTGTCGGGGCCGGCATTGAGGAACACGTTGACGCGCGTGATGCCGTCGGTCCACACGGGCTTGACGGGCACGCCCAGGGCCTCGGCGCCCTTAACGATAAACTCGCCCGAGAAGCCGGCGAAGAAACCCAGGATCGTGGTTTCGACACCGTAGTGGTCAAGCGTAAACGAGACGTTTAGGCCCTTGCCGTTGGGCGTGTAGACGGCGTTACGGGTACGCGTGACGGTGTTGGCAGCAAGGCCGTCGCAGGCGATGTTGTAGTCAATGGCGGGATTTGCAGTGAGCGTGTAAATCATGAATGTTCCTTTCACGAAGTAACGTGTTGATGAAAGTATATTCCACCCATCGGTAAAAGGCTAGGACAACTCGGTGAACGGTGTGGAAGCGATGAAGTACGGCAGAACATCTCTCCCCCATGACGGAACAGAAAAGGCGCCCCGGCCGAAACCGGGGCGCCGCATGCGCACGAATATGTCGCGTTTCGATTACTGACGATCGAGCTTGCGGACAGCAACGCACTTGCTGTACTCGTCGACGTGACCGAAGTCGCCGATGCCGACGGACTCGGCAACGTTGGCGCCGGTGGCCATAGCGAGTTTCATGGCCTCCTCGACGTTGTCGCGATCCCTGTACCACTTGTGCAGGAACGCAGCGAGGGTGCAGTCGCCGGCGCAGACGGAAGAGACCAGCTTGATGTTGAACTCACGCTTGGCGTACCAGATGTCCTCGCCGTTGGAGAAGTAAGCGTCGCCGCGGCTACCACGGGTAAGCAGCACGTTCTGAACGCCAGCGTCGTGAGCCATCTTCATGGCAACGCGAACCTCGTCGTCGGTGTCGACCGGCACGCCGAAGATGGCCTTCATCTCGTGATGGTTCGGCTTGATGAGCAGCGGCTTCTTGTGAGCGAGCTCCTTGAGCTTGTCGGAGGACAGGTCCAGGACGACGTCGGCGCCACGAGCCTGAGCGTGCTCCATGACCTGAGCCAGGAAGTCGGGCGTAGCTTTGGGAGGCACGGAGCCGGAGACGATCAGGCACTCAAGATCTCCCGCGGTGTCCAGGATGTTGTAGAGCTCCTCCTGGTGCTGCGGCGTAATAGGAGCGCCAGGGTTCAGGATGCCGTACTCGTGCTGGCCATCGTTGACGTAGGTGTTAATGCGCGTGATACCGTCGGTCCAGACCGGGCGGCAGAGGCAACCCAGGTTCATGACCTCCTCGACGATGAACTTGCCCGTGAAGCCAGCGAAGAAGCCGAGCGCGACAGTGTCGACACCCATCTTCTTAAAGGCGAAGGACACGTCGAGGCCCTTGCCGTTAGCCGTGTAGCTGGCCGAGCCGGTGCGGACGTTCTCGTCGGGCTCGAGCGGAGAGCTCGAAACCGTCATGTCGACAGCCGGGTTAGCGGTTAGCGTGTAGAACATTTACAGTACCCCCTGTATATGTGAGGGCCGCGTGGCCGGCCCATTCCAACCACGCGGTTACCTCTGATACCAAATTAGCGAGCTGCGGACTCGAGCAGTGCCTTGACCTCGGCGGCGGTGTTGCAGGCGAGCGCCTTCTCGGCGAGCTCGTCGCACTCGGCCTTGGTCCACTGGCTGATGGTCTTGCGGGCGCGCAGGATCGACGGAGCGCTCATCGAGAACTCCTCCAGGCCCCAGCTGATCAGCAGCGGCTCGAGCAGCGGATCGGCAGCGGCCTCGCCGCACATACCGACCATGATGCCGGCCTTCACGCCGCTCTCGATGATGTTCTTGAGCGAGCGGAGCACGGCGGGATAGTACACCTGGTACAGGTTGGAGATGGTGTCGTTGCCACGGTCGGCGCACATGGTGTAGCCGATCAGGTCGTTGGTGCCGATGGAGAAGAAGTCGGCAACCTCGGCAAGACGGTCTGCGAGCAGCGAAGCGGCGGGCGTCTCGACCATGATGCCGACCTCGATGTTCTCGTTGAACTTGCGACCCTCTTCGGTCAGCTCGGCCTTGCACTGCTCGACGAGCTCCTTGACAGCCAAGACCTCCTCGACGCAGGTGACGAGCGGGATCATAATCTTGACGTCACCGAAGGCGCTAGCGCGCAGCAGAGCGCGGAGCTGGACCTTGTACTGGTCGGGATTGGCCAGGCAGTAACGCACGGCGCGGAAGCCCATGAAGGGGTTGTCTTCCTTGACCATATGCAGATACGGAATCTCCTTGTCGCCACCCACATCGAGCGTACGGATGATGACCGGAGCACCCTTGAGCGCGCTGGCGACCTTACGGTAGGCGTTGAACTGCTCCTCCTCGGAAGGAAGCTCGGCAGAGTCCATGAACAGGAACTCGGAGCGGAACAGACCGATGGCCTCGGCGTCGTGATCGAGCGCGTTGGGCACGTCATCGGGGTTACCGATGTTGCAGGCGATGATCTTCTTGATGCCATCGGCAGTCACGGACGGCTTGCCACGGAAGGCCTCGAGGGCCGCCTTCTCGGCAGCGAAGGCCTCGGCCTTGGCGGTGTAGGCAGCGAGCGTCTCCTCGTCGGGATCGGCCTCGACGATACCCTTGCCACCGTCGACGACGACGGTCATACCGTTGCGCAGCGCGGTGCAGCTGTTGGAAACCGAAAGGACAGCCGGGATCTCGAGGGCACGCGCAATGATCGCGGAGTGCGACGTGCGGCCACCGGTCTCGGTGACGATACCGGCAACGTGGGCCTTATCGATCGTGGCGGTCATGGACGGCGTGAGGTCGTGCACGACAACGACGGTGTTCTCGGGCAGGACGGAGAGGTCGACGACCTCCTTGCCCAGCAGCTCGGCCAGAATACCGGTGCGGATGTCGGCGATGTCGGCCGCGCGCAGACGGAACATCTCGTCGTCCATGGACAGGAACATGTTCTCGAACATGGTCGAGGTGTCCATGAGCGCCTGCTCGGCGCAGGTACCGCCGTCAATGGCGGCATTGATGGCGTCGGTCATGCCCGGGTCCTGAGCCAGGACAATGTGTCCGCTCATGATCTCGGCCTCGGCCTCGCCCACCGTCTCCTTCATGTGGTCGGCCTGAGCCTGGGTCTTCTCGCAGAAGACCGAAAGAGCGGACTGATAGCGCTCCTTCTCTGCTGCCGAATCAGCAACCTCGTGCGGCTCAAACGTCAAGTCGGGATCGACGGCGACCATGACGGTGCCGATACCGATGCCCTCGGAAGCGTTGACTCCCTGATACATTCCCATTCCTCTCTCCGTGTCATGTGATAAAGCGTTTTGCCATATCCATGACAAAAGAGCGCAGTTACCTTACAACAGGTCACTGCGCCCCCAAATATGAACTTAGTTGTTCAACATGCGACCCGTTTGAGTTCTACTCGCCAAGACCGCTCTTGATGAGCTCGATGGCAGCAGCCAGAGCCTCGGCCTCGTCAGCGCCGTCACACTTGACCTCGACCTCGGTGCCGCAGGGGATACCAGCAGCCATGAGGGCCATCGGGGACTTGCCGTTGACCTCCTTCTCGGGGGTGACGACCGTCACGTCACAGGCGTACTTGCCCATGGTGGAGGCGAACAGACCAGCCGGACGCATGTGCAGACCCTGAGGATTAACGAGGGTAGCCTTCTCAGAAACCATAGTTGACTCCTTTTTTGTGTTTAACCCCTGTCATGTATGTGGCAGGAGTCAGATTCACGACGTTGTTTATATTAACTCACATCAAACGGTTTTTCATTGTGTTTCAGACGAATTATTGGACAGATGTGTTTGTCGTCCGCTTGCTCGCCGGGCGGGGCGATTAAGTTTGCTGCTCTACAGTCCTGCGCAAGACGGAAAGCACATTAAGTGCTTTCCTTTGCGTGCGGAACTCGCGACAAACTTAA
>DXLR01000085.1:0-4920 GCA_019414625.1 Collinsella sp.
GTGGAACTGCGTGGTGAAAATCTTGCGCTCGACGCACTCCATGGCGGCAACCGGGCATACGTCGGTGCTGGCGGTAACGGTAAAGCCCTCGGGCACCTCGGACACGGCGTCGCGGTGGCTCATCCACACGGTCTGCTCCATGGGCGTGGAGTTAAAGAGCTTGGCGCCAGCCGTGCGCGTGATGGTGGCGCGGCCGTACTCGCCCACCTCGGAGTGGCCGACCTTGCCGCCGAGCGTCACGGCCGTGATCTGATGGCCGTAGCAAAAGCCCAGGACGGGAAGGCCAAGGTCAAAGATGGCGGGATCGATGGACGGAGCGTCCTCGGCGTACACGGAGGCCGGGCCGCCGGAAAGGATGAGCGCAGAGGCGTTCATCTCGCGAATCTCATCGGCCGAGATGTCGCAGGGAACGATCTCGGAATACACGTTGAGGTCGCGGACGCGACGGGCAATGAGCTGACCGTACTGCGCACCAAAGTCGAGTACGAGGACCTTTGCGGAAGCCTTTTGATCCATGGTTTCCCCCTCTTGTTGGCGGGGAGCCGGTGCCCACCCGCGTGAATGAACGATAATAACTTCCATAGTGTACACGTTATATGGGGTTTCTCGTCCCTCGCGGCCATCAGCGCACGGCAAACGCACGACCTGGGCCCTTATTTGACGGCAGTTGAAGTATTACTAAACATTACAGATGATGTATTACGTTTGAACATTGGACGCCCTGTGCCACAATACTGCCGAACGACTCCGCCCTTGCGGCGACAAAACCGATAGGAATACCAGCATGAAGCGCATCCTTCTCATCGCCACGGGCGGCACCATCGCATCGACCGAGGACGGCAACGGCCTCTCCCCCGCCCTGACCGGTGAGGAGCTCGCCCAGAGCGTCCCCGAGATCTCGGGCCTCTGCGAGCTCGACGTCGTGCAGCCCATGAACATCGACAGCACCAATATGCGCCCCAGTGACTGGATGCGTATCCGCGACGTCATCGTCGAGGGTTATGCCGACCACGACGGCTTTGTGATTCTGCACGGCACCGACACCATGAGCTACACCGCGGCGGCGCTTTCCTATCTGATTCAGGACAGCCCCAAGCCTATCGTACTCACCGGCTCGCAAAAGCCCATGGGCAATCCCTTTACCGACGCCAAGCTCAACCTGTACCAGAGCCTGCTCTATGCGCTCGACGAGCACTCGCACGACGTCTCAATCGTGTTTGGCGGCGTAGCCATTGCCGGTACGCGCGCCCGCAAACAGCGCACCATGAGCTTTAACGCGTTCATTAGCGTCAACTATCCGCCCATCGCCTATATCCGCAACGACCGCATCGTGCGCAACGGGCTTCACGGCACGCATCAGGGCGAAAACCCGGTGCGTTTCTACGACAGCATCGACCCGCGCGTATTTGTACTCAAGCTCACGCCCGGCGTAAACCCGGGCATCCTCGACGCCCTTGCCGATAGCTACGACGCTGTAATCCTTGAGACCTTTGGCATTGGCGGTATCCCCGAGTTTGGCGAGTCGGGCGAGTCGTTCCAAGAGGCGATTTTCCGCTGGGTCGATTCGGGCCGCACCGTCGTTATGACCACGCAGGTCCCCGAAGAGGGCCTTGACCTGGGTGTTTATGAGGTCGGCCGTGCCTACGCCGATCATCCGGGCATTTTGCGCGGCGACGATATGACAACCGAGACGCTCGTGGCCAAAACCATGTGGGCACTCGGCCAGTCACGCGATGCCGCCGAGATCCAGCGCCTGTTCTACAGCCAAGTCAACCACGACCGCATCCCGATGGCGTAATTCAGTTATCGACGGGTATCCCCTATTCGATCCCCTCGAGAAGCTCTGACACCGTCATGCCGAGTGCGGGCGCGATCTTAAATAGAACCTTGAGCGTGAAATTTGCCGTCCCATCTTCGATTCGGTCGAGGTAGGGTCGGCTGATTCCTGTCGCCACACAAAAATCAACCTTGGAGATACCAAGGTCCCTGCGTGTCTCTTCGACCCGCCTGCCAAGAATCTGTTTCGCACGTTCGTCCATGCAGCCGAGTTTGAAATGGAGCTGAACAAAAACGTAAACTATAGTTTACGTTTTGCCGAATACACAGGAGTTTTCTATGTCGGGTTCTTCGGTCCGCATGTACCGAGCCACGCTTCGCACAAACAGCGCACCGCCCAAGCTCGTCGTCGTTGAAGCAGAATGTCTTTCGCCCGATGAGCGCACAGCATTCGCATTGCTATCAAGTCGAGTCGCCGCTGTTCTGGTCCCTTGCCCGGCGCAAGGTGAACTTGCCATCCAATGCCAAGCGCACAGTTGCTCGCTCAATCAGGCTGCCGTAATCGCAACCAGTCAACGCGGCCTGCCGCTCCTTTTAGAAGCCGGTATCGCGCTCTGCCTCCGCGGTGCCGGATACGAAAACGAGGCCGCCGCCGATGTAGTCTTTCAACCACGATCGAGCGGCGGCCTCGCAGCAGCCATCGAATATGCTTGCAGGCTCGTTGCCTAAAGGCGCAAGCTAAAAGCCCAGGCCAAAGCCCATACCGGTAATCGCCGAATACATAAAGTAGACGTTGATTACGTTGAGAAACACACCCGTGATGCAGCCGTTTCGCAGGTAGCGCTCGCACACGATGCGCGCCATGGCGGCGGATTCCTCATTGTTCTTTGCCTGGCGTCCCGCCGTAAAGTACGTCGCCACGCTCAGCAGCAAGTTGAGCACCGGCAGCGCCAGCAACTCGTAGCTCTTGCCCCAGCGCGTCGCCTCGCCGGCAGCATTAAACTTTGTTGCTACCTCGGGACCAATGTTGGGGATAACACACGCTGCGACCACCAGCGGAATCACCGCAAGTACGAGCAGCGCAATACCCATGTAGCCAGCTTTTTTGCCATATTTAAACATATGCGTCGTCCTTATACGTTAAAGCGGAAGTGCACGACGTCGCCATCGGCCATGACATAGTCCTTGCCCTCAATACGCAGCTTGCCGGCGGCCTTGGCGCCCTGCTCGCCACCGAGCTCGATGTAGTCGTCGTAGCCAATGACCTCGGCCTTAATAAAGCCGCGCTCAAAGTCGGTGTGGATGACACCGGCGGCCTGCGGGGCGGTCGCGCCCTGACGCACCGTCCAGGCCTTGACCTCCATCTCGCCAGCCGTAAAGAACGACTGCAGGCCAAGCAGCTTGTAGGCGGCCTGCGCGAGCACGTCCAGACCGGGCTGCTCCAGGCCCAGGCTCTCCAGGTAGTCGGCGGCGTCCTCGGGATCGAGCTCGGAAAGCTCGGCCTCGATTTTGGCGCAGATGGGCAACGGCTTGACACCGTCGATGGGCGCCAGGTCCTCGTTGAGCATATCCTCGTCTACGTTGGCCACATACAGAATGGGCTTCATGGTGAGCAAGAACAGGCCCTTGGCAGCGGCGCGCTCCTCGTCGGTCATCTCCATGGATGCGGCGCGCTTGCCCTCGTTGAGCCAGGCAAGCAGACGCTTGGCCACCTCGAACTTGGGCATGAGCTCCTTGTCGCGCTTGGCCTCCTTCTCGAGCTTGGGCAGCTGCTTCTCGAGCGTGCCCATGTCGGCCAAGATGAGCTCGGTCATGATAGTGTCGGCATCGCCGGCGGGATCGACGAACTCGCCCGTGCGGCCCACCTCGCGCATAACGTTGGGGTCCTTAAAGTAGCGCACGACCTCGCAGATGGCGTCGGTCTCGCGGATGTTTGCCAAGAACTGGTTGCCCAAGCCCTCGCCCTCGTTGGCGCCCTTCACCAGACCTGCGATGTCGACGAACTCGACCGTAGCCGGCACAATGCGGCCCGGGTTGACGATATCGGCGAGCTTTTGCAGGCGGTTATCGGGCACATCGACGATACCCACGTTGGGGTCGATCGTGGCAAACGGGTAGTTGGCGGCAAGGCCGGTTTTTTTGGTAAGCGCGGTGAACAGCGTCGACTTGCCCACGTTGGGCAGGCCCACGATACCGATGGAAAGGGACACGACAGCTCCTTTTGGTACAGGTACTTCAAACTGCATAAGTATAGCGCCGCCGCAGCATCCAGGCGAACCCGGACGCCACGGCGGCGCAAATGAAGCAGAGATTGGGGTCGCCAGCTAGTCCGCGAGCTTTTCCACCTGGTCGAGCATCTTGTCGAGCTTGGCCTTTGCCTCGGCCTTGGCCTTCATCGCCTCTTCGTGGGCCTTGGCCTTCTGGGCAGCCTTTTCCTCGGCCTCGGGGTCGACGACAACCAGATTGGACGCGTCGTGTTGAACCAGCTTGAGCGCATGCTCGGGACAAACCTTGACACAGGCGCCACAGCCTAAACAATACGTGGACTCCAACGCAAAGCGGCCGCTTCCCACCAAATCGCAGGCGAACGTGGGGCATACATTGACGCACTCGCCGCACGACGTACACTTGTCAAAATCGCACTCCGGCGTGCTCACCTGCATGTTCTGGGCAAGCTCGGGGTGGTTTTGCAACGTTGAGAGCACCAGTTGGCGCCCGTGCGTGAGCGAACGGCGACGCTTGGTCGTCGTGGTGCCGCACATGGTGTTGAGCGTGCGCTCCAGCTGGGTAATCTGATGGCGATGGGCCTTGAGCTTTTGCGTCACCGAGGCCAGCGCCGCCGTCGCCGGATTGAGCTTGGTCACCGTCAGGCCCGTCGTGCGGGCGATCTTTTCCATGTACTCCTTGCGCTCGTACTCGCGAAGCTTATGGCACTTGAGGCTCTTGGGGTCGACCTCCAGGCCCATACCCGTGCCAGACCACTCCTCGGCCTTCGCAATCGCCTCGCCCAGAATGTCCTCACCGCCGATGTTGCGGCATTTATCGCACACGCCCAACGGCAGGTACACGCTCACGTTGGGATAGTCCGCCAGTACCGAGAACCAGGTCTCGGCCGTAATATCGCCCACACAGGCAACGACGACC
>DXLR01000086.1:0-30264 GCA_019414625.1 Collinsella sp.
TTCCCGGTTGCACCGGGCCGCGCGGCAAGGAGATATATTGCCAGACCGGAGGGGCGCCGGGGGCGGGAATCTGGGCGTACACATTTCCTACACATCTTCTGATCCGACTAACGTTTGCCAGCCGTTACCTACCGCTCGCCGAGCATCTCTTTATATAAGGCAGCCTCATGGTTAAAGCGGATACGTCCCCCTAGCTAAAGCACAGCCAGCATCGAGCAACTCATCACGTTCTTCCACCGAGAACCCCTCGGCGTAGACGCGCACCACTGGTTCGGTCCCGCTAGGACGGACCAGCAGCCACGTGTCATCCTCGAATGACAGACGCAAGCCGTCCATATGACTAACGTTTTGCGGCACCTTGCCACAAATCGACTTGGGGTTTACGCCCGGCAGCAGGGTTCGTAACGTTTCGGCATCTTCGGCCTCAAGGCGCAAATCGCGTCGACCGTAACTCGTCTTACCAAAACTGTCCTCGAGTTGGTCGACCAGAACGCCCAAAGGCGCGTCCGTCTTTGCCATAAGCTCACACAGAATCAGACAGGCGAGGATTCCATCACGCTCGGGCATATGCGCGGCGATGCCGATACCACCGGCTTCTTCGCCGCCCATGAGGACGCCGCCCTTCTTCATCTCCGCCGCTATATATTTGAAACCGACTGGTTTGACGGTCACGCGGCAGCCAAGCGCCTCGGCAATGCGACGCACGAGCGTCGAGCATGAAAGATTGACGACGACGCGCCCCTCCAAATTGCGAAATTGAACCAAGTCGCCCAAAACGAGCGCCATGATCTGATGCGGATGTATATATCTGCCGCGCTCGTCAACCGCGCCGATACGGTCGGCGTCGCCGTCGGTCACCAGGCCAGCGCAAGCTCCGTCCTCGATAACCGTGCGCTCGCAAGTGTCCACCCAAGGCTCAACGGGGTCGGGGCAGATATCTTCTTGATCAGACACCTGCCCGGCGTGAATCTCGTGCACCTCAACGCCAAGCTCGCGCAGCAAGTCGGCTAGATAGCCCTGGGCTGCGCCGCCCATGGGATCGACAACCACGCGCAAGTGCGCGGCGCGGATGGCTTCGGCATCGACAAACGATGCCACCGCCTGCATATAGTCAGGAATGATATCCGCGGTGCGATATTGCCCCTCGATCCCCATTGGCTCGGGAGCCATAGTCTCTTCGAGCTCTTCGATGACATCCTGGTTGGCGGTCGAGCCGTCACCCATGCGAATCTTGAGGCACAGATAACCCTGCGGATGATGGGACCCCGTCACCATGAGCGCGCCGCACGCCTCACCGTCATAAGCCGCCGCCCACGTAAGGGCAGGGGTCGGGACAGGTCGCGAAGCGAGCACGGCGTCTAGCCCGTGCGCTGCTAGCACGCCCGCCGCAAGCTCAGCGAACTCGCGCGCCAGGGGCCGGGTGTCGAACCCTATATATACCGTTTTGCCCGGATTGGTCTTTTGCCACAACTCGCCGACGGCATCGGCGATACGGGCAACGTTATCGGCAGTGAAGTCCTCATCGACGCGAGCGCGCCAACCGTCAGTTCCAAAATGAATTATCGCGCACACGCGCAGACACCTCACAGTGTTTGGATCATGGTACGCATGGGGTATACCCGCAACATGCACTCGGCAACCTGCCGGCACCAGCATTCACCATTTGGGCAAATGCTGCCGAGGACATGCAAGCAATAAAAAAACCGCCCCGTATGGAGCGGTTTGCCCTTTATATATCGAGCACCTCGGCCATCGCGGCCGTAGTGATTGCCGTGGTTCCACAGCAACTGCCCACCATTGCGGCACCGGCATGTCTCCATTCGATGCATGCGCGCGCGAAAGCTTCGGGGTTCTCGTGCCATACGGGGCCATCCTGAGTCTGGACCGGATCGCCTACGTTGGGACGCACCGTGACGGGAGTAGTCGCCGATGCAACCATCCTGGGCACCGCCGCGTTCGCGGCCGCAAGCGAACAGCAATTAACACCAACCGAATTTGCGCCGTGTTTTTCGGCGTACAAAACGGCTGCCTCGATGTTGAGGCCATCGCCCAGCAGGTCGCCTTTATCGTCAACGACAAAACTCACCAGAACAGGCATGCCGTCGGCGGCATCTCGGGCGCCGGCAAGCATGGGCTGCAGATTACGGATAGACGTCACCGTCTCGATCAGCAGACCGTCAACACCAGCATTGAGCAAGGCGTGCGCCTGTTCGCGCGCAATGCCGCGGATTTCACGATACTCGACAGAGTCCTCGGCAAACCACTCAATACCGATCGGGCCCATTGAGCCCAGCAGTAGCTGAGGGTGCGCCTGGCGGGCATCGTCGACGGCCCCGCGATTGACCTCCGCCACGGACGGCGCAATCTGGTCGTGCTTGAGGGCATAGCTTGATGCCTGAAAGGTATTGGTAATGAGCACCTGCGCACCGGCGGCGACATACAAGCGATGGATACGAGAAACGGTCTGCGGCTCCGCCAGATTCCAAAACGCCGGTGGAATATCGGCGGCGTCGTACTCACTCAACAGAACACTGCCCATGGGGCCCTGCGCCAACAAGGTCTCGCTCGACAAGCGGCGCGTAAGTTCCTCGGCACCAAAGCGGTTGTAATAACTCGTATCCATATATATCCCGCTATTCCTCGACGCTGATTCCCTGCTTTTCGAGATAGGCGAGCCAGCGGCTCATCGTGTCCTCGGATAGCGCATGCTCCATCATGCAGGCCTCGGAATCGGCTCGCTCAAATTCGACACCGAGCTCCTGAACCAAAAACGTGCGGATGAGGCGATGACGGTACCAGATAGCCGTGCCAACCTCGCGGCCGCGATCGGTCAGGATTACCTTGCCATAGTGCGATTGCTCGACAAGCTCGGATGCCTTGAGCGCCGAAACCGCTTTATTGACCGATGCCTTGGAGACGCCAAGGCGCTGCGCGATGTCGACCGATCGCACGCCGTTGGTTTCCCCCTCTTCGCTTTCAATGCGAACCATGCACTCCAAGTAGTCTTCGTTCGCCACCGTCAGATGTAGTTCGCGCGAGCTATTTGTCGTATCCATGATCTTCCGTCCCTTCTGCATTCAATGGCTGATTCTACCCCATCCAAGCGTCGCGGTATGCCGTGGCATACCGTGCTAGAGTTCTTGTTGCACACGACGACCAAGATTGGAGCGGTCTTTATGGAAAACACCACCACGAACCCCGATGTCCTCGAGCGCTTTTTGCGCTACGTCCAGATCAACACGCAGTCCGAGGATGCAAACTGCGACCAGGTACCTTCGAGCGCCGTTCAGTTTGACCTTGCCAACGTGCTGGCTGAAGAGCTGCGCGAGCTTGGTGCGGAAGATGCCCACGTGACCGAGCATGCCTATGTCTGCGCGCATATCCCCGCAAGTGCGGGCGCTGAGGACAAGCCCGCCCTGGGCCTGATCGCCCATCTCGACACCACCGAAGTTGCACCGGGCGCCGGCGTGAAGCCGCACATCGTACACTACGAAGGCGGCGACCTGGTCTGCGGCACGGTTGACGGTAAGCCCGTTGCCATGAGTACCGTCAAGCTTCCCACCCTGAACGACCTCGCGGGTGAGGACCTGGTCTGCAGCGATGGCACCACACTGCTGGGCGCGGACGACAAGGCAGGCGTCGCCGAGATCATGTCGCTTGTCGCACGTATCGCTCAGGACCCTTCTCTGCCCCATCCCGCACTCGGCATTTGCTTCTGCCCTGACGAGGAGATCGGCCACGGAGCCGAGCTGTTGGATATCGATACCT
The DNA here is from genome assembly GCA_019414625.1 of Collinsella sp. Taxonomy (GTDB): domain Bacteria; phylum Actinomycetota; class Coriobacteriia; order Coriobacteriales; family Coriobacteriaceae; genus Collinsella. Next base: position 3,769 of record DXLR01000086.1, read on the forward strand.
TTGGCTGCAAGTACGCCTACACGGTCGACGGCGGCCCCATCGGCGAGCTGGAGTGGGAGTGCTTTAACGCCGCCGAGGCGACCGTCCGCTTTGAGGGCCAGTCCATCCACCCGGGCGACGCCAAGGGCCGTATGGTCAACGCAGGCAATCTGTTCTGCGACTTCAACGCGTTGCTCCCCTACGCGCAGCGCCCGGAGTATACGGAAGGCTACGAGGGCTTTTATCACCTTGAGGGTGTATCTGCAACCGTCGACCACGCCACGGCGCGCTACATCGTCCGCGACCATGACGCCGCCAAGTTCCAGCAGAAACTCGACCTTATTGATGCCGCCGCCTCGATGCTCAACCAGCGTCTGGGTGAGGAGCGCGTGACGGTCGAGATTAAGCAGCAATATCGAAATATGGCCGAGATCGTTTGTGACTTTCCCGAGCTTATTGATGTTGCCAAGGAAGCCTACCTTGCCTGCGGCGTTGAGCCCCAAGTGCTGCCGATTCGCGGCGGCACCGACGGCGCGCAGCTGTCGTTCCGCGGTCTGCCCTGCCCCAACCTTTCTACCGGCGGCTATTGCTACCACGGCGTCAACGAATTCGTCCCGGTCAGTTCGCTCGTCAAGATGACCGACGTGCTCCAGGAGCTCGTCGCCCGCTTTGCATAAGCCTGGCTGCACAAGTCCAAAAGACGAATCGCCCCGTCCTCAACCAAGAACGGGGCGGTTTTTTTACTGCAACGAGAATAGGTTGACGCACGCCAGCCTCTTGAAGCAAGGAGTGTCCCAAACTGCCGGTACAAAAGGAACGTCCCCAAGTGCCAAGTGCATCAAGAGTGCCCCCTTTGACCAGTCGTTTAAGAACGTCCCCAATGACTACCCATGTGCCAAGTGTTACGCCGATGTTTTGGCACCGACAGCGAAAACCCGCCAGAGCGAGCAAGGTGCCTTGAAACGAGGTGGCATTGATCTTTTGATCATGCCGCCGAAGTTGAAAGACAGATTGCCGCTCTGGCGGGTTTGCAGCGTCAACTGGTTACGCGGTTTGGTAAAACCGCGTAACTCTAGTAGTTGGCTTCGTAGCCGTTGCCGTCGCCGGTGGGCTCTTCGTAGTAGTCCGAATCGCTCGAATCGCTTGAGTCATCGGAATCGTCAGAGCTGACCGATGAGGTTGCGGTACCGTTTGCGTAGTCGTCAGACGTGTTGTTGTTCAGGTCGCCGATCGTAGAGCTGGAACCGTCGGAAAGACCCATGGTGTTGGGACCCTTGGGATCCTTGCCGGCATCGACGCGCTCCATCATTTCCTTGAGCTCGTCCTCGTAGACAAAGACGTAGCTCACACCGTCGATCATGGTGCTGTCGTCGGCATACGAGGGCAGGTTGGCCGAGTAGATGCCGTCGACATCCATACCGCGCATGGCATTGACCGTAGCCACGATATCCTGAACGCTCATATCGGTCACGAGCATATCGGACAGCGAATTAACCAGGCCAAAGATCTTCGTGGCATCGAAGTTATTGAGAATCTGGTTGGCAAGGGCGCCAAGCACCTGACGCTGGTGGCGCATGCGCGTGTAGTCGCCGTCGGCATAGGTGTAGCGGCAGCGGGCATAGGTAAGGGCGGTGGCGCCGTCCATATGCTGCTGACCAGCGGTAATCTTAATATCCAGGTGCTCGGGGTCGTCAACATCATCGGTTGCGTTAATGTCGATACCGCCAACCGAATCAATCAGCGCCTGCATACCGTCGAAGCTGACCTCGGCATAGTGGGAAATCTGAACACCGCACAGCTCGTTGACCGCCTCGACCATGGCCTCGGCGCCGCCAACGGTATGGCAGGCGTTGATCTTCATGGTCTCGCCCTTGTACTCGACCTTGGTGTCGCGCGGAACGGAAATGAGCGTCGCCTGCTTTTGCGTGGGGTCGATGCGTGCCAGGATAATCGAGTCGGCACGATACGTATCCTCGCCCGGACGGCCGTCGGTGCCAAGAAGCAGCACGTAGAACGGATCCTTTGCCTCATCGGTGTCAACCAGAACCCGACGCAGATTGTCGGTAATGACATTAGAATCGCCGAGCTTGCCCATAATGGTGGCAAACCACAGGCCGGCAGCGGTAGTGGCACTCAGCAGCACGCCAAGCACGACAATGAGCGCGACGTGACGAATCGTGTGGCTACGACGACGTTGACGAGCGCGCTCGGAATAGCGAGCCACGTTATCGCGACTGTAGATCTTGGCCTGCGCACCAGTTGAGGGTCTTCGGGCGGTGGTATCCGCGAGGGGCTTTTTATTAAACATAGGCAACCTGTATTAGTAGATGACGGGATCGGGGACGGTAGCATGCTCGACATGCGCGCCGAGCGCCTGCAGCTTTTCGACAAACTGCTCGTAGCCGCGCTTGATGTGATGGATGGCCGAAACCTCGGTCGTCCCGTCGGCGATCAAGCCCGCTACGACGAGGGCCGCTCCGCCACGCAGATCGGGCGAGGTAACCTGTGCACCCGAGAAGCCCTTGACGCCATGAATCATGGCATGATGGCTCTCGATACGAATGTCGGCACCCATGCGCACCAGCTCAGAGGCAAACATAAAGCGATTCTCGAAGATGTTTTCGGTAATAACGGAACTGCCGTCGGCAAGGGCGGAGAGCACCATAATCTGCGCCTGCATGTCGGTCGGGAAACCGGGGAACGGAAGCGTCTGGATATCGACCGGCTTGATACGCTCGGCACGGTTCACATGGACGCCGTCGTCGGTACGCTCGCAATCGATGCCCATAAGCTCCATCTTCTTGAGAACCATGCCCAAGTGAATGGGGCAAAAACCCGTGACATCGACACCGCGATCGTCGGCCATCAGCGCACCGGCGACGATAAAGGTACCGGCCTCGATGCGGTCGCCCACTACGCGATGGGTAACAGGATGCAGCTCTTCCACGCCCTCGATGGTCACGACGGGCGTACCGGCGCCAACAATCTTGGCGCCCATCTCGTTGAGCATGTTAGCGAGATCGACGATCTCGGGCTCGCGGGCGGCATTGTCGATAACCGTGGTACCCTGTGCGCGCACAGAGGCCATGATGAGGTTCTCGGTCGCACCGACGCTGGCGAACTCGAGCGTGACGGTGGTACCGCGCAGACCTTGGGGCGCATTAGCGTTGATGTAACCGTGGGCGGTATCGAACTCAACGCCCAGGGCCTCAAGACCAAGAATGTGCATATCGATCTTGCGAGCACCCAGGTTGCAGCCGCCCGGCATGGCAATTTTGGCGCGATGGAAGCGACCCAGCAGGGGTCCCATGACGGCGGTGGAAGCACGCATCTTGGCAACGAGCTCGTAGGGGGCCTCCCAAGAATCGACCTGAGAGGTATCAATCTCGAGCGTGTGCTCGTCAAGGACATCGATTGTGGCGCCCATACCCTTGAGCACCTTGCCCATCACGTGGACATCGGAAATATCGGGCACGTTCTGCAGCGTCGTCTTGCCCGGCGCCAGAAGCGTTGCCGCCATGAGTTTGAGCGCGGAGTTCTTGGCGCCCGAAACGGGCACAGAGCCTCCGATGGCGTGGCCACCCTCAACGCGGATAATATCCAAGGTCTACCCTTTCAAAAAGCATGCCCGGGGTGGCTGGGCCATCCCGGGCATGATGTGTTCGCAAATGGTCGAACGCTAAATCGTTTGACTATTGGGCAAGCTTGAGCTTACACCATGCGATTTCATTATAGAGGTAGGCGCGGCGTGCATCATCCTCCGACAAATTACCCAGCTTCTCTTCAAAACCTTGAATATCAGCTTTAAGCTTGTCGGCATCGACGGTCGCCAAATCGCAAGCGCGCTCGGCGAGAACGGTCACGACATCGTCCGCAACCTGGGCATAGCCGCCGGCCACGGCAAACGTGTGGTCGACAGTGCCCATGGCCTTATCGGAAACGCGAACGTAACCGCGGTCGATCGTGCAGATCTCGCTGGAGTGAGCAGGCAGAACGCCAAACTCGCCATCCGTGGACGGAATCGACACAAACGCAGCGTCGCCCTCATAGGCGCAGCTCACGGGGCACACGATGCGGATACGCATAACCTACTTCTCCCCCATCTTGCGGGCGCGCTCGCGCACGTCCTCAATCGTGGAAGCATAGCGGAAAGCCTGCTCGGGCAGGTCATCGGCCTTGCCGTCGACAATCTCGGCGAAGGAGCGGACGGTATCCTCGACGCGGACGTAGACACCGGGGTTGCCGGTGAACTTCTCGGCGACGTGGAAGGACTGCGAGAGGAACTGCTGGATCTTACGGGCACGGTTGACCGTAAGGCGCTGCTCCTCGGACAGCTCGTCCATACCCAGGATGGCGATGATGTCCTGAAGGTCGGAGTACTCCTGCAGGAGCTCCTGGACCTTGACGGCGACACGGTAGTGCTCCTCGCCGACGATCGAGGGATCGAGAGCGTCGGAGGAAGACGCGAGCGGGTCGATAGCCGGGAACAGGCCGAGCGACGAAATACTACGCGAAAGAACCGTGGTGGCATCGAGGTGCGTAAACGTCGTGGCAGGCGCCGGGTCGGTCAGGTCGTCTGCGGGGACGTAGACAGCCTGGACGGAGGTAATGGAGCCCGTCTTGGTCGAGGTAATGCGCTCCTGGAGGTCGCCCATCTCGGTTGCCAGCGTGGGCTGGTAACCAACGGCGGACGGCATACGGCCCAGCAGTGCGGAAACCTCGGAACCTGCCTGGGAGAAGCGGAAGATGTTGTCAATGAACAGCAGGACGTCCTGGCCACGATCACGGAAATACTCAGCGGTGGTAAGGCCGGCCAGACCGATGCGCAGACGCGCTCCGGGCGGCTCGTTCATCTGACCATAGACCAAGCAGGTCTTGTCGATAACGCCAGACTCGCTCATCTCGAGGAACAGGTCGGTGCCCTCGCGGGTACGCTCGCCGACGCCGGTGAACACCGAGGTGCCGCCGTGCTCCTGGGCGAGGTTGTTGATGAGCTCCTGAATCAGAACGGTCTTGCCGACGCCGGCGCCGCCGAACAGGCCTGTCTTGCCGCCACGGATGTAGGGCTCGAGCAGGTCGACGGCCTTGATGCCGGTCTCGAAGATCTCGGTCTTGGTGGTGAGCTCGTCGAAACGGGGCGCTGCATGGTGGATGGGGTAGAACTCCTCCACCTCGGGCATGGGCTTGCCGTCGACGGGCTTGCCCATGACATTCCAAATGCGGCCGAGCGTCTTGGGGCCGACCGGCATCTTCATGGGCTCACCGGTATCGGTGGCGATGAGGCCGCGCTGCAGGCCGTCGGTCGAGGACATGGCGACCGTGCGGACGACGCCGCCCGGAAGCTGGCTCTCGACCTCGAGGATCGTGCTCAGATGACCGATCGGGGTCTCGGCCTCGACCGTGAGCGCGTTGTAGATCGGGGGCACCGCGCCGTCAAACTTGACGTCGACGACAGGGCCGATGATACGAACGATGCGACCATCACCGGCAGTCGTCTTCTTGGTGGCTTCCTCGACCGCAAGCTTTACGGTGTTATTAGCCATTACTGTTCCTCCAATGCTGAGGCTCCGCCGACGATCTCGTTAATCTCGGTCGTGATCGAAGCCTGACGCACGCGACTATACGTGCGGGTAAGGGTCGAGATGATCGCGGTGGCGTTTTCCGTCGCGGAGTGCATGGCCTTGCGGCGTGCACCCTGCTCGGCAGCCGCCGAATCGATCAGGGCCTGGTAGATGACCGTCAGGATATACGACGGTACAAGCTTGCCGAGAACATGCTCGGGAGAGGGCACGAACTCGAACGTGGACGAGATGCGCTTAGGGGCGTCGGTCTCGTTCTTACGCGGACCGTGGGCCATAGCGATCATCTCGGGATCGAGCGGCAGCAAGTGCTCGACGCGAAGCTCCTGATCCACGCGGTTCTTGGCGTGGTGGTAGACAAGCTCGACACGGTCAAGCTCACCGGCACGATACGCATCGCAGATATGAGAGGAAATCATGCGAGCCTGATTGAAATCGGGCTCGGAGGAATTGCCCTCAAAGTGCATGATGACGTTCGCGCGGTCGCGGAAATACGTGGCCGGCTTGCGTCCGCACGCAATGATCTCGCACTCGATGCTATTGTTCGCCCAAGAAGCGGCGAGCTTTTCGGCCGTGCGCTCCACCGTCGTATTGAAACCGCCGGCAAGGCCGCGGTCCGAAGCAATGACGACAATCAGGCCGCGCTTTACCGTCTCATGCCTCTGCAGCATGGGGTCGGTACCCGAGCAGGAGGCGTCGCCGGCAACCGTCAACATGACGTCGGTCAGCGCCTCCTTATAGGGCTCGGCCTGCTTGGAGCGATCGAGGGCACGACGAATCTTGGCCGTAGAGACCATTTCCATCGTGCGCGTGATCTGCTTGGTCGTGGTAACCGAGGAGATTCGCTTCTTAATGTCGCGAAGGTTGGCCATAGGGCTTAGTTCTCCTCTGATCCAGTCGTATCGGCATGGTGCTTTGCCATGAACTGCTGCTTAAAGTCGCCGATGACGCGCAGGAGCTCAGCCTTGGTGTCATCGTCGATCTTCTTGGCGCGAACCTTGTCGAGCAACGAGCCAAAACCGTTGTCCATGTACTCGATGAGCTCGGCACGGAAGGGAAGCACGTCGGCGATCTCGAGATCGTCGAGGAAGCCCTCGTTGCCGGCAAACAGCGTAACGATCTGCTCGGAAACCTCAAACGGCTTGTAGCGCGGCTGCTTAAGGAGCTCGGTCATGCGAGCGCCGTGGGTAAGCTGCTTCTGCGTAGCCTCGTCAAGGTCGGAGCCGAACTGCGTAAAGCCGGCGAGCTCCTGATATGAAGCGAGGTCCAGGCGAAGGTTGCCGGCAACCTGCTTCATGGCCTTGGTCTGAGCGTCACCACCGACGCGGGACACGGAGATACCCACGTCGACTGCCGGGCGCTGGCCCTGGAAGAAGAGCTCGGACTGCAGGTAAATCTGACCATCGGTAATGGAAATGACGTTTGTCGGAATGTAGGCCGAAACGTCGCCATCCTGGGTCTCGATAATCGGCAGGGCCGTCATGGAGCCGTAACCGTTCTTCTTGGACATCTTGACGGCACGCTCGAGCAGACGAGAGTGCAGGTAGAAGATGTCGCCAGGATAGGCCTCGCGTCCGGGCGGACGATGCAGCGTCAGCGACATCTGACGGTAAGCCACGGCCTGCTTGGACAGGTCATCGTAGATGACAAGCACGTGACCGCCGGGGTTGGTCTCGCTGGCGGGCTTACCGTCCTCGCCGTTGTACATGAAGAACTCGCCGATAGCGGCACCGGCCATAGGCGCGATGTACTGCATAGGGGCAGAATCAGCAGCGGTTGCCGAAACGATGATGGTGTAGTCGAGCGCACCGTGCTGAGCGAGGGTCTCGCGGATGTTAGCAACCGTGGAGGCCTTCTGGCCGATGGCGACATAGATGCAGACCATGCCCTTGCCGCGCTGATTGAGGATAGCGTCGATGGCAATGGCGGTCTTACCGGTCTTACGGTCGCCGATGATAAGCTCGCGCTGGCCGCGGCCGATAGGCACCATGGAGTCGATAGCCAATAGGCCGGTCTGGACCGGCTCGCACACCGGGGTACGGTCGATGACGCCGGGGGCCTTGAACTCGATGGGACGACGGTGCGTGGCGACAATGTCACCCAAACCGTCGATGGGCTGGCCGAGCGGATTGACGACGCGGCCGAGCATGGCACGGCTCACGGGGATATCCATAATGCGGCCAGTGGTGCGGCACTCGTCGCCTTCCTTGATGGAGTCGACGGCACCGAACAGAACGGCGCCGACCTCGTCACGGTCAAGGTTCTGGGCAAGGCCGAAGACGGTCTCACCGGTATCGGAGCTCTTGAACTCCAGAAGCTCGCCTGCCATGGCGCTCTTGAGGCCGGAGACGCGCGCGATGCCGTCGCCTACCTCGTCGACCGTTGAAACCTCATGCGTATCGACCGTCGCGGAGAGGCTCGTGAGCTGCTCCTGCAGTTTCTTGGCGATATCCTGGGCATTGAGGGTTTCGGACATTAGGCTTCACCTCCGTACGAATTAGCAGAGTTTGCGAGGGTCTCCTGCGCGATGCGCAGCTGCGTCTTGACGGAAATATCACGACGCTCGCCGCGGGCCTCGAGCACCAGGCCGCCCACGATAGACGGGTCGACCCGCTCGATAAGGAATACCTTGCGGCCGAAGTCCTGCTCGCATTTCTTAGTGATGGTTTGACGCAGCTCGTCGTCGAGCGGGATCGCCGTGGTGACGGTCACGCCCACTACATCCTCGTCTTCCTCGGCAACATACTTAAAGGCAGCTGCCGCCTTGGGAAGAAGGTCGAGCTGGTCGCGCTTGGACATGGTGTCGAGCACGGCGATGATCTCGGGGCTGGCAGAAGCCAAGCGCTCGATCATCTCGAGGTCCTCGAACACATGGTTCTCGGCCTTAGCGGCTTCCAGAAGGGAGCGCGCGTAGGTCTCGAGCACCTTGTCCTGATAGCGGCTAGTCGGCATTCAGGCTACCTGCTTCCTGGATGTAGCGCTCGATGAGCTTCTTCTGCTCGGCATCGTCCTCGAGTGCCTCGCCTACGATCTTGGTGGCGACGGCAACGGACAGGTCGGCGATGGAGCTCGCGGCACCGGCGTAAATGGACTTGCGCTCGTCCTCGACGGTCGTATGGGCCTTGGCGATGATCTCCTCGGCCTCCTTGTGAGCAGCCTCGATGATACGGGCGCGCTCGGACTCGGCGTCCTTACGGGCCTCGAGAACGATGTCGGCAGCCTGACGACGGGCGTCGGTGACGATCGAGTCGGACTCAGCGCGCTTGGCGATAGCCTCCTGCTTGGTCTTCTCGGCCTCGTCGAGGCTCTCCTCGATCTTCTTGCCGCGCTCCTCCATGGTTTTCATGATGCCCGGCAGGGCGACCTTGGCCAGCACGATCCAGATAATCAGGAAGGCGATAAGCGCCGGGATGAACTCCGCCATCTTAGGGATGAGGATGTCCGCACCGGCAGCGCCGTCCTCAGCGAACGCGGAAACCGGCATGAGCAGCGCGGCCGCGGACGCGGAGAGTGCGATCGCGCTCTTCTGGGATGAAAGATTCATACTTGACGCTCCGTGCTATTTAACGATCAGCGCGACAACGAAGCCGATCAGAGCCAGAGCCTCGCCGAAGGCGGAGCCCATGATGAAGACGGTGAACACGCGGCCCTGGACCTCAGGCTGACGGGCCATAGCACCCGTAGCACCCAGAGCAGACAGGCCGATAGCAAGACCAGCGCCGATAACACCGAGACCGTAACCGATAACTCCCACGATTCCTCCTTTGTCGTGCGTGTCTTATTTCACGCAGGATAACCTTTTTTATAACTGCCGGGCTCCATGGGTACGGGCACCGGCGGTTTAACGAATTGCTTACCTTTAAGGCGCGAGCGGAAGGCTACTCCTCCTCCGCGACCTCCTCTGCCTCGGAGACATACACGGCGGTAAGGACCGTGAAGACGTAAGCCTGGATGGCGCCGACCACAAGCTCGATCGCATAGATCAGGATGAGGATGGCAAGCCAGGCTAGCGAAGGCAGGGCGCCAACGGCGTGGGCCGCGGAAACCTGCTGAAGCAGCGGCTGCATGAACATGCTCGCCATGATGGCGAACGAGCCCATGACCACGTGTCCTGCGAACATGTTGCAGAACAGACGGACGGCAAGCGTGATGAGACGCAGGAAGGTCGAGAAAAGCTCGACGACCCACACAAGCACGTTCATCGGGAAGCTTACGCCCTGCGGGGCGAGGCTCTTGATGTAGCCGATCACGCCGTGAGCCTTGCATCCGTAGTAGATGAAGTACACGAAGGCGAAAATGGCGAGTGCGGCGGTGGAGCCGATTGCGCCGGTGCCGGGCTTCATTCCCGGGATCAGGCCGATCATGTTATTGATCAGGATGAACAGGAAAAGCGAGCACAGGAACGGGAAGTGCTTCTTCCAGTTCTCACCCACGACACCCTTGCCGATATCGTTCTCGACGTACTCGATGATGTACTCGAAACCGTTGACGAAGAAGCCCTTGGGAACCAGGGTCTGCTTCTTCTTGAACACGGCCAGGACGATCAGGAGCACGATCGTGGAGACGATCAGCCAAAACGAGTACTGCGTGATGCCGCAGCTCAGATCGCCCACGACGGGGGTGGAGCTGAACTCGCTGACCAGATGATTAATCTCATCAGGCAGCTTTTCAAAAATTTCCACGACTTACCTTTCGACCTCATGAGGATCTCGCAGCGCCTTGGCGACGCGAACCGCGCAGGCGGCCATAAAGGCCACGAAGCCGATCGCCTCGCCCAGGAGGAACATGCGAAATGCCTCTCCGAACAACACAAACACAACCAAGGTAAAGACGAGCAGAGCGATTGCCGAGACCGCCAGACTCACCATACCCTTGAGCATGTCCGCATTCTGCTTATCGTCAAGAACCGGCTTGAGCGTAAAGACAAAGGGAAGGAAGGCAATTGCGCCCGCGATGGCGCCTGCAACGATAGCGAGCAGATCGGCTATCTGAAACACTGGCGTCCTCACTTTCCTTTTTAACGCTTCACAGAACAGTTCCCGCCAAACATTGGTGACTATTGTACGAGCCAATCGCTAAAGTACAACCGAAAAAGCATCGGTTAATACGCACCTGTTCGTTTTCTTAAGACCTTCTTTATGCCGCAGGTACGGTAATACGTTTTTCTCGAACCCTGCAGGGCAAAACGTCCGTTAACAGGAGTGCGCGCGGTCGCCTTTTGTTCGTCCGCGCGCACCGTTTCTTCGTATTTGCAGCCGCGGCCGTTTAGCCCAGCGACTAGAGCGTGCCGTAGATGCGGTCGCCGGCGTCGCCGAGGCCGGGAACGATGTAGGCAGCCTCGTTGAGATGGTCGTCGATGGCGCAGGTATAGATATGTACATCGGGATCCTTCTCGGTCAGCGACTTGAGGCCCTCGGGGGCCGCGACGATGCACAGCATGCGGATGTCCTTGACACCGCGCCCGCGCAGGTAGCTGATGGCCATCTCGGCCGAACCGCCCGTGGCGAGCATGGGGTCGACGACCAGGCAGATGCGCTGGTCGATATCCTTGGGCATCTTGCAGTAATACTCGTGCGGCTCGTGGGTGACCTCGTCGCGCTCCATGCCGATGTGGCCCACGCGAGCGGAGGGCACCAGGTCGAGGATGCCGTCGACCATGCCAAGGCCCGCACGCAGGATGGGCACGATGGCGAGTTTCTTGCCGGCAAGCTGTTTGAACGTGGCGGTGGTGATAGGGGTCTCGACCTCGACGTCTTCCATAGGCAGGTCGCGCATGGCCTCGTAGCCGTCAAAAAGCGCGAGTTCGCGCACGAGCTGACGGAACTGGTTGGTGCCGGTGTTTTTGTCGCGCAGGATCGACAGCTTGTGCTGGACGAGCGGGTGATCGACAAGCGTCACACGGGACGCATCGTAGGTGACGGTCATGGGTTGATTGCCCCTTTCGTTGCGGCCGCAAAACGGCCTTGCTGACAAGGCGCGCAGCAATGTTGCCGCCGCACGCCATGCATTAGTTTAGCGGTTTGTTGTATCGAGCAGCCCATCGCAGCCCTACTGTGAGGTGCCGAGCGAGCGCCTGACTGCATCACGCCAGCCCGCAAGGTTTTGCTCGCGGCGCTCGGCGGACATGTGGGGAAGGAAGGTCCTAACGATCTGGGCATTTTGCTCCAGCTCTTCCAGGTCTTCCCAATAGCCGACGGCAAGACCCGCCAAGTACGCGGCACCGATTGCCGTGGTCTCCACCGTCTCGCATTGCAGCACGGGGATATCCAGCAGGTCGGCCTGGAATTGCATGATGAACTCGTTGCGCGAGGCACCGCCATCGACAGACAGGCGCTCAATCGAAAGCCCCACGTCCTGCTCCATGGCGCGCAGCACGTCGTAGCTCTGATATGCCATGGATTCGCAGGCGGCACGTACGATGGTCGCACGGCTCGAGGCGCCGGTCAGACCGCACACGATACCGCGAGCATGCGGGTCCCACCAGGGAGCACCCAAACCCGCAAAGGCGGGAACGAAGTAGCAGCCCTCGTTGTCGCTAATCGAAGCGGCGAGTTGTGCCGACTCGCTCACGCTCGAGATGATGCCCATGTTGTTGCGAAGCCAGTTCATCGTTGAGCCGGCGGCAAAAATAGAGCCCTCGAGCGCATAGCTGACTTTGCCGTCCGCAGCGATACCGATGGTGGAGACCAGGCCATTCTTGGATTCGACGATCTCGTCGCCGGTGTTCATGAGCATAAAGCAACCCGTGCCATAGGTGTTTTTGGTCTGGCCGGGACGGAAACAGCAGTGGCCGAACAGCGACGCCTGTTGGTCACCCGCCACGCCCATGATGGGCGGCATGTTGGTCATGATGTCGCTCGCGACGCGGCCGTAGTCGCCCGAGCTCCAGCGAACCTCGGGCATCATGGAACGTGGAACGTCAAAGAGTGCCAGCAGGTCGTCGTCCCAATCGAGCGTATGGATATTAAAGAGTGCCGTGCGGCTGGCATTGGTGTAGTCGGTGGCAAAGACCTGGCCGCCGGTGAGGTTGTAGATGAGCCAGGTGTCGATGGTGCCAAACATGAGGTCGCCCGCCGCCGCGCTTTCGCGTGCGCCGTCGACGTTGTCGAGAATCCACTGCACCTTGGAGGCCGAGAAATACGGGTCGAGCGTGAGTCCCGTGCGGGAGCGCACCAGCCCTTCTGCGCCCTGCTCGACCAGCTCGTCGATCAGAGGTGCGGTGCGACGGCATTGCCACACGATGGCGTTATAGATAGGTTGGCCGCTTATGCGGTCCCACACCACCGTGGTCTCGCGCTGGTTGGAGATACCGATGGCGGCAATGCGGTCAGAATGGATGCCGCTCTTAAACTGGACCTCCATCATGACCGCGATCTGGCTGGCAAGCACCGCCATGGGGTCTTGCTCCACCCAGCCAGGGCGCGGGAAGCTGGTTTTAACGCTGCGACGTGCCTGCGCGACGATGCATCCGTACTCGTCGACGATGGTCGCAAGTACCGAGGTGGTGCCGCAGTCGAGCGCCATGATGTAGGAACCGCCAAAGTTAAACGAGGCATCTTCCATGCCCAGGCTGCCCAGATTCAACGACATCGCTTACACCTTTCTATTGCATCGGGCCAGACAGGACCCGCTCGATCTCTGATGCGGGAAGTGCGCCTTGGCGCAGGATCTGGAGCCCGCCGTGCTGGAACGACACGATGGTCGAAGCGTCGCGACACGGGGTCTCACCGGCGTCGACGGCAACATCGACTCCCTCCAGGATGCGCTCCTCCACCGTGGCAAAACTTGCCGGCGCGGGCGCGCCATGCGTGTTGGCGCTGGTGCAGGCAAGAGGGCTGCCGCAGGCGCGGATGAGCGCTTGCACCACGGGCGAGGCCGAAGCGCGAAGCGCCACCGTGTCGTCGGCGGCGCGCATAAAGGTCGGCACGCAGGGGGCCGCCTTGACCACGATAGTCAGGGCGCCCGGCCAGCATCGTCGGGCGAGCACGCGGGCCTCGTTAGGGATATCCACGCCATAGCGATCGAGCGCCTCGGCATCATCGACCAGCCAGGCAACCGTTTGGGTGAGCTCGCGCTGCTTGAGGGTAAAGATACGACGATAGCCGGTACCGAGCGCGGGGACCGCGGCGCCGTTGACGGTGGCCTGCGGATCGCGCGGCCACGATGGGAATTCGCTTGTATCTTGAGGCACGGCGTCCGAAAAGGCGTTAACTGCCACAGCGACACCATAGACGGTCTCGGTCGGGATCAGGGCCAGACCGCCACAGCCGAGCACCTCGGCCGTACGCTCGACGGCAAGCCGATGCGGCTCCCGCGCTCCCTCGTATACCCGATAGACCGTCTGCATGTGTATGCCAGCCCCTTACGCTCTGGTGCAAGTTTGTTTACTGTGGGGCATTCTCGCACGAAACGTTCAATCTATTTGCCCAGAGCGCATGTTGGTTTGGTGAGCGGCTCTAGTAGTCGGTGAAAGTGAGGGGGTTATTGGACGGCCATGAACTTCTTTGGCCTGCCGGCGTGACGTTCTTGGGCGGCGTAGCGCTCGATGCTGTCTATCGTTATCATCCGACGGCCGTCGACAAGCTCAACATCGAGTTTGCCGGCTTTGACCAGCGCGGTAATCCGCGGAGCGGAGACTTTGAGGTCCAGCGCTGCGTCTTTAAATGTCCGGCACGCCGCTTCCCGAGCGTCCTCGTGGTCGATTTCGACTGAAAGGGCCACGACCTCGGCCGAGTGTTCGTACCCTGCCGGAGTCAAACCGTTGTTGAGGTCGTCGGCCAAAAACGCCATCAGTGCCTCGGTGGCATGGGCAATCGCTTCTTCGCGCGTATCGCCATCGGCAAAGGCGCCGGGAATCTGCGGGAAGCTGGCGCAGTACGCGTCGTCTTCTTTTATGAGAACGCAGTCATAGGTAAATCGCTGCCTCATTTTGCCTCCAACTACCATCCAGCTTGGCGACGAATACTTGCCCACGTGCCTTTCTTTGGTCGATCACCACCAGAGCCGTTCACGGTGACAGCACACTCACCAGAAACATACTTAGCATGACTACCGACTTGCGCGACCTTTACGAATCCATCGTGCTTGAGTAGGGCAATGATTTCCCGAAAGGTAGGAGGTTGCATGGGCCGACCTCTTTCAGCCGTCCTAATTATAAACTAATTTATAATTTTTGCTAACCAGTTAATAAATATTACTGGCGACGTTTGGGCTCGGCGACGATGGCTCGAACGATGCGGGGGCGATCGGTGAGGTCGTGGACGATGCGCACGTCCGACAGACCCGCTTGACGACAGAGCTCGGCCGCAGCGTCGAGGGCACCCTCGTAGAGCTCGCAGGCAAAGAGGCCGCCGGCGCGCAACATGTAGGGCGCCGCGTTGAGCAGGCGGCGGAAGATGTCCAGGCCATCGGCACCGCCCTCGAGCGCCAAATCGGGCTCGAAGTCCTTGACCTCGTGCGGCAGCGAGCGCATAACGTCGGTCGGGATGTAAGGCGGGTTGGAGACGAGCACGTCGAAGGTGCCCCACTCGTCGTGGGGAATGGAACTCACCAGGTTGGTGAGGCTAAAGGCGACGTCGTCGGACGTGAGACCAAGCGCATCGCGGTTTTTGGTAGCAAGGTCGATGGCGCGCGGCTCGATATCGGTAGCAGTGCAGGTAACGTGGCCGCGGCGCTCCCAGGCAAGGGAGAGCGAGATGCAGCCCGTGCCGCAGCCGACCTCGAGAACGCGGGCAGTGCGGGACTCGGCTGGGGCAGGCGCAGCGGCATCCTGAGCTGAAGCCGCCTCCTGATCGGCACCCTCAATGGCGATGCCGTATTCGTCGAGCTCGGGCTCGGGGGTTTCCATGGCCTCTACTTCTGCCGCCTGCACGGCGGCTTCCTCGGCCTCGCGATCGGCAAGCTCCTCGGCATAGGCGCGGCTGCCGAGCACGTCGCCACCCAGCGCAGCCTCATCGGCGGCCGTCAGGTTGGCGGCACGGCGCTCGGCGGTCGCGCGTTCGTCGGCCAGCGCCGCCTCGGCTTTGCGGGCCTGCTCGACCCCATCGTTCCAGGGCAGCTCCACGCGCTGGCGGACGGCGGCCTCGGGGCTCAGCACCTCGGTATCCAGATAGTTCAGGACTTCTTCGACGAGCATCTCGGTCTCGGGACGCGGGATGAGCACGCCGGGGGCGCACGCGACGTCGATCATGCGAAACTGCGTGCTGCCCGTGATGTATTGCAGCGGCTCGCCCTTAGCGCGGCGGACAACGGCCGCGTGCATGGTCTCGAGCTGGGCCGCGTTAAGCGTCTCGTCCATACGCATATATAGGTCAATGCGCGCCAGGCCCGTGGCGGCGCACAGCAGCCACTCGGCAGAAAGACGGGGGTGCTCCTCGCCGCGCTCGGCCAGGTACTCCTTGGTCCACTCGAGACAACGCTTGATGGTCCAGATCTCGTTTGCCATGGGGCCCTCCCCTCTTAAGCGCCGGGCGGCGCGCGAATGTCGGAGCAGATTGTAAGCGAGGCCAGCGCTTGGCAAGGGACGATTGAAGGCGATTATCGAGAATCAGCCCAGAATTTTGCACCGGGCTCGCTCAAAGTGTTCATTCGCCGACGTCTAGATTTGCATTCGTCAAGCTTTTGGCAAGGTTGCCCCAAAACTGACCAATATCTAACCAAGAACTTGCCAAATCACTTGACGCGCGACGCACCAAAAATCGCCCCGCGACTTCTTGGACGATTTTTCGAGCAATATTTTCAATAGCAGATGCACACCGTTAATTGCTTAAAGCAGGTAAGCAGCTCAAAGGCCATCACAGCTGATTGAATAACACCTCAAAGCAATATGCCCAACCTGGTCATTTAAGAACGTCCCCAATGACCACCTCTAAGGCGCCGCAGGTTGAGCATAAGTCAGCGAAAACGCCCCTAAGCGAGCAAGGTGACGTGAAATGAAAGGGCGCTGACCTTCTGGTCGCGCCCTTGAAATTGAACGTCAGATTGCCGCTTAGGGGCGTTTGCAGCGTCGAGCCGTTACGGCGTTTGGTAAAACGCCGTAACTTAAACTGCCTGTGCCAGCTTCTCGGCACGTTCGGCGGCGGCGAGCGCCTCGATGACGGTGCCGAGCTGGTCGCCCAGGAGGACGCCGTTGTAGGTGGAGTTGAAGCCGATGCGGTGATCGGTCACGCGGTCCTGGGGCTGGTTGTAGGTACGGATCTTCTCGGAACGGTTGCCGTGGCCGATCTGGCTCTGGCGCTCGGCACCGAGCTCCGCCTGCTGCTTCTCGAGCTCCATCTCGTACAGACGGGCGCGCAGCATCTGCATGCAGACTTCGCGGTTCTGGATCTGGGAGCGCTGTTCCTGCGACTGCACCACGGTGTTGGTGGGCAGGTGGGTGATGCGCACGGCGGAGTAGGTGGTGTTAACGCACTGACCGCCAGGGCCGGAGGCACAGTAGGTATCGATGCGCAGGTCGGACTGGTTGATCTGAACGTCGATCTCCTCGGCCTCGGGAAGCACGGCGACGGTTGCCGTGGAGGTCTGGATGCGACCCTGGGACTCGGTCTTGGGAACGCGCTGGACGCGGTGCACGCCGGACTCGAACTTCATGACGGAGTAGACGCGGTCGCCCTCGACCTTGAACTCGATGGACTTAAAGCCGCCGGCCTCGCTGGGGCTGGAGTCGAGCACGGTGGTCTTCCAGCCGCGCGACTCGCAGAAGCGCTGATACATCTTGTACAGATCGCCGGCAAAGATAGCCGCCTCGTCGCCACCGGCGGCGGAGCGAATCTCGACGATGGTGTTCTTGTCGTCGTTGGGGTCGCTCGGGATGAGCATGTACTTAATGTCTTCCTCGAGCTGGGGAAGCTTGGCCTCGTTTTCGGAGATGTCCATCTGGAGCATCTCCTTCTCATCGGCATCGGTCGTATCGTGGAGCATTTCCTTGGCAGCCTCGATGTCATCGAGCGCGCCGATGTACTCGCGCGAGGCGGCGATGAGGTCGGACTGGTGCGCGTACTCCTTGTTGAGACGCGTGAACTCCTTGATGTCGGAGGCAACGGCCGGGTCGGAAAGCTTCTTCTCGAGCTCCTCATAGGCCTTGATGATCTTTTCGAGCTTGTCGCGCATGGCGGGACTCCTTTATATGCGTGAAGGTGAAAATCGGCAGAGTTGATGGGGCGCGCGGCGCCGCTGCGGGGGTAAGCCCGGCTAGAACATGTCGATCTTCAGATACATGCGCATCCCTTCGCGTATGGGGTACATAGTTGCGGTCTAACCCATACATGATAGCGTGCGCAGGCAAACCTGCATATAACCCGCACGGAATGAGTGGACATAGCCGTTGGGGACGTTCATTAACGACTAGTCGTTTAAGAACGTCCCCAACGGCTAACAAAGGGACTGTCGCTTTGTCACATTCTAGAGCGTTTGAAGCAGAGCGATGAAAAAGCGTACGCCCTGGAGGTAGGCGCGGCGGGTGATGCGCTCGTTGGTGCCGTGGACACCGCGCTCGCACTCGTCATCGTCTACCACAAAGGCCGAGAAGCGAATGCACTCGGGGCAAATGCGCTGGTAGTTGGCAGCATCGGTCGCGCCAATCACGGTCGAGGGAACGATACCGATAGGAGCTCCGCCCGCCGCTGATGATCCGTTTTCCTCCGTCCCCTCTGGATCACGGAAATAGCGGGCGGCGATGGCGCGGACGGTCTCGAGTCCCGGTCCGCCGATGCGCGGAGACGGCGAGGGTTCGGAGCTGCCAGGACCGAGCTCGATCTCGACACGGTCGGCGAGCCCCGCCTCGGCAACGGCGACGCGGCAGCAGGCCACGACATCGGCCACACTCGTGCCCTCGAGCATGCGGAAATTGATATTGGCCCACATATCCTGCGGCATCACGTTAGCACCGGTGCTACCGCCCTCGATTTGGGTCGGTGCACAGGTGGTGGTCACGAGCGGATAGAGCTTCTTGCTGGCGAGGCACTCGCGCACGATGGCGTCCTTGTTGGAAGCAATCTCGTCGGCCGTGTAGAGCTCCAGCTCGACGAGCTGTGCGGCAAGCAGGTCCGTGACGAGCGTCGGCCACTCGATATCGCAGATTGCGGTGATGGCACGGCTCAACACCTCGAGCGACGTGCCGCCGTAGGGGTTGGAAGAATGCCCACCCGCGCTCTTTGTCTTGAGCACAATGTCGGCATAACCCTTCTCAGCCAGGTCGGCGTGCATGAGCCAACCCTCGCCCGCGTTGTACTCGGCAGCCGAAACAATACGGTAGTCACCCTCGTCGATCAGATATTCAAGTTCAACACCGCGCTCCTCGAGCACGCGGCCGATAGCTCCAGCGCCGTACTGCGTGGTTTCCTCGTCCTGGCCAAAGGCGAGCAACAGCGAACGCTTGTGCTCCCAGCCGTGCGCCAACGCATACTCAACCGCCTCGAGAATGCCTGCGACCTGATCCTTCATGTCGATAGCGCCGCGACCCCAAATGTAGGTGTCGTCCACCTGTCCGCTAAAGGGGGCGTGCGTCCAGTCGGCCTCGGTACCCGGCACCACGGGGACCACGTCCATGTGGCCCATGAGCATGACGGGTTTGAGGGCGGAGTCGGAACCGCCAAGCGTCACCAACAGCGAGTGGTCGATAAGCTCGACCTCGCCCGCCGCAAACACGCGCGGCCAGGCCTGCTGCATATAGGCGCGCAGGTCGTCGAAGGGCTGCCAGTCCACCGCCTCGGCATCCATGCTCGAGATGGTCGGAAACGACAGCACGCGGCCCAAGCGCTCGCACGCGCCGGCCTCGTCCATATCGGCAAAATCGTCCTCATGCGCAAAGAAGCGCCAAACCTCGGCCATGACATCCTTTCGATTGTGACGACAAAGGCCGCCCCACGGGAGCGGCCCTGCAACGTAGGCGTTTGCGCCGGTTATTTGTCCTCGAGATAGCGAGAGAGGAACTCGCGAGTGCGCTGGTGCTTGGGATTGCCGAAGAGCTCGGCCGGCGCGGCGTCCTCGAGTACCACGCCCTTGTCCATAAAGACCACGCGGTCGGATACGGTTCGGGCAAAGGCCATCTCATGCGTGACGACGACCATGGTCATGCCGTCGGCAGCGAGCTTGCGCATGACCTCGAGCACCTCGCCCACGATCTCGGGGTCGAGCGCCGAGGTCGGCTCGTCAAACAGCATGATCTGCGGATTCATGCACAGGGCACGAGCGATGGCCACACACTGCTTTTGACCACCGGACAGGCGACCCACGGCGGCGTGCGCGAACTTTTCGAGTCCCACGCTCGCCAGATGCTCCATCGCGACCTTCTCGGCCTCGGCCTTGCTCATCTTTTTGAGCGTGACGGGCGCGAGCGTGCAGTTGTCGAGCACGTCCATATTGTTGAACAGGTTGAAGCCCTGGAACACCATGCCGATGTCCTCGCGCAGCTTATTGATATTGCAGCGCTCGGCCGTAAGGTCCTGGCCGTGGAACCAGATGTGGCCCGCGTCCGGGGTCTCGAGCAGGTTGAGGCAGCGCAGGAAGGTCGACTTGCCCGAGCCCGAGGCGCCGATAATGGTGACGACCTCGCCGGGATTGACAGCGAGGTCGATGCCCTTAAGCACCTCGAGCGAGCCAAAGCTCTTGCGCAGGCCCTCGACGCGGATAAGCGGCTCATTGGTCTGTGCGGCGGCCGCGGTGCCGGTAGTGGCGGTATCTGCCATGATGATTCTCCTCGTCTTGAGCCTAGTTGGAGCTGGGCAGCGTTGCCGGGGCCTCGGCGCCAAGCTTTTTGCCAAAGGCCTCGAGCAGGCGGCTCGCCACGAGCGTCAGGATCAGGTAGACCACGAGCGCCACGCAGTAGACCTCCATCTGGCGGTAGTACACGCCGGCGACCGTGGTAGTAGCGTACATGAGGTCAAACACGCCGATGACCGAAAGCACCGACGAATCCTTGATGTTGATGATGAGCTCGTTGGTGAGCGCCGGAATCGCATTTTTAATGCCCTGGGGGAACACGACCTTGCGCATGGCTTGCCACTGTGACAGACCCAGCGAGCGCGCTGCCTCGGCCTGACCGGGGTCGATGGACTCGATGCCGCCGCGCAGGACCTCCATCATGTAGGCGGTAGAGTTGAGCGAGATGGTGACGAGGCCGGCAGTGAAGGTACTCCAGATCTGGTTGGCCTGGGCGGTCTCGAAGCCCATGCCGCGCAAAACGGTGAAGCCCGCGTAATAGATGAGTAGGCCCTGGACCATCATGGGCGTGCCACGCACGATGGTGGAGTAGATGGTCGCAAAGCCGCGGCCGACACTCTTAAAGAAGCGCACCAGGTCGTTGTCCACGCGATCGAAGGTCTGAATGCGCAAAAACACAAAGAGCAGCGCAAGGAAAAAAGCGATGACGGTACCGAAGGTCGCAAGTGCGATGGTGATCTCGATGCCGCGGATAAAGAAGTCCCCGCTCTTGTAGGTCATGTAGACCAGGCTCGACAAAAAGTCGCTGGGGTTGGAATCCGAGACAATGCTCACCTGTACCAGGTCGATAAACGACATGACGCAACGGTCGATAAAGAAGATCGCCGCGACGGCAACCACGACGTAGCTGCCTAAGCGTGCGCCACGACGGAAACGCTCGGATGCGAACGGCGACGTTTCGCGATAGTCGTTCCAGTGCATGAGCTTGGTGGCCAGCGCCGCCGCCGACACGACGAGCCAGGCCCAAAGGATCGCCCAGAGGCAGTCTTGGAACACGCCCGTAGGCGCCAAGAAGCTCAGCGGCGTGGGGTTGCGCTGGCTAAACGCCAAGCCGAGCGCCGCGATGACGCTCGTACCCAGATACACATAACGGTGGTCGGCCTTGATAAAGGAGGCCAGACGATTGATGGTTTTCATGCTGCCTCCCTATGCCGGCTGACGATCGAGGCACGCGTCCCACATTTGGTCGCGCTCCTCTTGGCTAATGCCCTTGAGTGTCTTGTCGATGAGCTTAAGCAGCTTGTCCGAGCCCTTGCGGCAACCGACATTTGCCGTGACCTCCTGCTTAAAGCCCTCGCCCTCGGCAAAGCGAATGGGCACGATGCCCGGGTTTTGGGCCATATAGCCCTTCTCGTTTTCGGTGTTGTAGGTCACAGCGTCACAAGTGCCCTGCAGCAGATTCGAGAACACCGTGGGGACCGAATCGACCGGGTTCTTGTGCACAACGCCCGGAATCTCGTCGATGACGGTATCGAGCATGGTGTCCTTTTGGCCGAGCACCGTGGCACCGCTGAAGTCGCCGAGCTTGGTGGCGTTTTGGTAGGGCGAGCCCTCTTTTACGAACAGGCCAAAGTAGCCAATGAAGTACGGGTCGGAAAAGCCGACGGACTCCTCGCGCTCGGGCGTGGCGCTCATGCCGGCGATGATGAGGTCAATCTGGCCGTTGTTGAGCGAGTCGATAAGGCCCGAGAAGCTCTGCTTGACGGCAACGGGCTCGCCGCCGAGGGCCTTGCAGACGATCTTGGCGATCTGCACGTCGTAGCCATCGGCGTAGGCTCCCTGCACGTTATCGATGGGGATCGTGAACTCGCTGGCCTCGGAAACCTGCCAGTTGTACGGGGCGTAGGCCGCCTCCATGCCAATGCGGATCTTATCCTTGCCGATCACAGAATCGGACAGGTCGTCGCGACCGCCGCCCGTCGTGGACTGAACTACTTCCAGCGTGGAGGGACGCTGGCAGCCGGCAAGTGCGCCGGCGACGACAGAAGCGCTCGCAGCGAGAGCGCTACCCAAAAAGATGCGACGGCTGCATACCGGCTGTGGATGCGCGTCGCGTTGATGGGGAGAATGCATAATCTGCCTTCCCTGTTGAATCGTATGCTGACGACTTAACAGGATATACGCCAGCGACCAGCAGCGCAGCACAAGCTCGAAAAATTAATAGACACGCGGTAGTCATTGGGAACGTCGATGTTTTGGCAATGCCAGCGAGCGACGTCCAGAGCGAACAAGTGGCATGAAAAAGGCAAGGCATGACCAGAAGGTCTATGCCTTGCCTTTTGAATGACAAATTGTCGCTCTGGGTGGTGCGCAGCGTCGACCGGTCCGCCGTTCGTCAGAACGGCGGAACCTCTAGAGCAAGGTGACACTAAAGCTGCGGACGTCCGTCTCGCCCGGCGCCAGCGTGATGGTGTTGACCTTGTGCTCAAAGACATCGTCCTCGGTGTCCATGGTGGTATGACCGGTCCAGGGCTCGAGCGCCACAAACGGGGCGTCGTTGGCGGCAGACCACACGCCGATGTACTTAAAGCCCTCAAAGTCGATCTTGACGCCGTGGCCCGACTTGCGACCGCGCAGCGTGAGCGTGGAGCCCGGGGTATCGGTGAACATGATGGCGTCGTTATCGAAGCTGCGGTGCGTGATGGGCAGCACGTCCGAGTTGTCGGGGGCCTTGTAGCTGCCCTCGAACGTCATGAGGCCATCGGGCGTAATGATGGGGGCCTCGTTAGTCCAAGCCTCGGTAAACGCCAGCTCGTAATCCTCGAATGCCTCGTCCTCGGCACCGGGGGCGGGCACGTTAAACGCGGGGTGGCCGCCCACCGAGAACGGCAGGTCCACGTCGCCGGTGTTGGTGACGGCAAAGGTCTGTGTGAGCGTGGCGTCGCCGGTCAGGGCATAGGTCATGTTGAGCTTAAAGTGGAAGGGGAACGCCTTGAGCGACTCGGGCGTGTCGGTGATCTCGTAGGTGACGGACGAGCCGTCCTCGGAGACCTCGGCCAGCTTGTGCTCGACGATGCGTGCGAGTCCGTGGCGCGGCATCTCGCAGGTGCCGGCCGCAGACGTCGCCGTGTTGTTGCGCAGCGATCCCACAATGGGGAACAGAATGGGCGCGTGCTTGCCCCAAAAGGCCGGGTCGCCCTGCCACAGATACTCGTTGCCGTTGAGGGCAAGGCTCGTGAGCTGGGCGCCCATGGAATCGATGGCCGCGGTGAGGCCACCGCGCTTGATGGTGGTGACGGTGGACATGCTACTTCCTCCAAAAATAAACAACAGTGTCGAGGGCTATTGTCCCACTCTTGGCGGCAAGGAGAAGCGGCAGGCGCAGTTATTGAGCGATTGCGTAAAGGTCGAACCCGCCCTGCGGAGTGCTATCGACCGTATCGGGCGCCTGCGAGTTAAAGCTCACGGGAACCATGCGCTTTGAGGCGCGGTAGCGCGTGCCGTCGGTGGCGACGGGCGGTTCGTCGACGGTGAGCTCGTAGTCGCCGGGCTTGAGCTCGATACCGTCACCAGCGGAATTGACGTATTGATACTCGTCGATTGCTTGTCCCCTGAGCGTGCGGCCCACAATATGGACGAGCATTTGGCTATCGCCGCGCGCGGTATCCCACGTCGCGCCGTCCTTAACCTCGACCGACACATGCACCGAGCGCGTGCGGCTGAGCGATTGCTCGACAGACATCTCGACCTTGGCGGCGTCCTTGCGCTGTTGCTCCACGTGGCTCCAGACATTTCCGATCGCCGAGCAAGCGATAACGCCGGCCATAAAGGCGATAAGGATGGGGCCGAGCGGCGAGCGGCGTCCTGCATCTTCCTCGCGAGCCAGGTCGGGGCGATGCGTGGGCGCGGGCGCCTGAGCACCCTGCGAGGGCACATCGAGTATGCTGAAGGATGCCGTGCTGCCGGGGTCGATGTTATGGCGCGGTTGTGGGGTCTTCGCCGGCGAGATGGACATGTCGGCCGGCTCACCGAGCGTGGCCGTGGCATCGGCCTTAGCCTCGTCGGCCTCGGCCTGGGCCCAAGCCTGCTCAAAGGTTAGGGGTTCGGCGGCATCGGAGGCGGCTTCAGGCTCGACACCGGCATCATTGCCGGACTCGTCCTCGTCGCTCGACACGTCACACGGCGCGGGCTCGTCCCACTCCTCATCCGGAGCCTCGCCCTCGCTATACCACCATTCAAAGTTATCAATATCCATACGGGGCGCCCCTTAAGCCTCGCAAATAAACACTTGCTAGCCTTATACCCCCAGACGGCACGGCGGCTCGCCGGCACAGATAGGAAAACCATCACAACATTCGACGCTTTTCCTCGTTTTCGAGATTTTCATCAAATGTTGTGACGGTTTGGGCAGCAGCCACACCACGAATGTGACAAAGGGACTGTCCCTTTGTCACATCTGGAGGGTAACAGGGATTTGGATGCAGCAAAAGTCCTCTTGGTGGGACTCGTCGTAGCTCGTGGTATCGAGGTAGCAAAAGTCGAAAGCGTTGCCAACGGGCTGGAGCGCGTGCTCGTCCATGCAGGCAACGATGGCGCGGATGCCCTCGGGCTCGTACGGCATACCCCAGCGGCTCATGCACAGGTATGTGCCCTCGGGCAGCACTTCGATGCCGATCTCTGCCAGCTCGGCGGGATCGCTCGGCAGCAGTTCCTCGGCACCGCGCGGCAGCACGGCAAAGGAGCCCGCGCCGGCGATAGGGTCGTCGGAATGCAGCGCCTCACGACGCAGCATGGCACCCCAGCCGCGCATAGGGCGCGTGCCCGTCAACGCACGCATGCGCAGGATGGCCCGCATGAGCGTGGGGTGAAGCATCGAGCGGCCGCGCTCGATATCGCCTGGAAACTCCTCAAAGACCACGTAGCGACGCTCAAACTGCTTGAGCTCCGGCCTGCCCTCGCGCTCGCGCCAGTAAACCGCCTCGTCGTAAAAGCTCAGGCGCTCCTGCACGCTCGCGCGCTCGGCTTTGAGGCCGGCGATCTGTTCATCGAGCGCTTGCACCCGCGAGCGCAGGTGATCGGTCATCTCGCTAATGTCGAACGTCGAGGCTAGGCGGTCGATCTCATCGAGTTCGAGCCCTAGGTCACGTAGCATGCAGATCAGACGCATGAGCGGGATCTGCGTGGGCGAATAGAAACGGTAGCCCTTTTCGTTAACCACGGCGGGTTTAAACAGACCGATCTTGTCGTAGTAGATGAGCGTTTGGCGCGAAACGTTAAACAAGCTCGCCATCTCGCTAATCGCATACATGCCCGTCTGCATAGGTCCTCCCGACACATCCCTTTTGCGCACAAAGCCCGCCGCCCACAGGGGCAGCGGGCTCAAACACTCCTCGTATCCTACCCTAAATGCGCCTATGACCAGCGCTTATAGTTTGCACATGACACGCCGACGGCCTCGAGCGCCTTGGCGGCGATGTGATGCACCGCGTCATCGAGCGTGGCGGGGCCGTTGTAAAACGTAAGCATGGGCGGCATGAGCATGACGCCCGGCACGCGCGCCAGGCGCGCCATGTTGTCGATGTGAATGGCGCTGAAGGGCGTCTCGCGCACCATGAGCACCAGGCGGCGCTGCTCTTTCATCTGAACATCGGCCGCGCGCAGCAACAGGTTTTCGCTGTAGCCACTCGCGATGCCGGCGAGCGTCTTCATGGAGCAGGGCGCCACGATCATGCCGTCGACCGGATAGGTGCCGCTTGCGATGGCGGCGCCGATGTTCTTGTTGTCGTAGACCACATCGGCATGGCACGCAAACTCGTCGAGCGTCATGCCGAGCTCCTGCTCGATGGTAATCTCTCCCCCGCGCGTGACGACAAGCGCCGACTCGGCACCTGCCTGGCGCAGGCATTTGAGACACTCAAGGCCCAGCGCGGCACCGCTGGCGCCAGACACGCCAACGACAATGCGACGGGGACGGACAGAAGACTCAGGCATGACAACTCCTTAACTACTTGGTAGGGCTTACCAGCAACAACAAAATGGCGGCTATAGGTCGGGCAATGTCAGCGAGCGCGCGCCTGGCGAGACAAGGTGCCCCGAAACAAGAAGGCATAGGGCTTATGCCCATGCCTTCGCAGCTGAGGGGCAGATTGTCCGCCAGACGCGGGCGCAGCGTCGACCGGTGCGGCGTTTGTTAAAACGCCGCAATCTCCCTAGCCCACTTGTCCTTGTCGATCTCCATGAACTGCGAGCGGATGAAGTTCTTCTTGAGGTCGAACGGGAC
>DXLR01000087.1:0-2723 GCA_019414625.1 Collinsella sp.
GCCCGGTACCGGTGGCCCCGGCTACTGCATCAAGGGCGAGTTTGCCACCAATCCGCGCAACAGCCATGTCGATGGCGCCCTTGCCATGGCACGCTCCATGGATCCCGATTCCGCGGGTTCGCAGTTCTACTTCTGCCTGGGTGCCCAGCATAACCTCGATTCTGGTTACACCGTCTTTGGTACCACGGTCGAGGGTCTCGATGTGATTTCGCAGCTGCGTGCCGGCGACGAGATCGTCCATGTCGAGATCGTTCACGAGTAAAGGGGACTTCCTTGAATAGCCAGCTGATCCAACAGGGCCGCGCCGCTTACCGCGCGGGTGATTTTTCCGCTGCAGCCCAGATGCTTGGGGCGGCAAAGACTCCCGATGAGATTATGGGCGAGGCCGATCACCTTCGTGGCAACGCCTTGATGCACCTTGGCATGTATGCCGAGGCCGCCGAGGCCTATGCCGCCGCCCTCAACGACGGTACCTACGGCAAGCGCGGCGCGCTGCTCACCAACCGCGGCAAGGCGCTCGCCGCCGTGGGCGACTACACGACGGCCGCTCAGGCTTTCTCTGCCGCTACGCAGGATGCTTCCTATGCCACGCCGTTCAAGGCCTATCTGGGCCTGGGCAATGCGCTGTTCCAGTCGGGCGACTATGCCAACGCGGGAACCGCCTTCCGTCAGGCTGCCATCGACGGCGCCAATCCGGCTCCTGCCGCCGCACTCGGCGAGCTCGGTCGTTGCTTCATTAAGCTCGGCCGTCCGGCGGATGCCGTGGAGACTTATCGCACGGCTATCGACTTTGCCGGCCCCCGCGACGACACGCGTGCGCTCAACGCCGGCATGGGTCAGGCGCTTTCTGCCGCCGGCCGTCCCTCCGACGCACTCGACGCCTTTAATGCCGCTACTGCCGATGGCATCTACCAGCTCACCTCCGAGCAGGCCGATGAGCTTGCCCGCGTGCAGGATTCGCTTGCCGCGCTGTCTGCCCAGACGGCTATGGCCACGGCTCCGGCGCCCGCGATGGACGCTCCTGCCGTCGATCCGCTCGATCCTACGGGCGCGACCGGTCAGTTTATGCCTGATCCCTCGGACACCGGCTTCTTTACGCTGTCCGAGTCCGAGATGGTCCAGCAGGACCGTCAGGATCGCAAGCAGGCCAAGGTCCGTCGTCGCCATCGCCATACGGGTCTCAAAGTCTTCATCGTGCTGCTTCTGCTCATTTTGATCGCCGCGGGCGGTCTGGGCTTTGCCTACACGCGCGGCTTTGGCTTCCCGTCTCAGGAGTCTGTCGTTACCGATCTGTTCCAGGCTGCCGGCGACGGTGACGCCGCAAAGGCCGAGTCTTGCCTGGCCTCGAGCCTGTCCGAGGACGCTAAGTCGATGATCATCTCCTCGATTCCGCAGGGTGCCACCGTGTCCGTCGAGGGCATGGATCAGTCCATGACCGAGACGACCGCCAAGGTGAAGGCATCGCTGTCCAAGGGCGGCGTGCAGGAGTACACCGTCAAATTCGTGCGCTCCGACAACCATATCGGCTGGGCCGTTTCTTCGCTCGATATGGATTTCTCGGCTGCTGACAACCAGTAGTGACCTTATGGGATTTAGCTTTGCCCGGCGCTTCACCGCAAGTGAGGTGCCGGGCTTGCGCTAGTATGATGAGCTAGTAGTTTTCCAGCAATCATCCAACACATCAGGAGTTGCGTTGTTTTCTTTGATGGATATGTTCTTCGGTAGCTATGCGGGCGATCTTGCCATCGACCTCGGCACCGCAAATACGCTTGTCTCCGTGCGCGGCAAGGGCATCGTTATTCGCGAGCCCTCTGTTGTCGCCATCGACAAGAACGACGAGCGCATCCTGGCGGTCGGTATCGAGGCAAAGCGCATGCTCGGCCGTACGCCCGGCAACATCGTGGCCGTTCGTCCCCTGAAGGACGGCGTCATCGCCGACTTCGATGTTACCGAGGCCATGCTTCGCTACTTTATCGACAAGGCGTCCGAGAAGCGCTATCCGTGGACTCCGCGTCCGCGTGTTGTCGTCTGCGTTCCCTCCGGTGTCACGTCGGTCGAGAAGCGCGCTGTCTTTGAGGCCACGATCCAGGCCGGCGCCCGCCAGGCCTATCTGATCGAAGAGCCTATGGCAGCTGCTATCGGCGCCGACCTGCCCGTCGAGGAACCCACCGGCTCCATGGTCATCGACATCGGCGGCGGTACCACCGAGGTTGCCGTTATCGCTATGGGCGGCATCGTCGTTTCGCAGTCCATTCGTATTGCCGGTGACGAGTTCGATCAGGCCATCCTCACGCACGTTCGCGATGCCTACAACCTGGCCATCGGCGAGCGTACGGCAGAGGACATCAAGATCAAGGTCGGCTCCGCCGTGCCGCTCAAGGATGAGCTCGACGTCGAGGTCAACGGCCGCGACGTGATCACCGGTCTGCCCAAGACCGTGCGCATCGAGAGCGAGGAGATTCGTCGCGCACTCAACAAGCCGCTCGACGAGATGGCCAAGGCCGTCAAGGACGCACTCGACGCTACGCCTCCCGATCTTGCCTCGGACCTTATGTACTACGGCATTTTGCTGACTGGTGGCGGCGCGCTGCTGCGCGGTCTCGACGTGCGCCTGCGCGATGAGACCGGCGTTTCGGTCAATGTTAGCCCTACGGCGCTCGATAACGTTGTTAACGGCTGTGCCCGCGTGCTCGAGGCCAATGCGTTTGATGGCGGCTTCGTCC
>DXLR01000088.1:0-11934 GCA_019414625.1 Collinsella sp.
GCTCCTGCACCCGCAGCTCGACGCCTCCAAGAAGTATGAGGCTCTGGCCAGCGGTCTTAATGCCAGCCCTGGTGCCGCCGTGGGCGAGGTCGTGTTCTCGAGTGACGACGCCGTCGCACGTTCCGCCGAGGGTCACAAGGTCATTCTGGTTCGTTGGGAGACCAACCCCGACGACCTGAAGGGCATGGTCGCCGCCGAAGGTATCCTTACCAGCCACGGTGGCAAGACGAGCCATGCCGCCGTTATCGCCCGCGGTATGGGCACGCCTTGCGTCTGCGGCGTCGAACGCTTCCACATCGACGCCGCCGAGAAGGTCGTGCGCATCGAGGGCAGCGACCGCGTGCTGCACGAAGGCGACGTTATCTCCATCGACGGTACCCAGGGTATCGTCGTCGACGGTCCCGTCGACCTGGTCTCCGCCGAGCTCACCGGCGACCTGGACACCATCCTGTCCTGGGCCGACGAAATCCGTTTGGACGAGACCAGCGGCCATGCCAACCATGTGCGTGTCAACGCCGACAATCCCGAGGATGCCATGCTCGCCCTCGAGTTTGGCGCCGAGGCTATTGGCCTGTGCCGCACCGAGCACATGTTCCTGGGCGATCGCAAGAACATCATCCAGAGCTTTATCCTGTCTGACGATGAGGCCGTGAAGCAGCAGGCCCTGGCCGACCTGCTCAAGGTTCAGACCGAGGACTTCCTGGCGATGTTCAAGACCATGTCCGGTCGCGATGTGGTCGTCCGCCTGCTCGATCCGCCGCTTCATGAGTTCCTGGATAATCCTCGCGAGCTCGAGGTCGCCATCACCAAGAAGGAAGCCGCTGGTGCCAGCGAGAAAGAGCTTGCCGTCCTGCGCGCCCGCTTGCGTCGTATCGACGGCATGGTCGAGTCCAACCCGATGCTCGGCCTACGGGGCGTGCGCCTGTCCGTCGTCTTTGGCGATCTGCCGCTCATGCAGGTTCGCGCCGTCGCCACGGCTGCTGCCCACCTTATCAAGGAGGGCGTCGACCCGCGCCCCGAGATCATGGTTCCGCTCGTTTCCATCACGGCCGAGCATGTCCAGACCCGCGAGGTTATCGAACGCGTGATCGCCGAGGTTTCTGACGAAGAGGGCGTCGAGCTCAATATTCCCGTGGGCACGATGCTCGAGCTGCCGCGCGCCTGCATGGTCGCTGACGAGATCGCCCATTACGCAGACTTCTTCTGTTTTGGCACCAACGACCTCACCCAGACGACCTTCGGTTTCTCGCGTGACGACGCCGAGGCTAAGTTCATCCCGCTGTACATGCATAAGAAGATCTTGAAGGACAACCCCTTCGAGACCATCGATACGGCAGTACTCGAGCTGGTACGCATGGCCGTCGAGAAGGGCCGTGCCACCAACCCCGACATGCACTTTGGCGTGTGCGGTGAGCACGGCGGCGACCCCAAGTCCATCAAGGGCCTGTTTAACGTGGCCGACGTGGACTACGTGTCCTGCTCGCCCTACCGCGTGCCCCTCGCGCGCTTGGCTGCCGCCCAGGCCAAGCTCGAGGCCAAGCGTCCCGCCTAACGTTTTGGGCGTAGACGCCTAGTGTAGCCCCCCTTCATGCCGCCCGTCTCATTTGTGAGACGGGCGGTTATCATGTGCGGGTTTTGTCTTTTTGTCTGCGTAAAAAATTGTTCTTGCAGCAGAAACCCGCGCGTGTATACTCGAATACGTTTGTTCAACTACGTGCCGGCCATGGTGGTACGGCACCTCTAGAAGAGTAAGGAATTGCACATGGATTACATCCGCGCAATCGAGCGTCAGCAGATCCGCGAGGACATTCCTCAGGTTCGCGTCGCCGACAACGTCAAGGTTCACTACCGCATTAAGGAAGGCGACCGCGAGCGCATCCAGGTCTTCCAGGGCGACGTCATCCGCATGGCCGGCGCCGGTGCCCGCGAGACCTTCACCGTCCGCAAGATGTCCTTCGGTGTCGGTGTTGAGCGTACCTTCCCGCTTCACAGCCCCAAGATCGCCAAGCTCGAGGTCGTTCGTCATGGTCGCGTCCGTCGCGCCAAGCTGTACTACCTCCGCGACAAGGTGGGCAAGGCTGCTCGCATCCCCGAGAAGCGCTAAGAAGATCGCAGCGTCTGTCCACTCGTTTGGACACAAGGGTCACCTTCGGGTGGCCCTTCTTTTTATCTGATTTGCATGCAAGGAGGGCCTGGTATGGCCAACATGACGAGCTCGGTTTCGGCATCGCAGGTTGCCGGTGAGTTGGCGAGCGCCACGTTTGAGGAGATTCCCGCCCTCGTGGAGCATTATCGCGAGGACCCGCGCCAGCAGGTGATCAAGGCTTGCGAACGCGCCCTCAAACGCCATGCCAAAGAGCTTGCCGAGCGCGAGCGCGTCAATGACATGTACGAGCTTATGCATGAGCTTGGCGGCGATGGAGTGGTCGTTGGTGTCGACGAGGTGGGTCGCGGATCGGTGGCCGGTCCTTTGACGGTATGCGCTGTCTGCCTTCCTATGGAGCCGCGCGTCTGGGGCATCAACGATTCCAAAAAGCTCACGCCGGCGCGCCGCGAGTTGCTCTCTGTGAAGATTGCCGAGGTGGCGAAGGCGATCGGTTTTTGTCATATCGCACCGAAGGATATCGATGAGATGGGCATGGCCCGTGCTATCCGTACCGCCGTTGCGGGCGCCGTGGCCGATACGGGGCTCGAGCCCGATTGCGTGCTTATGGATGGCAACCCCTTGGGCGCCGTTCCTAACGAGCGCGATGTGGTGAAGGGCGATGCCAAGATCGCCTGCATCGCCGCGGCGTCCATCATGGCCAAGGTCACGCGTGACGAGATGATGGTCGAGTACGACGCCGAGTATCCCGAGTACCATCTGGCCGAGTCGAAGGGCTATGCGAGCCCCGAGCACATCGAGGCCATTCGCAAACATGGACTTTGTCCGCTGCACCGCGTGAGCTTTTGCGGAAACTTTCTGCAGACTGAGCGCCTTTTCTAGGCCAATTGTGGAGACATGGACCTCTGGGGTTTTATAAACCTGCTGGTAGCGGGCCGTATGCAACACCATTGTTGCGTACGGCCCGTTTTTTGACGGCATTTGGTCAGCTTTTGGTTTGCTTCCGGTACTTACCCGCATGAAAGGTGCCCTCATCATCGGGGCAATGCAGTGTGCGGGAAAGGAGACCCCATGAGTGCCGCAAGCAAAAAGAGCAAGACGCAGCAGCTCAAGGAGCGTTGGGAAAACGGCGAGCTCGACTCCGGGGCGATGACGCCCGAGTTTATCAAGGGACTCAGTCCCCGCGAGCTAGGCATGCTGGGCGAGCTGATCACCATCGACTACTTTAACGAGCGCGGCTACACCTTGCTGGAGCAGGGCTATCGTTGCACCGAGGGCGAGGCCGATCTGGTGCTGCTCGATGAGCTCGACGATGTCGTGGTGATGGCCGAGGTCAAGACCAGACGCGTTTCGCTGGATTGCACCACGCGGGTCTTTCCCGAGGAGGCCGTGGACGCCCAAAAGCAACGCCGCTACCGCCGCATCGCAAGTTGCTATCTCATGGAGCATTATCCGCTCAAGGCGATTCGCTTCGATGCTGTGGGTGTCACCATCCGCGGCGGGCATATCGCCGAGATCGAGCATCAGTACAACGCGTTCGATTGGCAGGTGTCGTGATGGCGTTCGAGACGTTTGCCGTTCACGCGGCCTGCATCCGCGGCGTCGAGGCGATTCACGTCACGGTCGAGGTCTCGCTTGCCGGTGGCGTTCCGGGCATCCAGATGCTCGGCATTCCGAGTATGGAGGTGATGGAGTCACGCGGTCGTATTCGCTGCGCGATGCGCTCCGCCGGGTTCGAGATCCCGCGCTCGGGCATTACCGTTAACCTGGCACCCGGCGATATCCGCAAGACCGGTAGCGGCTTTGATCTGCCCATCGCCATTGCGGTGCTTGCAGCCGACGGGCAGATTCCCCGCGACAACCTCGATCGTTGTCTTATCGCTGGTGAGCTTGGCTTGGACGGTACGGTGCTTCCTGTCAAGGGCGAGGTGGCGTTCCAGCTATTGGCTCGTGATTTGGGGCTGTCCTTTATCGCCGGCAGGTCAGACCAGCATGTGCCACTCGCGGGCGTGGATTGTGGATTCATCGATCATTTGTCTCAGCTTGCTCATGGTATGGGCGATGCCGCGCGGCACTACTTGGATTCCGAGGGCGTCGAGGCGACCTTTGAGCCTGAGCTCGACTATGCCGACGTGCTTGGGCAGGAAGTCGCTAAACGCGGCATGGCGCTTGCGGCGGCAGGAGAACTCGGCTTGCTCATGATTGGGTCCCCGGGATCGGGCAAGACGATGCTTGCGCGCCGTATGACCGGCATCCTGCCTGAGCTTTCCGTTGAGGATCAACAGGAGGCGCTGTGCATCCATTCGGTTTTGGGTGAGAACATTGATGGCTTGTTGGCGGGTCATCGGCCGTTTCGAAGCCCCCATCACAGCATTTCAACGGCGGGCCTCATTGGCGGCGGGCGCCCGGTGCATCCGGGTGAGATCAGCCTGGCTCATGGCGGCGTGCTCTTTTTGGACGAGCTTGCCGAGTTTCCCACGGGTGTGCTGCAGACGCTGCGTCAGCCCATCGAGCGCGGCTACGTCAGGATCGTGCGCGTCGACGGGGCCTTTACCTTCCCGTCGCGCTTTCAGCTACTGGCTGCGAGCAATCCCTGCCCTTGCGGCTTTTTGGGCGATCGCGAGGTACCGTGTCGCTGCTCAGCGGCGATGGTCGAGCGCTATCGGTCTAAACTGCGCGGTCCTTTGGCCGACCGTATCGACATGATGATCGATGTGACCCGTCCCGACCCCCAAGTGATTATCGAGGGTGCGGAGGGTATGTCGTCTGCCGAGTTACGTGACTACGTTGTGCGCGGTCGCGCTTTTCGCGCTTGGCGCGAATCCCGTATGGACGATGCGGATGCCGAGGCCGAGGATGACGAGACGCGGTCCATTGACGGCGTCGTTTCGACCTTTGAGCTCGATGATGCGGCGGAGAAGTGTGTACTCGGCCTGTCGAAGCGCACACATCTCACGGGCCGCGGTATCGTGCGCCTGGTGCGTATCGCGCGTACAATCGCCGACGTCGCCGAGAGCGAGCATGTGACGCAGGACCACGTGCTCGAGGCGGCGATGTACCAGGGAAGGAGGGACCAATGATGGCCGAGGGGACCTTTGAGCTGCATCCAGGTGATACGTTGTATCCCGAGACCGTTTTGGACCTTTCTGATGTACCCCAGACGCTCTATGTGCGCGGCAACCCCGAGGTGCTTTCGACGCCCGCGCTCTCCATCATCGGCGCGCGCAAGGCCTCGCCGTATGGTCTTGCCGTGGCAGAGCTTGCGTCAAAGGTGGCGGTCGAGGCGGGAGTGACGGTAGTCTCGGGCGGCGCGGTCGGTTGTGACCAGGCCTCGGGTTGGGCTGCGGTCAACGCCGGCGGTAAACACGTCGTGGTGCTGGGGACGGGCGCCGACGTGGTCTACCCGCGTTCGAGCGCGGGGCTTATTATGCGAACGCTCGATACGGGTGGCGCGGTCGTGTCGATCTCTCCGTGGGGCATGGGTCCGCGCAAGTTTGCCTTTCCGCGCCGCAATCGCGTGATCGCGGCCCTGTCGCAAGCCCTCTTTGTTTCCGAGGCGGGTATGCCTTCCGGGACGTTTTCTACAGCCGAGGCTGCTATGGATTTGGGGCGCGAACTTCTTGTCGTGCCGGGGTCGATCCTATCGCCCGAGTCGCGTGGCACGAATTACCTCATTGCGAACGGTGCCTGCTGCATCATCGACGAGGAATCTATCGAGATGGCTATCTCACGCATCTACGGCACCCTGCGCTACTCGCGCCCCGATGCTCCCGGCATTGCCGACCTGGATCCAACACAGCAGACCGTGATGCATGCGCTCATCGCCTCTCCGCTCAAGGTCGACGACATCGCGGCGCTTGTCTCGCTCGATGCTGTCGGCGTACTCAAACTCTTGGGTTCGCTTGAACTCGAGGGCCTTATCGAGCGCATGATGGATGGAAGGTATGCGCCCTCCAAGTTTGCCCTTCACGCCCAGACGCCCTTCGGTCACAATGGAAAACGTGTCAATTAGAAAGGTGTTTGCAGATGCAGTTCGATCAGGTGACGGTTATCGGTGGCGGTCTGGCGGGTTCGGAATGCGCGATCCAGCTGGCAGACCGCGGTTTTGCCGTAAAGCTGTGCGAGATGCGCCCCCAGGTGAGCTCCCCGGCTCACCATACCGATCACTTGGCAGAGCTCGTCTGCTCCAATTCGTTTAAGTCGACCCGTCCGGATTCCGCGGCTGGTTTGCTGAAGGCCGAGCTTAAGCGCATGGGTTCAGTCCTGCTCGATTGCGCCCATCGCGCGGCTGTTCCCGCCGGCGGTGCCCTGGCGGTCGACCGCGTCAAGTTTTCCGAGCTTGTCGAGGCCGAGGTTGCCGCCCGTCCCAATATCGAGGTCGCGCACGGCGAGGTCACGCAGATTCCCGAAGGTCACGTGGTCATTGCCGCCGGCCCCTTGTGCTCGCCGGCGCTGAGCGAAGAGGTCATGAAGCTCGTCGGTGGCGACGCCCTTGCGTTCTTCGATGCCGCGGCGCCGATCGTCGATGCCTCCACGCTCGATATGGACGTGCTGTTCTCGCAGTCGCGCTACGAGGAGCAGGGGAGCGGCGACTATCTCAACGCTCCGCTCAACAAGGAGGAGTACGAGGCCTTTATCGAGGCACTCACCACCGCCGACCGCGTGGTGCTCAAGGACTTTGAGGGCGGCGACCTCTTCCAGGCCTGTCAGCCCGCCGAGGAGGTCGCCCGTACCGGCAAGGACGCTATCCGCTTTGGCGCCATGAAGCCCGTCGGCCTCACCGACCCGCGAACCGGTCGTCGTCCCTGGGCGGCGATTCAGCTGCGTGCCGAGAACAAGGAAAAGACCGCCTATAACCTGGTGGGCTTCCAGACTAATCTGACCTTTGGCGAGCAAAAGCGCGTCTTTCATATGGTTCCCGGTTTGGAGAATGCCGAGTTCTTCCGTTATGGCGTCATGCACCGCAATACCTTTGTCGACGCGCCGCACGTTCTTGACGGCACCTTTGCCGTGCCTGGCACGGGTGTGCGCCTCGCCGGTCAGATCACCGGCACCGAGGGGTACATGGAAGCGGTGGCGACCGGTCTGCTTGCTGCGCTCAACACCTATGCCGAGGCTATCGGCGCCGCGGGCGTCGAGTTGCCCCGCGTGGGCGCCCTGGGTGCGCTCGTGGGCTATGCGACCGATCCGGCAACCGTGGGCTACCAGCCCATGCATGTCAATTTTGGCCTGGTGCCGCCGCTCGAGGACGGCAAGCGCCGCAGTAAGCGCGACCGCTACCAGGCTTATGCGGATCGCGCCCTCGAGGCCCTCGATGCCTACTTGGCCACGCGCTCCGACTTGTTTGGAGGCGACCGGTCATAGCCTTTGACCTGTACGATTCCGTCGACTCGTTTATCGCCTACATCGCACGCGCCGAGGGGCTCTCTCCCAATACGGTGACTGCCTATGGATCGCGGTTGGAGCGCTTTGCTGCCTGGTGCGAGCGTACGGGTATCGATGCGCGTATGGCCGACGTGCGTACCGTCCGCGCGTATTTGGCCGAGCTTTCGCGCGAACAGGTGGCGCCTCGCACCCTTGCGGCGCATTTGTCGGCTATCCGATCGCTCTATCGATGGATGGCTGCCGAGGGGGTCGTGGAGGGTGATGCGGTCTCGGCGATTTCCTCGCCCAAGCTGCCGCGCGACCTGCCCGGTGTGCTGACGACCCAGCAGGTCGAGGCACTGCTCCACGCCCCCGACACCGCAACGCCCGCCGGATTACGCGATGCGACGATGCTCGAGCTTCTTTATGCATCCGGTGCGCGCATCTCAGAGCTTGCGGCGCTCAATGTGGAATCCATCTCATGGTCCGAGCGCACGCTGCGGCTATGGGGCAAGGGGAGCAAGGAGCGTATCGTTCCTCTGTATCGTCGCGCACTCGAGGCGACACGCACCTATGTCGAGGAGGGGAGACCGGCGCTGCTCACGCAGGCAAAGCGCCGCGAAGCCGCAGCCGGCCTGCATCCGCTGTTTATTTCTGCTCGCGGCAATCGCATGAGTGCCGCTATGCTCAGACGACGGTTCCATATGCTGGCGACGCTCGCCGGTATCCCTGCCGACATTGCCCCGCATGCGATGCGCCACACCTTTGCGACCGATCTGCTTGAGGGCGGCGCGGACCTTCGTTCGGTTCAAGAGCTGCTGGGACATGCGAGCTTGTCGACGACGCAGATCTACACGCATCTCACGCCCGACCGGCTTAAGCGCGCCGTGACCCAAGCCCATCCCCGGGGCGAGTAAGCTGTGTCGCTCACGTTGTGCTTAGGTGTGTGGTTTTGATTGCGGGTTGGCAGGAAGAGGTAATCCTGCTATCATTCATCGGGTTGCTTCACGGCAACAGGTTTTTATCACGCACGCGCGGCTACTTCATACCGTGGTGCCCGGGCTTTGGTAGCACATGTCCGGGTTGGTTTTGGAGGATGACCCCGCGCGGAGGCAAACCACAGGAGGTTTAACATGGCTACCAAGATTAATATCCGCACCCTGCTCGAGGCCGGCTGCCACTTCGGTCACCAGACCCGTCGCTGGAACCCCAAGATGAAGCCGTTCATCTTCGGTGAGCGCAACGGTATCTACATCCTCGACCTCAAGCAGACCATCCTGGACGCCGACCAGGCCTACACCTTCGTCAAGAACGTCGCCAAGGGTGGCAACGTGCTGTTCGTCGGCACCAAGAAGCAGGCTCAGGAGGCCGTCAAGAACGCCGCTGAGCGCGCCAACATGCCTTACATTAACCAGCGTTGGCTCGGCGGCATGCTGACCAACTTCGTTACCATTCGCTCCCGCATCAACCGCATGGAGGAGCTCGAGGCCATGGTCGAGGACGGCCGCATGGCAGTGCTCCCCAAGAAGGAGCAGGCTGTGCTCGGTAAGGAGCTCACTAAGCTCCAGACCAACCTCGGTGGCGCCCGCGACATGAAGGGTCTGCCCCAGGCTCTCTTCGTTATCGACACCAAGCGCGAGGAGAACGCCATCAAGGAGGCCCAGCGCCTGAACATCCCCGTCGTCGCTCTGATCGACACCAACTCCGATCCCGACGAGGTCGAGTACGGCATCCCCTGCAACGATGACGCTATCTCCGCTGTCACCCTTATGTGCGAGCTCATGGCTGACGCCTGCCTCGCTGGCTCCGGCAAGGAGCAGGTCTCCGAGGCCGAGATGGCCGCTGAGCCCAAGGCCGAGTAAATCAGTCTTAGTTCATTCTTTTTCATCTCTTTGAAAGGAACCACAATGGCCCAGATTACCGCCGCTATGGTCAAGCAGCTCCGCGAGATGACCGACTCCCCGATGATGGAGTGCAAGAAGGCTCTCGTCGAGGCTGACGGCGACATGGACGCCGCTGTCGACGTTCTGCGCAAGAACGGCCTCGCCAAGGCTGCCAAGAAGGCTGGCCGTGAGACCAACGAGGGCGCTGTCGCCGCGTTCGTCTCCGAGGACGGCAAGACCGGCGCTCTGCTCGAGCTCTCTTGCGAGACCGACTTCGTCGGCTCCAACGCCAAGTTCACCGGCTTTGCTTCCAAGGTCGCTGAGGTTGTTGCTACCACCGAGCCTGCTGACGTCGACGCTCTGCTCGAGAAGCCGATGGGCGAGGAGACCGTTTCCTCCGAGCTCACCGAGATGATTCACATCATGGGCGAGAACATGAAGATCTCCCGTTTCGCCGCCCGCAAGGCCGAGAACGGTGCTCTCGCTTCTTACATCCACATGGGTGGTAAGATCGGCGTTCTCGTCGAGTTCGCTTTCGAGAAGGCCGAGACCGCTCAGGCTGAGTCCTTCAAGACCTTTGCTCACGACGTTGCCCTTCAGGTTGCCGCCGTCGCCCCGATCTGCGCTACCCGCGATCAGGTTCCGGCCGAGACCGTCGAGCACGAGAAGCAGATCTACATGGCTCAGGCTGCCGAGTCCGGCAAGCCCGAGGCCATCCAGGAGAAGATGGCTGTTGGCCGTCTGGAGAAGTTCTACAAGCAGTCCGTGCTCACCGAGCAGGAGTTCATCAAGGACAGCTCCCTCACCATCAAGAAGTACGCTGAGCAGGTCTCCAAGGAGCTCGGCGACACCATTACCGTCGTTGCCTTTGACCGTCTGGTCCGTGGCGAGTAAATAAGCTCTTGTAGCTGGTAATGAGCAGGCTGTGGGTTTTACTCACAGCCTGCTTTTTCATGGCTCCCCGTTAAGCCTTTGATATTATGTTGTGAGTCTAATTAAAGGAGGATCGCTTTGTCCGACATCCGATATAAACGCGTGCTTCTGAAGCTCTCCGGCGAAGCGCTGATGGGCGATGGCAACTACGGCATCGACCCCAAGGTTACGGATCATCTTGCCAAGCAGGTCAAGGAGCTGCTCGCCGTTGGTCATGAGGTTGGCGTCGTTGTCGGCGGCGGCAACATTTTCCGCGGTATGGCCGGCGCCGCCGGTGGTATGGACCGCGCCCAGGCCGATTACATGGGCATGCTCGCTACCGTTATGAACGCGCTTGCCCTGCAGGATGCCTTTGAGCACAACGATGTTCCCTGCCGCGTGATGAGCGCTATCCAGATGAACGAGATCTGCGAGCCCTATATTCGCCGCCGCGCCATCAACCACCTGTCCAAGGGCAACGTCGTTATCTTTGCCGCCGGATCGGGTAATCCGTACTTTACGACTGACACCGCCGCGGCCCTTCGCGCCTGCGAGATCGGTGCCGAAATTCTGATTAAAGCCACCAAGGTTGATGGCATCTACGACAAGGATCCCGTCAAGTGCTCCGACGCCGTCCGCTTTGACAAGATCACCTATCACGAGGTGCTCGTTCGTGGCCTGCAGGTTATGGATTCCACGGCTACGGCTCTTTGCCAGGACAACCGTATGCCCATTTTGGTCCTCAACATCGATGGCGAGGACACCGTCAAGTGCGCGCTCGCGGGTGAGCCCGTCGGCACGCTCGTCTATCAGGAGGATTAAGCATGGCAGAGAACATCACCGCCCACATGGACAAGTCGCTCGAGTCCC
This sequence comes from Collinsella sp., assembly GCA_019414625.1. GTDB lineage: Bacteria > Actinomycetota > Coriobacteriia > Coriobacteriales > Coriobacteriaceae > Collinsella. The sequence goes on from DXLR01000088.1 coordinate 11,134, forward strand.
TCAAGCACAACTTCTCCAAGGTCCGCACTGGCCGCGCTAACGCCAACATCCTGTCTGACATCACCGTCGACTACTACGGTGTTCCCACGCCCGTCACGCAGGTTGCCGCCGTTAAGACCCCCGAGGCCCACATGCTGCTTATCGAGCCGTGGGATAAGGCGCTCATTAATGCCATCGTCAAGGCCATCAGTGCCTCCGACCTGGGCATTACCCCCAACTCCGATGGTACCGTCGTACGTCTGCCGTTCCCGGCTCCCACCGAGGAGCGTCGTCGCGAGCTCGTTAAGGAGTGCCGCGAGTACGCCGAGCAGGCCAAGGTCTCCATCCGCAACATCCGCCGCGACTTTAACAACAAGCTCGAGCGCGATGAGGAGCTCACCGAGGACGATGTCCGTCGCGAGCAGGCCAAGGTCCAGAAGCATACCGATGAGTATGTCGCCAAGGTCGAGGAGCTTCTGAAGGAAAAAGAAGCCGAGGTCATGGAGATCTAAGGTGCAATACGACGAGCATAAACTGGTCGAGTACTTTGCCGACGCCCCTGCGGGCGTCGGTTTTTCCGACCTTGACCTCAATAACATTCCGCACCATATTTCGTGCATCATGGACGGCAACGGCCGTTGGGCCACGGCGCGCGGTCTTGCCCGCGCCGAAGGCCACAAGGCCGGCATCGTCTCGCTGCGCGAGGTCATTACCGCCTGCGTGCGCCTGGGCGTCGACGTGCTTTCGGCCTATGCGTTTTCGACCGAAAACTGGAATCGCCCGCAGCATGAAGTCAACGTTTTGATGCACTTGTTTGCCAAG
>DXLR01000089.1:0-9121 GCA_019414625.1 Collinsella sp.
GGCAACGACGACCTCGTTTTCGCGCGGCATGCGCTTGAGGGCGCGCGTGCAGGTGACGTAGGCGGTCTCGTGGCTCGTAGCAGCAGAGACGATATCGTCATACAGGTTTTTGGGCGCCAGGCGCGGCGAGATGATCGCCTCGGTCGGACAGGCAGCGGCGCACAGGCCGCACTTGCGACAGGAGTCGAGGATCTCGATGGAGTCTTCCTCGACCTCGATAGCGTTGACCGGGCACACGTCCATGCACGCGGTGCAGCCGCTCTTTTCGTTTTTGCAGGTCAGGCACGGAATGGTGTTACCGCGCGGACGCTCCTTGTAGTCGGCAGGATTCCACTGCGGTGCCGACGGATCGAGTGCATCGGTCACACCGCCAAGCGGGTTTTTAAGAAAGTCGAAACCCTTGCTGATCTCGATAATGTCATCAAACAGATCGTGTTCCTGCGCCATGCGCGGCCCCTCCCTGAGCAGTGCAAACAAGCAAGAGATAATGATACGCTATCGGTCCACGCCTCGGGCAAATTACACGCGGCGCATCTTTGCGGCAAATAGCCCATGGCCCATCGCCGCCTCGATTGCACAAGGTCAATCAAGCGCCAAACTATGCCTCGCACATGAACTGCACGATCTTTTGTTTGGTCACCTTTGCCTGCTCGTTGGCCATATTACGCTCATTTCTAAAGACCGCATTTGCAACACTCTGCAGATCGGCATCGGAAATCTCGCCAAGGCCCAGCTCCTCGAGCGTCGTCGGCAGACCAACGCGCTGGCAAAACTCGAGCACCTGATCAAGCTCGGGTGCACGCTCCAGGCGCAGCTGCACCACCAGGCCAAATGCCACGGCCTCGCCATGCATTGCCTTGCACTCGGGCAGAATCGTCAACCCGTTGGCGATGGCATGCGCCAACGCCAAGCCACCGCTCTCAAAGCCAACACCCGAGAGCAGGATATTGCACTCGATCAGGCGCTCAACTGCCGGCGATGTACGGCCCTTTTTGAGATCGCGCTTGGCAGCGACGCCGCACTCCATGAGTGTGTCATAGCAGGCACGAGCCGCAACCAAGGCCAAGTGCCCCGGCGCGCCACCGTGCTCGTTGGCGCCGTGCGCCGCAGCGCACGAACGCGCCTCAAAATACGTTGCCAGCGCATCGCCCATACCAGCGACCGTCATACGCAGTGGGGCCGCCGCGACCACGTTGGTATCGACCACGACCAGGTCTGGATTCTTCTCGAGCATCAGGTAGCGGTCGAACGACCCATCCTCGTGATACAGCACCGAAATCGCGCTGCACGGACCATCCATCGAAGCCGCCGTGGGGCATACGCACAACGGCAACTCGGCATAAAACGCAACGGCCTTGGCGATATCGAGCATCTTGCCGCCGCCAATACCCACCACCATGTCGCAATACTCGGCCTGGGCTTCCTTAGCCATTTTTACAACGGCCTCTTCCGTACACGGACCGTCATAAATCTTAAAGAACGGCTCGCTTAGATCTTCGTCCAGAAATCCATCAACGATCTGCTTGCACAGCCGATCCTCGGTGCCCTGGTCAAACAAGACATAGGCAGCGCAGCCCAACCATGACAAATACCTGCCTTGACGCGACAGTTCGCCCGGCCCCTGAACATACCGGCCGGGACCGCCGTAAACCATAGGAAGCGCCATACGAGAATCCGCCCTTCATCAAACAACGATTGGTGCAAAGTAACCTTTCCCCTTTGCACCATAGTAAAAAGGGGCAAAGTCATCTGCTGGCTTTGCCCCTTCCTTAGCTTGATTTACTCATCCATGAGATAGTAGTGGCCCAGCGCGTCGGCACCCAGGATGGCGTTTGCGACCATCTCGGGCGTCACCTCAAACGGCATGTTGCACATGGTGTCATCGGGCGCGCAGGCGGCCTCGGCAACAATCATGGCCTGCTCGCGCGTAAGCTCGGCAACGCCAAGCTCCTTCATCGTGACCGGCAGGCCCAGCTCAATGCAGAAGCCCAAGACTTCCTCGAGTTTCTCAGTCGGAGCATCCTCGAGTACCAGCTGGACGATAGTGCCAAAGGCGACCTTCTCGCCGTGATACATGCCGTGGCACTCGGGCAGCATCGTCAGACCATTGTGGATGGCATGAGCAGCAGCAAGGCCCGAGCTCTCAAAGCCAATGCCGGAGAGCAGCGTGTTGGCCTCAATGATGTGCTCGACGGCAGGCGTGAGCGCACCCTTCTCCAGCGCGACCTTGGCCTTGACGCCATCGGCCATAAGCGTCTCGTAGCAGAGCTTGGCGAGCGCCAGGCCGGCCATGCCGCCCTTGCCGCCAGCGCAGGTGCCGCCGTCGGCATCGTGCGTCGCCTGGGCCTCAAAGTAGGTTGCGAGCGCATCGCCCATGCCGGAAACCGTCAGGCGCACCGGGCTCGCCGCGATAACCGTCGTATCCATCAGGACAATATTGGGATTTGCCTTAAGGAAGAGGTACTTGTCGAACTGGCCGTCATCGGTATAGAGCACCGAAAGCGCCGAACACGGGGCATCGGTCGAAGCAATGGTGGGGCAAATGATAACCGGGGATTCCAGGTAATAGGCAACGGCCTTCGCGGTGTCGAGAATCTTGCCGCCACCGACGCCGACGATGATGTCGCAACCGTTGTCGCGAGCGAGCGCAACCAGGCGATCGACCTCGCCCTTGGAGCACTCGCCGTTAAAGTCCTCAAACAGCAGCTCGGCCTTAGCCTCGGCAAAACCGCCCTCGATCTTGGCACCGACACGCTTCTTGCCCGAAGGCGTCACGATGACGAGGGCCTTAGCACCGAGCGGCTCGACATAGGAACCGAGCTTGGCCAGCTCGTCCGGGCCCTGGATGTACTTGCTGGGGCTATTGAAAATTGCAGCCATAACTATCCCATTCTCTAAAATAAAAAAGAAAGGGGCTCCGTACAGATACGTGCGGAGCCCCTCGTTACGATAACAAGAGTCGATTAGAAATCGATGTCGGTGTCGTAGTAGCAGGCCTTGAGAATCTTCTCGAAGTCGGCAGCCTTGGTCTCACGCGGGTTCTCGGGCGTGCAGGCGTCGGTCTCGGCGTTCGCGGCGATCTCGGGAAGCTTGGCGAGGAACTCCTCCTCGGAGACCATCTGCGGGTTCTCGGCGTCGACCTTCACGCCACCATTCGCGTAATCCTTGATGGACTGCGGAATGTTGAGCTGGTCGTTGAGGTCGCGAATCTTCTGGACGAGCGCGGCGATGAGCTCCTCGTTGGTCTCGCCGGGAAGGTGCAGGATCTCCTTGGCCACGTAAGCATAACGCTCGGCAGCACGGGGATCCTTGGAGTTCCACTGGATGACCTTGCCCAGGTACATGGCGTTAGCAGCACCGTGGATGATGTGGCCGTTCTCGAAGGCAGCACCGGTCTTGTGAGCCATGGAGTGAACGATGCCGAGCAGGCCCGAGGAGAAGGCGATACCGGCGATGCACTGAGCCTCGTGCATGTGCTGACGGGCCTCATGGTCGCCAGCATAGGACTTGGGCAGCCACTCGACGATCTCGCGGATGCCGTGCAGAGCGTTGGCGTCGGTGAACATGGAAGCGCAGGTGGAAACGTAGGCCTCCATGCAGTGGGTCAGAGCGTCCATGCCGGTGTGAGCGCACAGCTTGGCGGGCATGGTGTAGGTGAGCTCGGGGTCGACGATGGCGACATCAGGGGTGATGTTGAAGTCGGCCAGCGGGTACTTGATGCCCTTGGCGTAGTCGGTAATGACGGAGAAGGCAGTGACCTCGGTAGCGGTACCGGAGGTAGAGGAGATGGCGCAGAAGTGAGCCTTCTGACGCAGCTCGGGGAAGCTGAACGGCTGGATGATGTTATCGAAGGACTCCTCGGGATACTCGTAGAAGACCCACATGGCCTTAGCGGCATCGATGGGCGAGCCGCCGCCGATGGCGATAATCCAGTCGGGCTCGAACTCGCGCATGGCCTCGGCGCCCTTCATGACCGTCTCGATGGACGGATCGGACTCGACGCCCTCGAACAGCTTGACCTCCATGCCGGCCTCTTTGAGGTCGGCCTCAACGTCCTGCAGGAACCCGCCGCGGCGCATAGAGCTGCCGCCAGAAACGATGATGGCCTTCTTGCCCTTGAGGTTCTTCACCTCGTGGCGAGCGCCCTCACCAAAGTACAGATCGCGAGGATTGGTAAAACGTCCCATACTGTGCCTCCTAAACAAGCCCCTCTTAGACTTGCGTATATAACGGAGCACCCGATTGGCTCCGTTAGGACCGTTTTGCGCGTTGCCGGCGATGACAATGCGCGATGTCTAAACGTCTCAACGCTCAGACAAACACTATTTTACCGTTCTAGTTGGTCAGTTATTCACCTAAAGCCGCCAATGATGAAACGTTTTTTCTATCCTTGGAACCTCTTGCGTTGCGGTTATTGTCCCAAGCTGGGCAAACGTTTTATCAAGGTTGACTACATATCCCGGGCAGGACCGTGCCCCTCAAAAATATGCACCGTTCGCCGCCAAAAATCGACCGTTTGCGGCACCGTGATACCACTCGATCGTCCAAGGTGCCGACATTTGTGCGACATCCGTCTTCGTGATGCAAAGGTGCAAGTCCAAGTGCGACACCCCCGATGTGCCACATGCGGGTAAACTAGAACCTTATATAGAGACATTTGAACCCTAACCGCAGCAAAGGAGGCCCCATGGCATTCGATCCCATTCAAGAGGATTGCCATCGCCTCGTTCTTGAGGCCTTGCGCCGCGACAATATCCCGCTCACCGACGGTGCCGCCGTCGAGCGTCTGATGGAGCAATTCACCCGCAACCCCGCGCCGCTCATCGTGCACGACCGCGACCGCGCCGGGCACCTCATTGCCAAGGTGGTCGAGGCTGTCGACTACCGCATCCCCTTTATCCCCGACGACGCCCAGGCAGAGCAAGAAGAAGCCGCAGCCGAGAACATGCTTCGCGAGGCAGCCGCGCTCGACCCCACCAACTGGGATGCCCAGCGCATGCTGTGCGCCCTCACCGCCAACTCCAACGAGGAGTATGTACAGTACCTGGTATCCAAGTGCGATGAAGTCGAGCACGACCTGGCGCTCAAGATCGCCTCGGCGCAGGACCCCTATGAGCGCGAGGCCGCAGGCGACCTTATGCGCCGCCCCTACCTGCGCTGGCTTGCCGCCCTTGCGTCGCGCGCCCTCATTAGCGGACGCTATCGCATGTCGTTGGAGGCAGCGAATCGCAGCTTGGACTTTGCGCCCAACGATCCGGCCGGCGTCCGCCACACCGCGATGCTCGCCATGGCAAAGCTCGAATACCCCGCCGAGGAGCTCAAACGATTTCGCTCCGCCCACTCCGTACCCTATCTCGCGAATACACCGCTGCGCCGCCGCCCCAAAGATGTGGAGCGTGACTTGGACCCGTGGACGCTCATCGCACTGATGAGCGCAGCCTGGCGCGAGCTGGACTACGAGGGCGCCGAGCACTACCTGCGCATCCTTGCGCGCTCGTGTCCGCACGCGGCCGAGGCACTCTACTTCCAAACCGAGTTTCCCGATGGCGTCTATGCCCGCGTCAACGTGGGTGCAGGCTCCACCGACGAGCTCGTCCTTGCACTGTCCGAGGCGACGCCGGTACTGCAGGAGGGCCTGGGCGCTCCCGACAACGCCAGCTTTGCCGCCTGGGTCGCCACCAACGACATCGTGCGTTCCCAGATCGACGAGCGCATCCTGCGCGCAGCCGAGCAGGGGCTTCCATTTAAGGGAGGGGACCTCTAATGGATCCGAGCGTCTACATCCCCGCCTACTTGGAGCGCACCTATCTGGCGTCGCACCCCGAGCTCACCGATGCAGCACGCGAGCTTGTCCATAATGACGTCAGCACAAACCCTCACAAGTATGCGCAGACCGAGCATGCCCAGGCGCTGCTGTCCTATGCCGGCGTTCACCGCCACCTGCTCGACGAGCTCCATCGCATCGAGGACATGGGCAGCGACGAGGAGTTTGAGCAGACGCGCAATCGCCTATTCGACGACATGCGCGATGAGCTGCTCAAGATTGTTCGCGTCGATGCACTGGCCGTCGACGCGCAGTTGCTCGCCATCATCCTGGCCGACACGCCCGTTGACGCCTGCCTGGGCGACCTGATGAAGCTCGAGGCGACCACGGCCGATTACCTGCAGCAAAGCGTGCCCGGGTTTGATATGGAGGCCCCGCACTACTGGGCCAATAAGGTTTTGACGGACGGCGTGACGGCGTCCGATCTCACCGTGAGCGAGCCGGCACTTATCGGGTGGCTCCACACGCTCGAGGCCATCTCGCAGCTGTGCATGGCGAGCGCCCGCTACCGCGCTGCCGCCAACTACGCCCGCCGCGTCCTTAAGGCAGAAGGCTATCCCACCCGAGCTGCCGGCACCGTGTTGCTCGCCCTTGCTCGCCTGGAAGACCAGGACGGCTTTTTTGCCCTGGCTCACCAGCTCGAGGAACAGGTGGGGGCCGATGCACTCGAGAACTCCCCCTGGTACCTGCTCGCCCGCACGATCCTCTTGTTCAAAACGAACAAGATGCGTCCGGCGGTGCGTGCGCTGCGTGAGTTCGCTAACCGCTGCGAGGGCGGCGCATTCTTCTTGCTGAATCCCATGTACCAGACACCGTACCTTCCCTGCCGACCCGAGCCACGCGATCCCTGGGATCTTTCACACCAGGCCGTTTGGGAAGCGGACGGCATTATCTCGGACACTCCCGACTTTGCCCCCTGGGCCAATGCTTGCGAAGACGTGTCGCAGCTTGCCCAAGAATTTGCGCGCCGCTACGGATTTTAGTGACGCACTCGACCCGACCATGTCGTTTACGTTAGGAACGGTTTCATGAACCTTCGCTCATCTCTTGCCTGCACCTCGAGCGATATCGCTCGCTGGGGGCTGCGCTCTGTCCTTAAGCGCCAGGGCGGCGTGCTTCCCGGCCGCATCGCCATGAAGATCGACCCCGAGCTGCTGAGCGACCTGGCGAGTCTTGTCGACCGCAGCGTGGTGATTACCGGCACCAACGGTAAGACCACCACCTCCAACCTCATCGCCGACGCCGTTGCCGCCAGCGGTGCCACCGTGGTGTGCAACCGCGCCGGCAACAATATGGAGCCGGGCGTGGTGGGGGCACTCCTCGAGGGCCGCAGCGACCTCAAGCGCGCCGGCAGCGGCAAGCGCGTGGGCGTCTTTGAGTGCGACGAGCTCTACACCGTACGTGTGCTGCCCAAGCTCAAGCCGACCTACTTTGTGCTGCTCAACCTGTTCCGTGACCAGCTGGACCGCTACGGCGAGATCGACCACACCCAGGACGTCATCGCCCACGCGCTGGAGCTTTCGCCGGCAACGACGCTCATTTACAACGCAGACGACCCGCTGTGTGCCGCGATCGCCGCGCGCGTTCCCAATGCAAGCATCGCCTTTGGCATCGACGGCGCCACCAACACCGAGTCCGACCGCATTAGCGACTCGCGTTTTTGCTCACAGTGCAACGCACCGTTGGAGTACGACTATGTGCAGTACGGCCAGCTCGGAGCCTATCATTGCCCTTCGTGCGGCTGGGGTCGTCCCGCACTGGTCCGTCGCGTAACGGACGTGGAACTCGGCTGCGACGGCTACGGCTTTGACCTGGACTTTGGACCCGATACCGACGCACCCGCCACGCACATCGCCACGCGCTACAACGGCCTGTACATGGTCTATAACGTTGCCGCCGCCTTCTTTACGGCGCGCGAGCTGGGCGTGGACGCGGCACATCTGCAGCCCACGCTCGATGCCTACGTCCCCGCCGGCGGACGCATGGGCCGCTGGGAGATCGCCGGCCGTACCGTCGAGGCAAACCTGGCCAAAAATCCCGTGGGCTTCGATCGTCAGATTCAGTCCATTAAAACGGCAGGCGGCAGGCTCTGCGCTTTCTTCCTGAACGACAATGATGCCGACGGCCACGATGTATCGTGGATCTACGACGTCGACTTTGAGCGCATCGCCGACACAACGGGACTTGTCGCCTTTGCCGGCGGCACGCGCGCGCACGACATGCAGGTGCGACTCAAGTACGCCGGCATCGATGCCGCCATTATCTCGGATGTCGCGCAAGCAATTGGCGCCGTGGCAGACGAGGCCGCCGATGACACCTTCTACGCCGTCGCCAACTACACGGCCTTCCCGCCGCTGGTCAAGGAACTCGACGGGCTTAAAGACGACGATGCAAGCTCGATTGTCTCCCACGCCATAACGCGCGCCGATGGCAGCGCTGTCCCCACCGATATTGCGCCAGCCGAGCTTTCGCGCCCCCTGCGCATCGTCTATCTGTACCCCGATGCCCTCAACCTCTACGCCGACGGCGGCAATGTCATCGCCCTCGAGCGCCGCTGCGCCTGGCGCGGCATTCCCGTGCGCGTGGACGAGGTCCGCATGGGCGAGTCGCTCAATCTCACCGATGCCGATATCGTCATGATGGGCGGCGGCTCCGATCGCGACCAGCTGGCCGTGGCACACGAACTGCTCGCTCAAAAAGACAAGGTCGCGGCCTATGTTGAGGATGGCGGCTCGCTGCTTGCTATCTGTGGCGGCTATCAGCTGCTCGGCCGTTCGTACTACATGGGCGACGATCGCATTGAGGGTCTGGGCGTCATTGCTGCCGAGACTGTGCGCGGCTCCGACCGCCTGATCGGCAACGTCGCCGTCAAGACCGACCTGGCGCCCGAGCCCTTTGTGGGATTCGAGAACCACGGCGGCCGCACGCTTTTGGACGCCGATGCCACGCCGCTCGGAACGTCCGTCGTCACTGGCACCGGCAACAACGGCGACGATGGCTTTGAGGGTCTCATCTACAAGGGCGTCATCGGCACGTACCTGCACGGGCCGGCGCTGCCCAAGAACCCCGAACTTGCCGACTGGCTGATCGCGCACGCCCTCGAGCGCCGCGGCGACGCGCAGGCCACAGCCCTGCTGCCGCTCAAGCCCCTCGACGACACCTACGAGCGCACCGCCCACGACGCCGCCATGAAGCTCCTCCCCTAGCACCCCACCACCACAAAGGGGACAGGTACCTTTGTGGGGTTGATTTTCAATCTCAACGCAACAGCCTGAACGGTCCCCGCGTTTCCGCAGC
>DXLR01000009.1:0-1005 GCA_019414625.1 Collinsella sp.
ACAGCGTTGGGAATCAAGGGTTTTGAAGCTAGAACCACAATGGTCGTTTTTTCCTGCGTCATACGGCGTTTTCAGCCATAGTGGGCACACACCCCCTCGGCGCATGAGCTATCCGGCTCGGCGCGCACCACAACACCAATAGATTGCACACCATTAGTCAAGGAGGACATGATGAACAACAACACGCCGCACAAGCCGCGTAAGAGCCGACACGCCAAACGGCACGCCGCCGAGCAGACGGAGCCCTTTGGCTTTGACGAGTTGGAGACGAGATCACAGGAATTTCGCAATGATCGACGACTTCGAGGCGCGCAACAGGCTAATGCCGACTGGGTGGCCGAACCATTGGACGAATGGCTGTCTTGTCTTGATGCCGGGAACACCGACCTAGGCCGAGAGACGATGGCCGCGTTTGCGGTGGGCATGCGTGAGACCTTATCGATTCGTGATGCGCTGATTCTCTCGTTGGTTATTGATGAAAGCCGTTGCCCCAAGTCATGGCTTATGGAATTCGCGGCGCGACCGCATCTGGCACGTACGAGAACACGAATGGGCGAGCTGCTGACCTGCGCATTCGAGGATGAAGGCATGATGCCGGATAAGGAGCGTTGCCATGCCGGCATCGGTATGTTGCTCGATATCGCGGAAGCCTCGCCGGTGCCGTACTGCATACAGCCATTGGCCGTGATCGCTTACACCTTATGGTGGCTGGGCGATCCACGAGCAATGGTGTTCGCCTTGCGATGCCTGCTGCTCGATGAGGATTGTTCGCTGGCGGCGATGATATTCTCAGCCGCCGATCGAGGCGTGGCGCCGGCATGGTGCTCGGGCTGAGTGAACAGAAACGGCGGATCTCCGAGGTTTTACGCGCGATGCGCGGAAGGAAAGCGTGTGGTGATCGGCAACACGTCGGGCAACGATGTGGGAATAATCGTCCGTGGAGGGTGGTTTACTCACATAGTTGACGATTTGCCCTTGCCAGAAGTGGGCCCATGTGGTATATGC
>DXLR01000090.1:0-7548 GCA_019414625.1 Collinsella sp.
GTCTGAAAGCGTGATAAAGCCAAATTCGGAGCTCGACCACAGCACGATCTCCTCGGAAAGACGCGACAGGTGCATCGCCATGACGGATCCGGCGTAATGCAGATCGAGCAGGAAATCACGGTCGGAAACCGCATCGAGCGAGTTGGGGATCACGCCCGCAAAGCCAAGTTCGGCAGCCGTCATCTGGCGATCGAGCGGATAGCTCGTACCGGCAAGCGCGGCAGCACCAAGCGGGCAGTTGTCGGCGGCATCAAAGGCGGCCTTCAGGCGCGTAAAGTCGCGCGCGAACATCCAGAAATACGCCAGCAGATGATGCGAGAGCAGCACGGGCTGAGCGTGCTGCATATGCGTGTAGCCCGGCAGAATCACCTTGTCGTACTTCTTGGCCGCATCCACCAGCACATGGCGCAGCTCAAGATTGGCCTCCATGAGCTCCTTGGCCAGCGCCTTGACGCCCAGGCGCGTATCGGTCGCCACCTGGTCGTTGCGCGAACGCCCAGTATGCAAGCGCTTGCCAGCCTCGCCGATGCGACGCGTCAGCTCGCTCTCGATGGACATATGAATGTCCTCATCGTTGATGTCGAAGGTAAAGTTGCCGGCATCGATATCCTGTTCGATTCCGATCAGGCCCTTGGCAATCGCCTGCTCGTCCTCGGCACTGATGATGCCCTGGGCGACCAACATCTTGGCATGCGCCTTAGAGCCGGCGATATCCTGCTTATAGAGATGTTTGTCGACCGGCAGCGACGCGCCAAACTCCTGCGTGACCTCGGCCACGCCCGCCTCAAAACGACCGCCCCAAAGAGCCATGGAACCGTCTCCTTTCTCCAAATACCAAAACAAGCGTCCAAAGCAATGTGCCCTGTCGCTAAAGCGATTTATCAACCGCTAGTTTTACACACTCCCTGCCGCGCGCGGGGCCATGTGGCTAATTTGCAAAGAAGTGACGCACCATGCACTTGGCGCCCAACGTCTCCCTCCGGATGTTGCCCTGCGAACCATCGATCCAGGACTTCAGGCTCATAGGAACGTCCTCGACCCTTACAGCATCGAACTCGGGCGCGAGGGCAAGCAAAGCATGCGCGATAGCATTGAACATAATGGATACTCCTCATATATATAGGCACAGAGCCGCCAAATTGATAGAAGGAGCCCCGCCGGACAACCCCGGCGGGGCTCAGACTCAGCCGCAGACGCGGCATCATATATGCGTGCGGAACGTAGGGGCCACCGATGTTAAGAAGTGTCAGCAAGCATAACGAAAGGTAGGGACCCCGTGCGCCCGTTATGTATCACGCGGATGGGCCGCGCGGATACCAAGGGAAGGAGGCGCTAGGCCTGGGCAGCAGCAGAGCTGGGGCCCTGGACCTTTGCCCACGTCTTGAGCGACAGCGTATCGATCTCGATAAAGCCGGCGCTGGCCTTCTCGTCAAACGTGGTGTCGCGGTCGTAGGTAGCCAGACCGTAGTCGTAGAGGCTGAAGGGGCTCTTGCGGCCGACGACATGGCAGTTGCCCTTAAAGAACTTCAGACGGACAGTGCCGGTCACGAACTTTTGCGTGTCGGCCATAAAGGCATCGAGCGCGTTCTTGAGCGGGCTGTACCACTGGCCGTTGTACACGGCGGTGGCCCAATCCTGCTCGAGCTTGATCTTGGTCTTGAGCAGGTCGCCCTCGACGCAGATGTCCTCGAGCGCCTTGTGGGCGGTGATGAGCGTCAGGGCGCCGGGAACCTCGTAGCACTCGCGGCTCTTAAGGCCCACCAGGCGATCCTCGACCAGATCGAGACGGCCAAAGCCATTGTCGCCGGAGATCTTGTTGAGGGCGATGACGATCTCAGAGAGCTTCATCTTCTTGCCGTCGACGGCGACGGGCTTGCCGGCCTCAAACTCAATCTCGGTGTAGGTCGGGGTGTCCGGGGTGTCCTCGGGATTCTTGGTCATAACCCAAGCGTCGTCGAGCGGCTCATTCCAGGGATCCTCCAGGTGACCGCACTCAATGGCACGACCCCACAGGTTGTCGTCGATGGAGTAGGGGTTGTCGTTGGCACCCTCGGGAACCGGCACGTTGTGGGCGTGGGCATAGGCGACCTCGTCGGGGCGACACTTCAGGTCCCACTCGCGAACCGGGGCGATAACCTTGAGCTCGGGGTCGAGGGCCTTGACGGCGGCCTCAAAACGGACCTGGTCGTTACCCTTGCCGGTGCAGCCGTGGGCGACGTAGGTCGCGCCAAACTCGTGGGCGACCTCAACAAGCTTCTTGGCAAGCAGCGGGCGAGACAGGGCGGAGAGCAGCGGATACTTGTTCTCGTACATGGAGTTTGCTGCAATGGCTTTGGTCAGGAACTCATCGGAGAACTCGTCGCGCAGGTCGAGCACCTGGCAATCGAGAACGCCCAGGTCGAGCGCCTTCTGCTTCTTGGCATCCAGTCCGGTCTCTTCCTGGCCCACGTTGCCGCAGACACAAACGACATCGAGATTCTTCTCGTCCTGGAGCCACTTGACACATACGGATGTATCAAGACCACCGGAATATGCGAGAACGACTTTTTCCTTGCTCATGGCTGTTTCCTTTCGCCCTTGGTAGCTAGTTAGAACATCGGTCAGTTGCAAGTCATTTCAAGGTCATATACCGTGCAATATCAGGTTAAATAGCAAAAATCAGCACATACATGCCCTAGAAACATGCAGCAATGTCGTGCTAAAACCCAACGACCTCAAAATGACTCTGTTGAGGCAATTCGCCCCATGCGGACAGAGACGATTGTTATCGTCGTCGGGAAATTGCGCGCTGGCGTCGGATGGCATTGTCTGCAGTGGTGATGATCGTTACGAACTGCATCTGCCTCTCCTTTCACCTATCGCCGGGCGCAATTCTAATATCGTAAACGGTACCTTTTCCTCGGTAAGCGGTTGTTTTTCCGTCTCCGTTTTCGATGGTCGCTATATTACGCTAAAGTGCCCGCAGCACAAGCGACAAATTCAAATTTCTGAAAAGTTTTTTCATTACTTTGTGAAGCGTGGTGCAAATACGCTCCGTTCCTGCGAAAATACGCCCGACTACGAATTGATGGCTATAACGTCTGAAACAATCTCGAAACGAAAGGCTCGCTTTTATGCAAACTTACGAATCGGACGCCAATATCGGAAACATTAAGATTCTCGCCGTCGACATGGACAAGACGCTGCTGACCGACGAGCGCGTGCTGCCCCAGGGTCTTGATGAGCGCCTAGACAAGCTCGCCGACGCCGACATCGTATTCTGCCCCGCCAGCGGACGTCCCGCCCCCAAGCTCGAGGAGATGTTCGAGGGCGTCAAGAACCGCCTCGCCTTTTGTCCCGACAACGGAGCGTGCGTGATCTATCGCGGCAGCTATATCTATAAGAGCACTATTGACGTGGAGCTGTATCAGCAGGTCTTGAGCCGTGCCTCGGAGGATCCGCGCGCTGTCCCCGTCCTTTGCTGCTTCGACGAGTTCTACGTGCTTGCCCGCGACCATCAATACCACGACGAGATCAGCGTCTACTACAACACAATCAACTACGTCGACAGCTTTGATGGCATTGATTTCGAGTCCAACAAGATTTCGGTCTTCTTCCCCGGCTACGACGCCGAGCCCGCTTTCCGCGAGACCTATAGTCCCGAGTTCTCGGACAAGCTCTACGTCACCAACGCCGGGCGCGAGTGGATCGACTTTATGAACCTGGGCGTCGACAAGGGCGCCGGCGTCGCGCACCTGTGCGAACACCTGGGCATCGATATTGCCGACGCCGCCGCCGTGGGCGATACGTACAACGACATCCCCATGCTGGAGCGCGTCGGTCACAGCTTTATCGTGGACAACGCCGAGGAGCACATGAACGCGCATGCCAAGTGGCGCATTCCGAGCAACAACGACGGAGGCGTACTGACGCTCATCGACGCCATCTTGGCGGCTCGTTAACGTTGCTCGTCGGACCTGGCCGGGCGAGGCGGGTAAGTTTTTCGTTCGGTCGGGTCCTGGGCTCGCTCGGAAAGCACATTAAGTGCTTTCCGGCTCGTGCGGAATCTACGAAAACTTACCCGCCTCGCCCGGCCAGGTCCTGCGGTGACTTGCTTGCCGCCTGGATGGCGTCTTGGCGCCTAGATACTTTGGCTGAATTTAATTGAACGAAGGACGCTCCTTGTTGATAAGGGGCGTCCTTCTGTTTTTGGTTACTTTGGAACTGTGGTTGCTTCCCTATTTGGCGTCGGCCCAGGTTATGCCGGTGCTGGCTTCGGCGATGAGGGGTACGCGTAGGTCTACTACGTGCTCCATGACGTCGCGGACCATGGCGGTGAGGCGCTCGACTTCGTCGACGGGGCACTCAAAGTCCAGTTCGTCGTGTACCTGCAGGATCATGTGGGCGGCAAAGCCTTCTTCTTCCAGGCGACGGCTTACGCGGGCCATGGCGATCTTGATGATGTCTGCTGCGGTGCCCTGCATGGGATGGTTCATGGCCGTGCGCTCGCCAAAGCCGCGGAGTTGCGGGTTTTTGGCCTTGAGCTCGGGAATATGGCGTCTGCGGCCATACATGGTCTCGGCGTAGCCCGTCTGCTTGGCGCGCGCCACCACGTTGTCGAGGAACGTACGCACGCCCGGGTAGGCCTCGTAGTAGCGGTCGATCATGTCGCGCGCCTCGGCCATCGAGATATGCAGCGACTGCGACAGGCCGTAGGCCTGCTGGCCATACACGATGCCAAAGTTCACGGCCTTGGCGCGACTGCGCAGGTCGGGCGTTACCTCGGACACCGGCACACCAAACACGCGCGCCGCCGTCTCGGCATGGAAGTCCTCGCCCTCGTTAAAGGCGCGCACCAAGTGCTCGTCACCCGAGAGATGTGCCAGCAGACGCAGCTCGATCTGCGAGTAGTCCACCGCCAAAAAGACGCTTCCCTCGCCTGCCGAAAACGCCGTCTTGACGGTACGCCCCAGCTCCGAGCGCGTCGGAATGTTTTGCAGATTAGGGTCGCTCGAAGACAGACGCCCCGTCGCGGTGATGGTCTGGTTGTACGTGGTGTGCACACGACCGTCACCGCGGCGCAGCGGGCCCAACGTGTCCAGATAGGTTGACTTGATCTTGGACTTCTCGCGCCAGTCTAAGATCAAACGAACAATCTCGTGGTCACGGGCAAGATCACTCAGTACCTTGGCATTGGTCGAATAGTAACCGCGCTTGGTCTTTTTGAGACCCTTGGTCGGAAGGCCCATCACATCAAAGAGCACATGCGAAAGTTGCATGGGGCTGCCGATGTTAAAGGTCTCGTCACCGGCAAGGTCGCGAATGCTTCGTTCGACCTCGGTGATCTGGGTCGCCAGACCCTCGGACAGACTGTGCAGGCGGTCGGGGTCCACGAGCATGCCCGCGCGCTCCATCTTGGCAAGTACCGGAACGAGCGGCATCTCGATGCCATCGAACACGTTGGCGGCGTTCTCACGGGCCATGCACTCGCGCAACGGCGCCACGAGCGCCAGCGTCAGAGCCGCAGTACGAGCGGCAGGCGCCGGAGCGTCCTCACCAGCACCCTCTGCACCGCGCGCCGCAGGCAACGCCATCTGCAGATAGGTATCGGCCAGATATGCCTCATCGAACTCGGAGCGATCGGAATCCAGCAGATAGGCAGCGACCACGGTATCGAAGATACGCGTGGAATCGGCAGCGAGCGGATCCATGAGCTCGGGCTCAGAAGAATCGATGGGCGAAAGCTCGTGCAGCAGCGCTTTCGTATCCGGGCTCGCCACGCGGCCCTCCATAAACAGGCGCGCAAGCACGCCGGCGATCACACCGTGAGCGAAGTTGAAGCCCTCAACCTCAGCCGCCGCACAGCTGTCGCCCTCCTCGAGCGCGAACAGGCCCTTGGACGTCGCCAACCACAGCGTGCGCGTCAGCCCAAAGAGCGCGCCCTCTTCCTTGTCGTCGTCCACCACGGCGGCGACCCACTCGCCGGCATCAATCGCGCGGGAGACCTCAGCCGCAACGGCACCAAGCGCGTCGGCATCGCCGGCGGCTGCGCGAACCATAGCAGGTATCTCAAACACACTGGAGGCAGCAGCCCCGCCCTCGCCGCCGATCAGCGCCAAGAAACGGTTCTGCATGGCGGTGATACCAAGCGTACCCAGCGCCGCGGAAACCTCATCGGCAGAAAACGCCGGGAAGGACGTCGCCTCAAAATCGAGCTCAACGGGCGCATCGGTGCGGATGGTCGCCACCTTACGGCTCAGCAGCGCGTCGTCGATGTGTGCACGCAGGTTTTCACCCATCTTGCCCTTGACCTCGTCGGCATGCGCGATGACCTCGTCCAAGCTGCCGTACTGTGCGATGAGCGCACTCGCCTTTTTGGGACCGATGCCCGGCACGCCGGGGATGTTGTCGGACGCGTCGCCCTTCAGACCATAAAAGTCGGGCACGAGCGCCGGCGTAATGCCGTGATACAAGTCATCCACGCTCTCGGGCGTCATAATCGCAACGTCGGACAGGCCCTTACGGGTCGAGACCACGTTGACGTGCTCGGTAACAAGCTGATACATGTCGCGATCACCGGTCACCAGCAGCATGTCACAGCCGGCCTGCTCGCCCAGGCGCGCCATAGTACCCAGGATATCGTCGCCTTCCCAGCCCTCGGACTGCAGAATCGGCACGTTGAGCGCGGTGAGCAGCTCCTTAATCATAGGGAACTGCGCATGCAGATCGGGGTCCATGGGCGGGCGTTGCGCCTTATACTGCGGCAGCATCTCCATGCGCACGCGCGGCTTACCCTTGTCAAACGCCACGACCACACCGTCGGGGTTAAAGGCATCGATCATCTTAAGAAACATGTTCAGAAAGCCAAAGATCGCGTTGGTGGGGCGACCGTCCGGCGCGTTCATGGTCGGCGGCACGGCGTGAAAGGCGCGGTGCATGAGCGAGTTGCCGTCGATAACGGCAAAAGTGCGGCGCTTGTCAGACATATTAAATACCTCGCTTTGGGCTGGGCACGGTTTGCTCACTCCAGTTTACACGCTCCCCGCCCCGCGGCCACCTCACATAAAGCTCCCCCGCCACCGTGAGCCCGCGCGTGATACGATGGCTCACGGTACATCAACCAGCACGATCGATCCGAAAGGAGCCTGCGTCATGGAGCGTCCCTGCGCATGGAAAAAGTACACGCCACAGCAAGTCGAGGAGCTCGAGGAGCTTTGCCGCGGCTATAAGCAGTTTTTGAGCGAGAACAAGACCGAGCGCCTGTGCGTCAAGACCGGCATCAAGATGGCCGAGGAGGCGGGATACGTCGACCTGGAGACCGTGATCGCCGAAGGCCGCGAGCTCAAGGCAGGCGACAAGGTGTACGCCGCCAATCACGGCAAGGACCTCATGCTCGTCAACCTGGGCAACGCCCCGCTCGAGCAGGGCTTTAACATCCTGGGCGCCCACGTGGACTCGCCGCGCCTAGACCTTAAGCAGAACCCCGCCTTCGAGGCCGGCGACATGGCCTACCTCGACACGCACTACTACGGTGGCGTCAAGCTGTCTCTTATACACATCTGACGCTGC
>DXLR01000091.1:0-6780 GCA_019414625.1 Collinsella sp.
CCGTACGCTAGAACTGAGAAGGGGGAGGCCTCGCGGCCTCCCCCTTTTTTGCGTTATATACAAGCTGTCCCTTGTGAACGGGCCCTTCTTTTGACTCTCTTACTGTTTGGCTGTTTTTTGAACTGTCGCTTTGTATTTGCGCGATAATATCTCGCATTGACGTTAGGGAGGGCTTGATGTTTACCGTTTTTGTTTTGGGCAATATTGCTTCGGGTAAATCGACTGCCTGCCGCTATCTGGAATCTCGCGGAGCCCTGCTTATCGATTTAGACGTTCTTGCCAAATCGCTGTACGTGCCGGGGTCGGATATCGTCAATGCTCTTGCTGAAGAGTTTGGCTGGGATATTTTGGACGAGGAGGGCGGCGTTCGAAGTAACATCCTCGCTTCTCGAGCTTTTGCCTCTCCTGATGCGGTTGCAAGGCTCAATAGCATTGTGCACCCCGTTCTCATTGAGCAGCTTTCGCTGAGGATTCTCGATCCTGTCTGCTGTACGGTTTCGACTCCTCGCTATCCCTTTGCGGCGGTCGAAGTATCTGCTCCAGCTGGCTTTGAGGACGCCTTTGGCCTTGCGGATGAAATTATGGTTGTTAGCGCTCCTTTGGAGGTCCGTCGCGAACGCGCTATTCACCGTGGTATGGAGGCATCCGATTTTGATGCTCGCTGTGCTTGCCAGCCCGATGAGTCTTCGCTTTGCAGTCTAGCCACTACCGTGATTGATAACGCGGCGGGCGATAGCTCGCTCTTTGTACAACTGGACGCATGGCTTGCCCGCCATGGCCTTATGGACGCTACGGATAAGGGGACGACAGATGCCTAAGACGCGCTTCTTTACGTGGTATCGCCTTGTGCCCCTGACTGTCGTTTTCGTCTTTGGCCTTATCTCGCTCGTTTACTCGTGTGCTCCCGCCGCTTTCTTTAAACCGTTCTATCCGATTGACTATGAGGCGTATGTAAAGCAGTCCAGCATTTCGCATAATCTCGATCCGTATCTGGTATGTGCCGTCATCAAGTCGGAATCAAACTGGGATCCCGAGGCGGAATCAAACCAGGGCGCCCAAGGTCTCATGCAACTTATGCCCGAAACCGCTCAGGATATGATCGCCAAGGGCCTTGTCGACGGGGACGAGTATTCTGCCGATAACCTGAATGACCCCGCTTCGAATATTGAATTTGGGTGCGCATATCTCTCGTACCTGCTGACATATTTCAATGGCTCGACGGATAGCGCTATTGCTGCTTACAATGCCGGAATGGGCAATGTCGATGGGTGGGCGCAGCAAAACACATCGCTCCATAACGCGATTACCTTCCCCGAGACGCAAGCTTATTTGATTCGTGTCAATAATGCCTGGGTTCGCTATAAGACCCTCTATCCCGACCGGTTCGTATAGGACTATGCCTGCCGCCTGCGTATACTGCAGATGTATGAGTTAGGAGTATCCATGGCGGATTTTGAAGTTGAGCGTGTTGGCGGAGAGCTCAAACGCTTTGGCGTTGAGGGCTCTGAGGTGCCGTTTGAGGTCGTGTCTCCCTATGAGCCTGCAGGTTCCCAGCCAAAGGCCATTGAGTCGCTTGTGCAGGGTGTGAGGGACGGAGACCGCTATCAGGTTTTGCTGGGCGTAACCGGCTCGGGCAAGACCTTTACCATGGCCAAGACCATCGAAGCTCTCGGTAAGCCAACGCTGGTCATGGCCCCCAACAAAACCCTCGCCGCCCAGCTCGCGAGCGAGCTCAAAGAATTCTTTCCCAACAACGCCGTGGTCTACTTCGTCTCGTACTACGACTACTATCAGCCCGAGGCATATGTACCGCAGAGTGATACGTATATCGAGAAAGACTCCTCGATTAACGAGGAGGTCGAGATGCTGCGCCATCAGGCGACGGCATCGCTGCTTTCTCGACGGGATGTGATTGTCGTCGCATCGGTCTCGTGCATCTATGGCATCGGTTCTCCCGAGGACTATGCGGGCCTGGCGCCGAACGTCGATAAGAAGGTGCCGCTCGAGCGCGACGACTTCATCCATGCGCTCATTGACATTCAATACGACCGCAATGACTATGACCTGGCACGTGGCACCTTCCGCGTGCGCGGCGATGTTGTCGACGTATATCCGCCCTATGCCGAGCATCCGTTGCGCTTTGAGTTCTTTGGCGACGAGGTCGAGCTGATTGCCGAGATCGATGAGGTCACCGGCGAAATGCTACGTGAGTACGAAGCGATTCCCGTGTGGCCGGCTTCGCACTACGTGACCGAGAAGCCAAAGGTCAAGGCGGCCCTGAAATCAATCAGCGAAGAGTGCGAGAAGCGCGTGGCGGAGCTCAAGGCGACCGACAAGTTGCTCGAGGCGCAACGTCTGCAGCAGCGGACCGATTATGACCTCGAGATGCTCGAGACGATGGGCTTTTGCAACGGCATCGAAAACTACTCGCGCCATCTGGATGGACGTAAGCCGGGTGAACCGCCGTTTACCTTGATTGACTACTTCCCCAAGGATATGCTTTGCATCATCGACGAGAGCCATGTGACGGTGCCGCAGATTCGCGGTATGCACGAAGGCGACCGTTCGCGCAAAGTTACGCTTGTTGAGCATGGTTTTCGTCTTCCGTCGGCGCTCGATAACCGCCCGCTTCGTTTCGATGAGTTTGAGGCGAGGATTCCGCAGTTCATTTACGTCTCGGCCACGCCAGGCGACTATGAGTTGCGTGTGAGTCAAAACGATGTTGAACAGATCATTCGACCGACCGGCCTGCTCGATCCCAAAATCGACGTTCGTCCGGTCCGAGGCCAGATTGACGATCTTGAGGACGAGATTCGCGAGCGCGTGGCCCGTAAGGAGCGCGTGCTGGTGACCACGCTGACCAAGCGCATGGCCGAGGATCTGACCGATCACCTGCTCGATGCCGGCATTAAGGTCAACTACATGCACTCCGATACAGCGACGATGGACCGTGTCGAGATCCTGCGAACGCTGCGCGAGGGAAAGATTGATGTTCTCGTTGGCATCAACCTGCTCCGCGAGGGTCTGGATCTCCCCGAGGTCTCGCTGGTGGCAATTCTCGACGCTGACAAGGAAGGCTTCTTGCGCAATCGCCGTTCGTTGATTCAGACGATTGGCCGTGCGGCCCGTAATGCCGACGGCGAGGTCATCATGTATGCAGACGTTGTGACCGATTCGATGAAAGAAGCCATCGAGGAGACGCAGCGCCGTCGCGAGATTCAGATGGCATATAACGAAGAGCATGGCATTGTGCCCAAGACGGTCCGCAAGGCCATTAACGACATTTCGAGCTTTATTGCCGAGGCCGAAAAGACTGTGGGTTCCAAGGGGCGCTCGAAGGGCGACTCCCTTGGCCATGGCGCATTCTATACGCCCGATGAGTCGGGCGAGGGCGGCGTGCCGGAAACGGTGGCACCCGAGCAGACACTTGCGGAGCAGTTGGAAGAACTGCCGCATGACGAGCTTGTGCGGATCGTCGAAACCATGGAAGAGGATATGCGCAACGCTTCTGCCGCCATGGACTTTGAGGAGGCGGCGCGCCTGCGCGATGCTGTCGTTCAGATTCGGGCGATGCTCGAGGGTGCGTCTGAGGACGAGACGATCGAGCGCTTACGTTCGCAGGCCCGCAAGGGTTCCACGTTCGCATCGGGCAGAAAACGCCAGGGTGCACGGTTTAAGAAATAGCGAAGAGGCCCCGAGTTCCCTGTGGAGCTCGGGGCCTGTGTCTTTTGCGTGCTGGAATTCGTGCGCTAGAGGTCTGCGATCAGGGCTTCGGCGCAACGGATGCCATCGGTAGCTGCGCTCATGATTCCTCCGGCATATCCGGCCCCCTCGCCGCAAGGGTAGAGCCCCGGGGTCGATACAGCGTGGCATTGACGGTCTCGAGTAACGGTGACCGGAGAGCTCGAGCGTGTCTCAACACCGGTGAGGACGGCATCGGGATGGTCGTAGCCACGCAGTTTTTTGCCGAGTAAGGGAATTCCCAGACGAAGCGACTCGATGATATGTTGCGGCAATGACTCATCGATTGCTGTCCAAGTCACGCCGAGCGGATAGGTGGGCTTTACCTTGCCGCATGTCGTGCTGGCGCGTTCTGCAAGGAAATCGCCGACGAGCTGTGCCGGTGCGTTCCAGTTGGAGCCGCCAAGGCGATAGGCAGCCCGCTCGCAAATGCGCTGGAGTTCTACGCCTGCAAGAGGATCGTCGCTGGGGAGATCGTCGGGCGTGACGTTAACGAGGAGAGCGGCGTTTGCGTTGCGGCCGGCGCGGGCGTTGAGACTGGCGCCGTTGACGCACAGATGGCCGGGCTCTGAAGAGGCTGCGACAACCTGTCCGCCAGGACACATGCAGAATGAGAATACGCTGCGGCCGTTGGGAAGATGGGTAACGAGCTATAGGGGGCTGCTCCGAGCGCGGGATGACCCGCCGCGGGGCCATATTGCGCCCGATCGATATCACACTGCGGGTGTTCGATGCGAACGCCCATGGCAAACGTCTTTTGAGCGAGGGCGACATCATGGGTTTTGAGAACCTCGAATACGTCGCGGGCAGAATGACCGCAAGCAAGGATGAGATGCTTTGTGTTGATTGACTCGCTTGTCGCGTCGTGGGACGACTGGATGTCGAACCCGACAATGGCGCCAGATGTGTCAGTGTGAATGTCAACGAGTTTCGTTCGATAGCGAACGGTTCCTCCGAGCTGTTCAATGCGCTGGGAGATGCTGGTAACGACGGCGGGGAGGATGTCGGAGCCAATATGCGGTTTTGCATCCCATAGAATATCGCGGGGAGCGCCCGCTTCGACGAAGGTCTCGAGGATAAGGCGATGGGCGGGATTTTTGGTTCCCGTATTGAGCTTGCCGTCCGAGAAGGTCCCCGCGCCGCCCAGACCAAACTGGATATTGCTCTCGGGGTCGAGGATGCGCTCCTTTAGAAAGAGGTCGATCGCATGTGAGCGGCGAAATGCCGGGTCGCCGCGCTCGATGAGCAGGGGTTTAAGGCCCGCTTCGGCAAGGGTCAGGGCGGCGAAGAGACCGGCGCAACCGGCGCCGACAACGACGGGACGCCCCTTGGGTGCATTCGGGACGGGGTTGGGGAATGAAGGAGCCTCGCCGTCAACCATGCGGATGCGCGAGCGGTTGCGCTCGGCGACGCGGTCGACCACTTCCTGTTCGAGTCGGGAGCTTGTCAGCTCAACTCGAAAGCTCAAAATAAAATGAACATCTCGCTTTTTACGGGCGTCGATTGACTTGCGATGGAGCTCAATGGCTTTAATCTGGGAATCCTCGCATCGCAGGGCTCGTTTGACGGCGCGTCTGCCAATAGCAAGGCAGGCGTTTTCGTCGCCGGCCTCATCGAGCGTCGCGTTGACTTGGGTGATTTCGATCATCGAGGTCTCCTTAGAGGCAAGAAAGAGGCCGTCCGGTATCCCAGACGGCCCGAATGCGTTTTTGATTATAGACTGCGCGGCTACAGGCTGCTTGCAGCGCGAATACCCGAGATCCAGGCCCACGCAAGGTTAAAGCCTCCGCAATCGGCGTCGATGTCGAGCGCTTCTCCGCAGACGTAAAGCGGGGCGCCTGTGGTGCTGTTCACGTAAAGATTGGGTGTCGAGACGCACTCGATAGATATGCCGCCACGCGTGACCTGTGCTGAGCGCTCCTCTGCCGTCCCTTCGACGGACAGTTTAAAGTGCTTGAGGATTGAGACCAGGTGGATGACATCGCGCGAGCCGGGATGGCACCGCTCGAATGCCGTACAGACGACGTGTGAGAGCTGCGGGGCGAGCATGCCGTCAAGCCAGTGGGAGTTTCGGGGCGAAAAAACGCCGAGCACGTTGACACGCTGCTCGAGCGTATCGAGCAGCTCATCTTTGGAGAAATCTGGAAAGAAGTCGATCAGAACAGTGTCGCCCTGGTTGATACGGCGAGAGAGATTGAAGGCGGCGACGCCTGAGATGCCGAAGGCACGGAACAGCACTTCGCCATCTTCTCGCCAGAGCTCTTCGTGGCTGCGCGAGAGCGTTAAGCGGGCTCGGACGCGCAGACCATCCAGAGTTCCGAGTGCCGTCCGGTCGCCGACGACTGATGCCGATACGGGGCACAGGACGGGGCGCAGGGGCGTCAAGGGAAGGCTAAACACCTCGGCGATGCCGGTGGGGTTGCCGCCCGTAGCGATAACCACGGCCCTTGCCTGCAGGGCATCGCTCGTGCGAGGAGTATCGGCTAACGCCTTTCGAAGCGAACGGAGCTCCGTCTTTCGGTCGCCGTGCTTTTTGGGTTTGAGTACATGAGCGGGACGGTCGATCTGAAGCGTCCAGCCTTCGGAAGCCTTATGAGCCGCAATGACGTTAGTTCCGCAGAGTAGGGTGATGCCCAAACGCTCGCATGCATTGAGGAGTGCATCGCGAACCGACTCGGCGCGAAGGGAGCGCGGGTATAGGCGGCCTTCCTCACGGATCGTCATGATGCCCAGCGAGGAGAAAAAACTCTCGAGATCTTGCTCGGGTTGGGGGCCCATGATGGATTCGACAAAGGCGGGGCGGTTATATCGCCGAATGTCGATGGATTCGTTTGAGAGGTTGCAGCGGCCGTTTCCGGTTGCGAGCAGCTTGAGACCGCAGGCGACGTCGCGCTCGACGACGCAGACCCTTTTGTCGACACGCGCCGCCGTAATGGCGGCGCGTGGCGACAAAAGGGTCTGCGTCGTCGAGCGCGACGGCCCCTGCGGTCTCAAGCTGCTCGCAACCGGAAACGGCCGCCGCAACCTCTCAAACCCGCC
>DXLR01000092.1:0-1168 GCA_019414625.1 Collinsella sp.
GACCATAATCATCACGACCAGCCAATACGCCAGCCGCACCATACGGCCCACTGGCGAAGCGGTAGACTCGATGCATGAGATTCATCGTGGCGTTGTGGCGCTTTGCGATCGCCGGTTTCTGCTTCGTGGGCACATATGAGGCATGGTCCAAACCGCAGTTCTGGGTGTATTTCACGTTCCAGACCGGTTTCGTGCTGGGCATCGTGATGCTGTGGTCCGGCGCGGCCACACTGCTCAAAGGTATTCAGCCGCCTGCATGGCTTAAGGGGTGCCTGACTGTGTACGCCATAGTCACCGCACTGGTGGCGTTCTTCCTGATGCCTCCGGACGACCCGGCATACGTGCCACAGGTTATTGGCATCATGACCAATACGATGCTGCACAAAATCGCCCCGATTATGGCGGTTATCGATTTCGTGCTATTCGACCCGCACCGGCGTTTCCGCTGGCATTACATGTTCTCGTGGCTGGCGTACTTCCCTGCATACTTGGTCTTCGTGCTGGCCCGTGCGGCGATTTGGCCGGGGTCCGGACCGGCGGCCGGCGGCAGTCCGTATCCGTACGACTTCATCAACCTTGACGCACTCGGCTGGCAAGGGTTCGGCATTAGCTGCGGCAAGCTGGCCATAGCGTTCTTCGTGATATCGCTCGTTGTCTGGCTGCTCGACCGCGCACTGCCGAGCAAGGCCTTACTCGGATAGACGCGCCCATGATCGACGCACATCGGTCTTGGTGCCCAGCCGGTATCCAACACAGCACTCGATGGCCTCAACATTCGATGGCCTCAGCACTCGATGGACTCAACATTCAATGGAATAGGCGCGGTTTTTGTACTCGCGCCAATCCGGCCAGTCTTCACCGGCGTCGATGGCACGCTTGATGTCGCCATAGTAATGGAGCTTGCGCTGCACGTGCATGGCCGCCTCGTTGAGGGCTCGGCGCTGCTCGTCCAAGGATTCGCGGCGAGATTCCAGCAGATCAAGGATTTCGTCGATATGCTCGGGCTCATTGGACTCATACACGAAGAACTTCTTAAGATCGTCAATGGTCATGCCGGCGTTCTTGAAGCAGCAAATCGCGCGCAGACGGTCGATATGGCAGTCTTCGTATATACGCTGGCCGGTTTCGGTGCGCTCCACGTTGGTCAGCAATCCCTGATCCTCGTAAT
>DXLR01000093.1:0-11485 GCA_019414625.1 Collinsella sp.
GATTGGCGAAAATACGTTGGTGAAAATGGTGAAAAATATATTGACGCTAACACGCCGGTCCTCAGGTTGTCGGGGACGATGCAGGGCGTCGCGCCTCCCAGGAAGGAGAAGGCGTGCACGTGGCACAGCAGCCATGTATCCTGCTTCATGTCGAGCGTCGGCTCGACGTAGCTGTACCGGCTGAACGGGAGGCAGGCCACGAACAGGTACACCTTCCTGACCTCGCCGGTCGCGGGGTCCACGAGCAGCATCGTGGGCCCCGACCAGTCGACCTCCATGTTCCTGCCCGCCTTGTGCCCGACGCGGCTCACCACGTTGCGCGACACCGTGTACTGGCGGTAGCGCTTGCAGAACCTGTCGTAGGACATCGACGGCGCGCCGGCCTCCGCGCACCCGTCGGCATACTCCGCGTGCAGGAGCTTGAGCGTGACGCCGGTCCTCGCGAGCTCGCGGTGGACGCGTGCCCAGTCGGGGTCGGCGTGCACCGGCCCGGCGTCGCCCCTGCCGGGGAACAGCAGCGCGTAGGCGGCCTCCTCGGACATCCCCTCGACGTCCTCCCAGGAGACGCCCCGCTCCCTCGCGGCTTCCAGCACGTCCTGGACGCTGTGCTTCGAGACGTGGGCGGTGCGGGCGATCGCGTTCTGCGAAAGCCCGTTCACCGACCTCAGCCTCAGGACCTCCCTGGCCCTGATCCTTCTCGCCATGTGGAACCTCCTCGTTCTCTGGACTGCATGGCAGCCCGAGCGTAACGGGGATGCGCGGGAAGGCATTTAATGGCGGTGCCGAACGGCAATATTCGGTCGGGTGGGCGGCGGTGCTGATTCGCAATATAGGTGGTGTCGAAAGGGCCTAGGACTCACCTTTGGCGTTTCTCCGATTATCCAACCCATATTTGTGGCTCGAATTAGATTCGTCAACATATAGGCGACTGATCCAAATCCAATCAGGTTAATTGCTGCCATCGCCATTGGGGCTATGTTGGGCCAGTAGGTAAAAGAAATGTAAACCAGTGGAGAATGAAAAAGATATATTCCCATACTGTTTTTGCTAATCTTTTCGGTTAGTAGGTTTGCCTTTTGGGGGATGACACAATAAATTGATGCAAGCGCCATGCAAGTAAGGGCGGTGGAAGCAATGGGGGGCACCACTTGTTTTAGTAAGTTTACAAGGAATAATAGTATTAGGACTATTGATATGCTTTTACGCCTTTTATAGCTCTCGAACCATTTGTTTGCTTCCAAGTAGTGGATTGTTAGGCCAAGCGCAAACCATATTGCATTTGCTTCCGCCAAATTGATATATCTGTTCGCTGATGGTATTCCAAAATGGTAAAGATAAATTGAAGCGCCGAAAACTATCGGAACCTTAAAACTTGTTAGAGGGCTCTTTTCGAGTATTTGAAAGATGCACGACGTGGCTGCTGTAATGAAAAAAAGAGTCGGGAGAAACCAAAGGTGACCGTTGTCTTCGCCCAACAGAATTGATTTAAAGATGATGTGCGGTACAGTTAGGCCATTGTAATAGGGATACTTAACGAGCATCCTGATGGGGAAGAGCCAACATATTCCAATCATGATATAGGGGATAATTAAGCGTTGGGCTTTTTTAATGATCTGACTGATAAAATCGCTTGATCGATTCCAGCTCCATAAAAAACAAAAGCCAGACAACGAAAAGAACAAGGGCATCTGGATTCCGTTTATTAAGAATTTGAGATTATCCAACAGAATTGATTTTTGTTCAGTTGGATAATATCCCCACGCACTTGAATACAGAATAATGCTGTGGCCTAGGACTACAAGGAATATTGCAAGGGCCCTCACGTTCGTTATGTCGTCTCTACGGGTTGTGTCCTTGCGGTTGTTCATCAATTGCTTCTTTCGTTAATATTGAGAAGGATTAACTTAATAGAATATCAAACTCTTACTAACCGCTCGATTTATAACTATTTTCGATTGTAGAGGACGGATTATATGAAAGGCATCATCCTCGCAGGCGGGTCCGGCACGCGCCTGTACCCGCTCACGCTCGTGACCTCCAAGCAGCTGCTGCCGGTCTACGACAAGCCCATGATCTACTACCCGCTGTCCACCCTCATGCTGGCGGGCGTCCGGGACATCCTGGTCATCTCCACGCCGACCGACCTGCCCAACTTCGAGCGCCTGCTCGGGGACGGCTCGCGCTACGGCGTGAACCTCTCCTACGCAGAGCAGCCGAGCCCCGACGGCCTGGCGCAGGCCTTCACCATCGGCGAAGGGTTCATCGCCGGCGAGCCGTGCGCCCTGGTGCTGGGCGACAACATCTTCTACGGCAACGGCCTGTCGCGCCACCTGACGCGCGCCGTCCAGAACGCCGAGTCGGGCCGCGCCACGGTCTTCGGCTACCACGTGGACGACCCCGAGCGCTTCGGCGTCGTGGAGTTCGACGGCGAGGGCCGTGCCGTCTCCATCGAGGAGAAGCCCGCCGAGCCCAAGAGCTCCTACGCCGTCACCGGTCTGTACTTCTACCCGGGCGACGTGGCCGCCAAGGCCCATAAGGTGGAGCCCTCGGCGCGCGGCGAGCTGGAGATCACCACGCTCAACCAGATGTACCTGGAGGAGGGGACGCTCTCCGTCGTCACCCTCGGCCGCGGCTACGCGTGGCTGGACACCGGCACCATGGAGAGCCTGCACGAGGCCGCGGAGTTCGTCCGCGCCGTGGAGCACTCCCAGGACCTACCCGTGTCCGTGCCCGAGGAGATCGCCTGGGAGAACGGCTGGATCACCACCGCGGAGCTGGAGGAGGCCGCGGGGGCCTACGGCAAGTCGGTCTACGGGCAGCACCTGAAGAAGGTCGCCGCCGGCGAGATCGTCAACAGCCCGCGCGAGTACTAGCGCAAGCTTGTTTTCTTTAGGGGTCACCGTTTATCTGGTGGCCCCTTTCGTTATGATTACGTTGACCATAAAGACAATATGATTGGGAGTGGATGTGTTAAGCGTCTACTTTGGCGATATGCCAGAAGCGATTTACAACACAGCGACATATTTCAAAAACTCTTACCGGTCTTCTTGGATTACGGATCCCTATGCAGTCTCGATAATTAAAGATGTCGATCGATCGGTTGTTGTCTCCGAAAACGTCATCGAAAGCCCTGTGCTTGGATCCATCTCCCCACTCCAGCTTTCTGGTGGCGTGAAAACGCTGCTGCTTATGAGATTTGATCGTAAGCATATTTTTAACGCTTCTACCTGTGGTGACAACTGTGCCAAGTGGATTCTCGACATGGCGAAAGACCGCAAGCTCGTTGTGAATCTCTATCATGTGATGGACTTTGGTCGCGAGGATTTTAAAATTAAAGTCGTGAATAGCGGCCGAATCGTTCACAGCATGGCCGATTTGATTCACGAGTCGATTCCGTATCTGTAGGTGCTGCTTATGAACGGTTCGCATCTCGTTAAGATTTCCCGCCGCAGGGGAACCAAGTACACATTTACCATTAAACGGAACATTACTATTGTGCGTGGGGATAGTGGCACGGGTAAGACGACACTGTTTAACATGGTCGCAGACTACATGCGAACGGGCGAGCAGTCGGGTGTTTCCTTGCAATGCGATTGTCCCTGTGTCGCCCTGACCGATTATGATTGGCGAAACCAGCTTTCGTCCGTTCATGACTCGATTGTATTTGTCGATGAGGGCTTAAAAGAGATTCATTCTGATGAGTTTGCCCATCATGTGCTGTATTCCTCGAATTATTTCGTGCTGATCTCAAGGGCTGATTTCCCCAATCTTCCGTATAGCGTGGATGAGATTTACAAGATTAAGACGAGCGGAAAATACCATTCTTTCGTCCCTGTTTATCAAGATCGCGGGAATCATCGTTATGCTATTTCCCGGTCGGCGCCAAAACAGGACTTTTCTATCCTTCTATGCGAGGACAGTAAGTCTGGTTTCCAGTTCTTTGAACGGCATTTCGCTGACAGTGAGCTTACCTGTACTTCGGCCATGACGAACAGCGCGATTTTGGGCTGGTTGGATCAGCATCTCGACGATCGCGTGTTTGTTGTCGCGGACGGGGCGGCATTTGGGTGCTATGCGGACCGCGTCCTTAAGCTGCAAGACATTCACCGCGATACTGTTACGGTTTGTCTTCCCGAATCATTCGAGTGGCTTCTACTGAGCTCCGGCGTAATTTCAGGGCTAGATGCCAAAGCAGTTCTGCAAGAGCCGGAAGCGTTTGCAGACAGTGAGAAGTTTAAAAGCTGGGAGGACTTCTTCTATAAGTACTTACGCGATAAAACTGGGAATTCGGTCTTCCGGTACGACAAAGACTGCATTCCGGAGGCGTTTTGTAGGGGAAGTAATTCTGCGAAGGTTATGGCTCTTATCGCGTGCCGAAATGTCCGATAGTTTTGTTGAATAGTGTCGCGGCATCACTTCCTGCGGCATACTAAAGAAGCTGTACATGCTTCAGATTGGATTTTCATGTCTGAGATTTTTGAACCTAAGAACATCATCGTCACGGGCGGCTGCGGCTTCATCGGCAGCAATTTCGTCCACTATGTCGTGAACAACCACCCGGGCGTCCACGTCACCGTCCTGGACAAGCTGACCTACGCCGGCAACCCCGAGAACATCGCGGGCCTGCCCTCCGACCGCGTGGAGCTCGTCGTCGGCGACATCTGCGACGCCGAGCTGCTCGATGAGTTGGTGCCGGGCCACGACGCGATCGTCCACTACGCCGCCGAGAGCCACAACGACAACTCCATCGCGGACCCGGAGCCCTTCCTGCGCACCAACGTCGAGGGCACCTTCCGCCTGTTGGAGGCCGTGAGGAAGTACGGCATCCGCTACCACCACGTCTCCACCGACGAGGTCTACGGCGACCTGGCGCTCGACGACCCGGCGAAGTTCACCGAGGAGACGCCGTACCACCCGTCCTCGCCGTACTCGAGTACCAAGGCCAGCTCCGACATGCTCGTGCGCGCCTGGACCCGCACCTACGGCCTGCGCGCCACGATCTCCAACTGCTCCAACAACTACGGCCCCTACCAGCACGTGGAGAAGTTCATCCCCAGGCAGATCACGAACATCGTCGACGGCGTCCGCCCCAAGCTCTACGGCCGCGGCGAGAACGTCCGCGACTGGATCCACACCGAGGACCACTCCTCGGCCGTCTGGGACATCTTGACCCGCGGCCGCATGGGGGAGACCTACCTCATCGGCGCCGACGGCGAGAGGAACAACATCACGGTCCTGCGCATGATCCTGGAGGCGATGGGCCGCGACCCCGAGGACTTCGACTGGGTCGCCGACCGCCCCGGCCACGACCGCCGCTACGCCATCGACTCCACCAAGCTCCAGCGCGAGCTCGGCTGGAGGCCGGCCCACACCGACTTCGCCGAGGGGCTCAAGCGGACCATCGACTGGTACGTCGCCAACGAGTCCTGGTGGCGCCCGGCCAAGGAGGCCACCGAGGCCCGCTACCGCGCACAGGGCCAGTAAGACCGCATCCCGGCGAACCGCACCGCGGGGCGCCCGCGCGGGGCCGCAGGGCATGGGGATGATCCTGCGTCCCCGCGCGGGCGCCCCCGGTTATCCAACCTCTTCGATAGGAGCTATTCCCATATGGCAGACATCGCATTCGAGAAGGACCTCTCCGTCACGGAGACCGGCATCGAGGGCCTCAAGGTCGTCGACCTGGCCGTCCACGGCGACTCGCGCGGCTGGTTCAAGGAGAACTGGCAGCGCGCCAAGATGACCGCCCTGGGCATCCCCGACCTCAGGGTCGTCCAGAACAACGTCTCCTACAACGACAGCCGCGGCGTCACCCGCGGCATCCACGCGGAGCCCTGGGACAAGTTCATCTCCGTCGCGCGCGGCTCTGTCTTCGGCGCCTGGGTGGACCTGCGCGAGGGCAGCGAGACCTTCGGCAGGGTGTTCACCTGCACGCTCGACCCGTCCAGGGCCATCTACGTCCCGCGCGGCGTGGGCAACTCCTTCCAGGCCCTGGAGGACGGCACCGCCTACACCTACCTGGTGGACGCCCACTGGTCGCTGGAGCTCAAGAGGACCTACACCTTCGTGAACCTCGCCGACCCCGAGCTCGCCATCGAGTGGCCGATCCCGCTGGACCAGGCCACCGTCTCCGAGGCCGACCTCAACCATCCGATGCTGAGGGACGTCGTCCCCATGGCGCCCAGGCGCACCCTCGTCACCGGCTGCAACGGCCAGCTGGGCCGCGCGGTGCGCGCGCTCGCCGAGGAGCGCGGCGTGGCGAAGGACTTCGACTTCTGCGACATCGACACCTTCGACATGTCCGACCCGGACTCCTACTCAAAATACGACTGGTCGCTCTACGGCACCGTGATCAACTGCGGCGCCTACACGGCCGTGGACAGGGCGGAGACCCCCGAGGGCCGCGCCATCGCCTGGAAGGCCAACGCGACCGGGCCGGCGCTGCTCGCCCGCACCTGCGCCGCGCACGGGATCACGCTCGTCCACGTGTCCTCCGACTACGTCTTCGACGGCACGGTCGAGGTCCACACGGAGGACGAGCCCCTCAGCCCGCTGTCCGTCTACGGCCAGACCAAGGCCGCCGGCGACATCGCCGTGGCCGGCTGCCCGCGCCACTACATCATGCGCAGCTCCTGGGTCATCGGCGAGGGACACAACTTCGTCAAGACCATGAGGGCGCTGTCCGACCGCGTCGCCGACCCCGAGGACGGGCTCGAGCAGATCACGGTCGTGGACGACCAGCTGGGCCGCCTGACCTTCACACGCGACATGGCCGAGGCCATCTTCCACGTGCTGGGGACGCACGCCCCCTACGGCACCTACGACTGCACCGGATCCGGCGCGGTGAAGTCCTGGGCGGACATCGCCCGCGCCGTCTTCGAGGCCGCCAACGGCAACGGGGAGAACGTGGTCCCGGTCAGCACCGCCGACTACTACGCGAACGCCTCGGACCCCATCGCCCCGCGCCCGGTCCACTCCGCGCTCGACCTCTCGAAGCTCGAGGCCGCGGGCTTCCACATGCCCGACTGGGAGGAAGAGCTGGGGGAGTACATCAAGACGCTCTAGCCGCTATTAACTTTTCGAGAGTAAAAGCCGCCGTTCTTTAACGGCGGCTTTTCTTGTTGGTGGCTATCTGCGCAGTGGTGCCAATAGTATTTTGCGGAAGATCTACCTCTCGCTTGGCATGGAAGTAGGGTGGCCGGGCTGGTCGTCGTAGGCGTATTTGCTGTACACGTTGACCTCCCACTGCTTTTTTTCGACCTTTGCTACAGAATCTAGGATGAAGCCGGTCGCAAGGCTCAGGCCGCACAGGAACATAAACGAGGCGGCGAGCACAGCGGTGGGGAAGCGCGGGACGAGGCCGGTCTGGAAATATTCGACAACGATGGGCATGCCCAGGGCGAGGCCGAATACCGCGAACAGAAGCGCAACGAGGCTGAAGAACTTCAGCGGGCGGTAGTCCTTGAACAGCGTGCCGATCATCGCAACGACTTTAATGCCGTCGCTCACGGTGTTGAGTTTGGACTCGGAACCCTCGGGACGGTCGCGGTACTCGATGGGCACATCTTTGATGCGCCAGCGGTGGTCGACGGCGTGGATCGAGAGCTCGGTTTCGATCTGGAAGCCCTCGGAAAGCACTGGGAAGGTTTTAACGAACGGGCGGCTCATGGCGCGGTAGCCTGTCATGACGTCATCGAAGCTGTAGCCATAGATCCACTTGATCATGGCGCGGACCAGATTATTGCCAAAGCCGTGGAAGGCACGCTTGTTCTCCTCGGCGTAGGTGCCGTTGGAAAGGCGATCGCCTACGGTCATGTCGGCCGTGCCGTTAAGGATGGGCTCGCAGAGGGCCTTGGCCGCCTCGGCGGGGTAGGTGTCGTCTCCGTCGACCATCAGGTAGCAATCGGCGTCGATATCGCGAAACATCTGGCGGCACACGTTGCCCTTTCCCTGACGGGGCTCAAAGCGGACTGTGGCGCCGTGCTCGGTGGCAATGCGTGAGGTATCGTCCGACGAGTTGTTGTCATAGACATAGACCGTCGCCTGCGGAAGCTCGCGGTGAAAGTCGTCGATGACTTTGCCGATCGTGAGCGCTTCGTTGTAGCAAGGGATGATGACGGCGATGGATTCAGAATTCACTTAATGCTCCTTATACATTCAATCCTAGAAAGTATAGCCGTTTGGGCCTGGCATCCTAAGATGTGGGTTAGTTCTCCAGTTTTGTTGCGCGAATCGTTTGCATGGCCGTCGGGTCTATACTGTTCGTTTGTCAACGATTACGAGTAAAGGAGTTGCATCCGTGTCGGATCAGACAAAGCAACAAGAAGCTCGCAGTCTGCCTGCGACGTTTGCTAAGAACGAATTTGAGAAGGACGCGTTTATCCTTCGTCAGCTGGTTACCAAGGATTTTAAGATCAAGTATCGCCGTAGCGTTCTGGGCGTCGCATGGTCGGTGCTCAACCCGCTGCTGATGATGATCGTCATGGCCATCGTGTTCTCGACGATTTTTGGCCAGGGCCGCAATGGCTCAATGACGCCCGAGATGTACCCGCTGTACTTGATCGTGGGTAACGTTACCTTTGCCGTCATGTCCGAGTCTACGAACCAGGCCCTGACGTCGATCGTGGGTGCTGCCCCTCTGCTCAAGAAGGTTAAGGTGCACCGCTGGGTCTTCCCGGTGCAGAAGGTGCTCTTCTCGCTGGTCAACTTTACCTTCTCGCTGGTCGCCGTCGCCATCGTTATGCTGTGGTTCCGCGTTATGCCTTCTTGGCATCTGATTCTGCTGCCGGTTTGCCTGCTGCTGCTTATGTGCTTCTGCATGGGCCTGGGCATGATGCTCTCTGCCCTTACGGTCTTTTTCCGCGACGTTATGCATCTGTGGAGCGTCGTCATTACGGCGTGGACTTATATTACGCCCATCTTCTGGACGACTGACTATATTGCGCAAATGCCGCATCTCGTGCGTATCTTGATGTATGCGAACCCCATGTATAACTACCTGCAGTTTATGCGCGATATCTTCTTGTTCCAGACCACGCCCTCGCTTTTGACGTTTGGTATGTGCGTCGCTTGGGCGGTCCTTGCGCTTGTCATTGGCTACACCGTGTTCCATAAGTCCGAGCGCAAGTTTATCCTCTACATCTAAGGAGTGCTGTGATGACTGAATCTGTTGTTGATTACAGCGAGCAGCCTCTGGCTGTCGAGGTCGACGACGTCACCATGATCTTTAACATGGCGTCCGAGTCGCTGACCAACCTCAAGGAGTACTTCATTAAGCTTGCCAAGCACGAGCTGTTCTTTGAGGAGTTTAGGGCACTTAAGCACATCTCGTTCGATATTCATCGCGGCGAAGTTGTCGGTCTGGTTGGCACCAATGGTTCCGGTAAGTCTACGATGCTCAAGATTATCGCTGGCGTGCTTGAGCCTAGCGAGGGCAGCGTTAAGGTCCATGGCAACATCGCACCGCTGATTGAGCTCGGCGCCGGCTTTGATCCTGAGCTGACGGCCCGCGAGAACATCTATCTGAATGGCGCCCTGCTCGGCTATACCAAGGAGTTCATCGACGCCAACTTTGACGGCATAATCGAGTTCGCTGAGCTTCAGAACTTTGTCGACATGCCGCTTAAGAACTTCTCCTCGGGCATGGTTGCGCGTATCGCCTTTGCAATCGCGACGATTACCGAGCCCGATATTTTGATCGTTGACGAGACGCTGTCCGTCGGTGACGTGTTCTTCCAGCAGAAGTGCGAGGACCGTATCCAGCACTTTATCCAGAGCGGCGACGTGACGGTTCTGTTCGTTTCGCACTCCATGGAGCAGGTTGAGCGCATCTGCCAGCGTGCCGTTTGGATCGAGAAGGGTGACCTTCGCATGGACGGCCCGGTCGATGAGGTCTGTAAGGCGTACCGCGAGCAGTTCAACTAGGTTATAATTACTTGCGCCTGACAGGCTTGCGCTTGCTTGGGCGTGCGGTTATATGCTCCATTAGCTCAGTTGGATAGAGCAGGGGACTTCTAATCCCAAGGTCGACGGTTCGAATCCGCCATGGAGCACCAGAGAGTTTTTGAAGACCCGGTTTAATGCCGGGTCTTTGCTATTTGGGCGCATGGGCATGCTATTGTTTAAACATAGACCCCAAGACATGGCGATGACTTGCGGCCATATTTGTTAATTTGGACTGTGGCGCGCTTTCATCGTCACAGAAAGATGCCCGGTGCAGCGTTCGCGCTGCACCGGGCATTCTGTTTGCTTATGATGGCTAGCTAATGCACCTTTGTCTCTACGCCTCCGTCGGCTCCACGCCTAGCTCGTTGCGGACGAGATCGAAGGCTGCGGCGATGGCCTTGTCCATGTCGTAGTACTTGTAGCCGCCCAAGCGACCGGCGAAGATAACGTTGCCCTCCTGCGCCGCCAGCTCCTCGTACTGACTGTAGAGGGCCTCGTTCTTGGCGTCGTTGATGGGGTAGTAGGGCTCGTCGCCGGGCTTCCAGTCGGCCGGGTACTCGCGCGTGATGACGGTCTTGTCCTGCGTGCCGAACTCGAAGTGCTTGTGCTCGATGATGCGCGTGTAGGGGATCTCGCGCTCGGTGTAGTTGACCACGGCCACTCCCTGGTGGTCGGCCTCGTCGAGCGTCTCGGTCTCGAAGCGCAGGCTGCGGTACTCGAGCGTGCCCAGCTTGAAGTCGTAGAACGCGTCGATGGGGCCGCAGTAGATTGTCTTGGCGGCGATATCGGGCTCGGCGGCGGCCAGCTCCTTGTACTCCACGCCGCAGCGCACCTCGACGCCCTCGAGCATGTTGGCGACCATCTCGGTGTAGCCGCCCATGGGGATGCCCTGGTAGCGGTCGTTGAAGTAGTTGTTGTCGTAGGTGAAGCGGCAGGGGAGGCGCTTGATGATGCTCGCGGGCAGGTCGCGGCAGTCGCGGCCCCACTGCTTCTCGGTGTAGCCCTTCACGAGCGTCTCGAAGATGTCGCGGCCGACGAGCGACAGCGCCTGCTCTTCGAGGTTTGCCGGCTCGCCGATGTTCTCGGCGGCCACCTGCTCGGCGATCTTTGCCTTGGCATCTGCAGGCGTGACGACGCCCGGCCACATCTTGGCGAAGGTGTTCATGTTGAAGGGCATGTTGTACATGCTGCCGTGGAAGTTGGCGACCGGCGAGTTGACGTAGTTGTTGAACTCGGCGAAGCGGTTGACGTAGTCCCAGACGTCCCTCATGGAGGTGTGGAAGATGTGCGCGCCGTAGCGGTGGACCTGGATGCCCTCGACGTCCTCGGTGTAGACGTTGCCGGCGATGTGGTCGCGGCGGTCGATGACCAGGACCGACTTGCCGGCGCGCCTGGCGGCGTTGGCGAAGACGGCGCCCGAGAGGCCGGCACCGACGACGAGGTAATCGTACTGGGACATTGATGTGCTCCTTTGTATGTAATCAAACAGTTGCAACGGTGTACAAAGGGAACATAATAAAAAACTTAATAATGGACTGCCAAT
>DXLR01000094.1:0-8017 GCA_019414625.1 Collinsella sp.
GGACTACGCAGAGCAGGTCTTTACGCACCTGGAGGAGAACCTTAAGAGCTTGACCGGCACCGTTACCCGTTGCCGTCAGCAGCTTAACGAGGGTGCTGCCCAACAGAATGGTCAGTGGTAATGGCTGAGTTCCCGAGCGTTACCGTCGATCTTTCCGAACAGCTCGAGTTTCCTGGAGATTCGTATCCGCTGACCGGTAAGGTCGATGTCGCCACCTACACGGTGGGCGAGAAGGAGTACCAGCTTCAGGACGGCATCGACTACGACGTTGTCTTTACCAATGCCGGTACCGGTGTCTTGCTCACGGGCATGGTCCGCGCGCACGCCACCGGCGAGTGCGACCGTTGCCTGGAGCCCGCCTCGTTTGATATCGCCGGCGAGATCGAGGAGTTCTACCTCTTTGAGGAGCCCGAGGATCCCGAGGCTTACGAGGACGGCTACGAGCTCCTGGGTGAGGACCGCATCGTCGATCTGGGTGAGCCCATCAACGATGCCGTCGTTATGGTCACGCCGTTTGTGGTGCTCTGCAAGCCCGATTGCCGTGGTCTGTGCCCCACATGCGGTTGCAATCTCAACGTCGAGCAATGCGATTGCGCCGCCCAGGCAGAGGCAGAATGGGCCGCTGCCACGGAAAATCCATTTGCAGCATTGAAGAATCTCAAGCTTGATGAGTAAAACTGTGGTAGTATCGCTACTTGCGCGTAATCGCCACACTGGATAGTTCATAAGGAAGGTCACTATGCCCGTACCTAAACAAAAGCAGGGTCGTATCCGCACTCACACCCGTCGTTCCGCCAACATGAAGATCTCGGCTGCGGCTCAGTCCACGTGCCCCCGTTGCGGTGCTGTCAAGCTCCCGCATCACGTGTGCCCCAGCTGCGGTTTCTACAAGGACCGCGAGGTTATCGTTACCGAGTAACGGTATACTCTGGATGCGATGCCGTTCCAAATGGAACCACAATGGCCGGCTCAATGAGTCGGCCATTTTTGTATAAGGAGCATGTATTATGAGTAACGTTCGCGTTTGTGTAGACGTTGTGGGCGGAGACGAGAAACCTCAGGTTGTTCTTGATGGTATCGAGGCTGCGCTTGCCGCCGATCC
Organism: Collinsella sp.; assembly: GCA_019414625.1. Classification (GTDB taxonomy): domain Bacteria; phylum Actinomycetota; class Coriobacteriia; order Coriobacteriales; family Coriobacteriaceae; genus Collinsella. The sequence continues at coordinate 1,103 of DXLR01000094.1, forward strand.
CGATATCGAGGTCTTGGCAGCTGGTCCCGCCGAAATCGTCAATCCCTTTGCAGCTTCCCATGCACGTGTTGAGGCCCTTGAGGCGCCTGACGTTATCGCCATGGATGACGATCCCATTCGCGCCGTGATGACCAAGCGTAAGTCGTCGATCGTGCTTTCTTGCCGCGCCATTAAGAAGGGCAACGCGGATGCGTTCTTCTCCGCCGGCTCCACCGGTGCCATGACCGCCGCCGCCACCGCCTATGTGACGCCGTTTAGGTATCAGGCCGAAGGCAAGAAGCAGCCGGTGCGCCCCTGTCTGACCAATGCGCTGCCCAATCGCGCCGGCGGTCTGACGGTGCTGTGCGACATGGGTGCCAACCCCGATGTGGAGGTCGATGACATGGTGCGTTTTGCCCAGATGGGTAGCGCCTATGCCCGCGTCGTCCTGGGCATCGAGCATCCTCGCGTGGGCCTGCTTGCCAACGGCACCGAGGATGAGAAGGGCTCCAACTTTACCAAGGCCTGTTTCCCTGCTATGAAGGCCGCCGTTCCCGGCTTTGTTGGTAACTGCGAGGGCACCGACCTCACCTCAGGTAACTTCGATGTCGTCGTTGCCGATGGCATGTCGGGTAATATCGCTCTCAAAGCTACCGAGGGCGCTGCCAAGTTTTTGCTGCAGGAGCTCAAGGGCGCCTTTATGGCCTCGCTCGGCACCAAGATCGCCGCGCTGCTCATTAAAAAGCAGATGCGCGAGATTAAGGCCAAGCTCTCTGGCGACGCCAAGGGCGGCGCGATTCTTTTGGGCTTGCGCGGCGTGGTCCTGATCGGCCATGGCGCCACCTCAGTCGAGGCTGTCAAAAACGGTACGCTCGCGGCGGCCGAAGCCGTGCGCGCCGGGCTGGTTGAGAATGTCGCCAACTCTATGGACGGTATCGTTTTATAAGAGCGAGTTAGGGCGCTGTTATGTGCTTCGCGGCGCACGTCGTGGGGTAGAATCAGAACCGTGTCTTGGTACCGCCCGGGCGGTACCATTCTTTTGGTATTCATGCACTATGAGAGGAAGCGCTATGGACCGCTCCGAAATCTTCGACAAGATCGCCGAGGTCGCTGCTGACGTTCTGGGCGTCGATGTTGCCGAAATTAGCGAGGAGACCACCTTTGACGACCTCGATGCCAACTCGCTCGAGCGCCTGCAGCTGGTTACGGCTATCGAGGACGAGTTCAAACTCGAGATCGATGACGAGACTCTGCTCTCGCTCAACTCTGTCGCCGACGCCGTCGACGCTATCGAAGCTGCCAAGGAGGCCTAAGTCTTGGCTTTATCCGAACGACTTACGCGCGCCCAGGAAATCTTGGGCCACGAGTTCAACAATAAGGTGCTGCTGCGCGCGGCGCTTACGCATCCCTCGGCAGTCGAGGGCCAGCCGGTTTCTGCCAGCTATGAGCGCCTTGAGTTCTTGGGCGATTCCATTTTGGGCGCTGTGGTCGCACGCTCCCTGTTTGAGTCCTATCCGGAGTTTGACGAGGGCAAGCTCACGCGCCTGAAGGTGTCGCTTGTCTCGGGCGCTACGCTGTCCGAGGTTTCTCACGAGCTGGGCATTGACGACATCATCATCTTTGGTGCCTCCGAGACCGGTACCGGTGCGCGCGGCCTGCATTCGGCCCTCGAGAACGTCTATGAGTCGCTCGTGGGCGCGCTGTACCTGGATGCCGGCTGGGATACGGCGGCGGAGTTCATTCACCGTACGCTTAAGCCGCACCTGGCCACCGAGCGTGCCGAGCACCCCGCGAACCCCAAGTCGTTTTTGCAGGAGTGTGTGCAAGCCGACGGTCACGAACCTCCGGCGTACAAGCTCGTTGGCTCCGAGGGCCCGGCGCATGCGCCCACCTTTACCGCTGTGGTTTTGATCGATGGTATTCGCCAGGGTCGCGGCTCCGGTTCCTCTAAGAAGGAAGCCGAGGGAGCCGCCGCGCTTGAGGCGCTCGACCGTATGGGTTACACCACCAACGGCGTGATTCTCAATAAGAAGCACGTGTAAGCGAGGAACCGTGTATCTCAAGTCCCTCACGCTCAAAGGGTTCAAGTCGTTTGCCGACCGCGCCCATATGACGTTTGAGCCGGGCCTGACCGTCATCGTCGGTCCCAACGGCTCGGGAAAATCGAACATCTCCGACTCCATCCTGTGGGTCCTGGGCGAGCAGAGCGCCAAGCAGTTGCGCGGCCAGGCCATGGAGGATGTCATCTTCTCGGGCTCGTCAGCGCGCAAGCCGGTGGGTGTCGCCGAGGTCACGCTTGTGCTCGATAACTCGGACCATATGCTGCCCGTCGATTTTGACGAGGTCGCCATCACCCGTCGTATGTATCGCTCGGGCGAAAGCGAGTACCTCATCAACTCGAGCCCGTGCCGCCTGATGGACATTCAGGACATCTTGCACGATTCGGGCCTGGGCAAGGATACGCATTCCATCATCAGCCAGGGCAAGCTCGACGCCATTTTGCAGAGCCGCCCCGAGGAGCGCCGCGCCCTCATCGAGGAGGCCGCCGGCATCTCCAAGCACAAGCGCCGCAAGGAGCGTGCGCTCAAAAAGATTAAGTCGATGGACGAGCACCTGACGCGTGCCCGCGACATCAATAAGGAAATCGCCCGTCAGCTGCGACCGCTGGAGCGTCAGGTCGATCGTGCGCGCAAGTACAAAGAGTTGTCCTCGCGCGCGAACGAGCTTACGCAGATGCTGGCTGTCGACGAGCTGCGTTCGCTGCAGTCGCAGTGGAACGACCTGGAGAGCCGCTCCAAGGAAGGTGCCGCCGAGCTGGAGCTTGCGCAGTACCGCATGGGCGAAAAGGAGCGCGAGCTCGAGAAGCTCCAGGTCATGCTCGAGGAAAAGGGCCTGTTTGTGGGCGATCTGGGCGAGCAGCGCCGCCATATGCAAGATGTGGTCGGCCGCATTAACTCCGACATGCGCCTGCTCGAGGAAAAGGGCCACAACATGGTGTCGCGCCTGTCTGACATGCGCGGGCAGATTTCGAGCTCCGAGCATCAGCGTCGTCGCGTGGTCGAGGAGCTCGAGGACGCGCGTGCGCAGCTTGAGGAAGTGACCGGCGCGCACATGCAGGCCCAGGAGGACGTTGACGCCGCTGGTCCTGCCGCCGCAGAGCTCCACGAGCGGCGCGTGGCGCTCGACAATCAGATTTCGCAGCTTACGCGTGAGCAACGCGATGTGCAGCGCGTGGCCGACAACGCCGCGCTCGAGCTCGCCAAGGTGAAGGACTCGCTGAGCAATGCCGAGGTCGAGGACAACATGTATGCCTCGCGCCTGGAGCAGATTGACGAGCAGCTCGAGGAGGTCACGGCCTCGCTCGAGAGCCGTCGCAACCGCGCAGAGGAGCTTGAGGGTGCTCTTGAGGAAGCGCGCCAGGCCCAGGCCGATGCGCGTGAGGCCACCGAGGTCGCCCGTGCAGCCCTGAAGGACTTGCGTAATCGTGAGAGTGAGGCGCGCAACAAGCTGTCCGAGGTGCGCTCGGAGCTTGCCAGCCAAAAGAAACTCGATGCCCGCATGGCCGACAGCTCGCCGCTCGTGAGCCGTCTGGTGGGTGCGCTGGGCGACGATGTCTTGGGTCGTCTGGGCGACGTGCTGGAGGCCCCGCGCGAGCTTGAGGGCCTGGTTGAGCAATTGCTCGCCGGCGATATCGATGCGCTGCTGTTTGATGACGCCGCCACGCTTGAGCGTGCCGGTCGTGCGGCTCTGGACCAAAAGAAGGCCTCGGGCGAAGCACTGCTGGTGACGCGCGGCGTGAGCGGCTCTACCGCCGCTGAGGGCGCTGCCGGTACCCGCCTGGTTGATCGTCTGTCCGTGCGTGCAGGCTACGGACCCGTCGTCGAGGCGCTGCTCGGCGGCTATTACGTGGTCGATGACTTGGCTGCCGCGCTGGCTGCGCCTGTCGTTGACGGTGTGACCTATGTGACTCCCGATGGCGCCCGCGTAAGCTGTGGCGGCCTGGTGCGTGTGGGCCTCGATGCCGGCGAGGCGTCGGGTGCTCTGGAGCGTAAGCGTCGCATTCGCGAGCTGGAGGGGCTTGAGCCCGATCTGGCTGCCGTGTTTGAGCATGTGTCGGATCAGGTCGTCGAGGCCAACGTTGCCGTCGAGGAGGCCCGTGCCGCCGAGGGCGATGCCGCCGGTGAGATCGCCCGTCTTGAGGGCGAGCGCCGCTCGCTGCTCTCCGAGATCGGCCGCTTGGAGCAAAGCGCCAACAATGCCGAGGTCGAGCGCGTGCGCATCTCCAAGCGCCGCGAGCAGGCTGCCGAGGCCGTTCGTGCCGCGCGCCCGCGCGTTGACGAGCTCACCCGTTCGCGTGACGAGGCGCGTGCACAGGCAAGCGACCTGGGTCTCCAGATTGCCGAGGCCAACGATGAGCTCGATCGCGTTCGCCGTGACGATTCCGAGGCCGCCGGTAAGCTCGCCGATGCCAAGGTGCGCCTGGCCCAGACGAGCGAGCGCCTGCGTTCGCTGAAGGGCCGCGTGCCCGACCTTGAGCATCGTCTTGAGGGCATCGACCGTCGTATCCGCGGAACACGCCAGGCTTCGCGCTCGCTCGAGCTGCTGCGCCTGCGCGTCGACCCCATGCACGAACGCTATTCTGCCCTGTTGGAACGCGCGTCGGATTGGGCAGCGCGCCTGCGTGACCAGGCCTCTCTGGAGGAGGCGGACTCCGCTTCGCTCAAGAAGACCATCGAGGAGGCCAAGGCAGAGGTTGCCCGCGCTAAGGAGCGAGTCGATACCGCCTCCGCCGCGCAAAACGAGTTCAAGGTCGCGCGTGGCAAGCTCGAGGTGCAGGTAGAGGCCGCCATTAAGGCCATTACCGCCGATGGCACCACGGTACTCGAGGAAGCGCTCATGCTTCCGGCGCCCACGGACCGCGATGCCGCCGAGCGCGAACTCAACCAGCTTGTGCGCCAGATCAACAACCTTGGTCCCGTTAACCAAGTTGCCATGGAGGAGTACGAGCAGCTCAAGCGCCGCGCCGATTACATCGAGGAGCAGCTGGCCGATCTGGAGAGCGCGCGCAAGGCGCTCACCAAGATCACCGTGGCTATCGACCGTAAGATGCGCAAGGCGTTCCTGGTGACGTTTGAGAAGGTCGATGCGAACTTCCGCGAGATCTTCGCCATGCTCTTCCCGGGCGGTCAGGCTCATCTGGAGATGACCGATCCCGAGCATCCTGCCGAGACGGGTATCGAGGTCGTGGCGCAGCCGCGCGGCAAGCGCATCACCAAGATGATGCTCATGTCGGGCGGCGAGAAGAGCCTGACGGCGCTCGCCCTGCTCTTTGCTGTGTACCGCACGCGCACGGTGCCGTTCTATGTGCTGGACGAGGTCGAGGCGGCACTCGATGACGCCAACCTGTCCAAGCTCATCGGCGCACTCGACGTGTTGCGTTCCGATACGCAGCTCTTGGTTATCTCGCATCAGCGCCGTACTATGGAGGACGCTGACGTCCTCTACGGCGTCTCGATGCAAGCCGACGGCGTCAGTCGCGTCGTCTCGCAAAAACTCGATCGCGAAACCGGAAAGGTCGTGAATGCATAATGGGATTCTTCGATGCTCTCTCGCGCGGACTTGAGCGCAGCCGCGAGGCCCTCAACGAGGTCTTCTACTTTGGCGGCGAGGTCGACGAGGATTTTTGGGAGGACCTGGAGGACACCCTCGTCATGGGTGACATGGGCGCCGAGGTCGCTATCAAGGTCTCCGATGACCTGCGCGATGCCGCGGCCAAGAAGAACCTCAAGACCGCTCCGCAGCTTCGCCGTGCCCTGGCCGAGCAGCTCGAGCAGCACTTTGTGCCCATCGAGCGCGATCCGTTTTCCGATACGCCGAGCTGCGTGCTGTTTGTGGGCATTAACGGTGCCGGCAAGACCACGACGGTCGGTAAGATCGCGAGCGCCATGGCCGCCCGCGGCAAGAACGTCGTGATCGGTTCGGCCGATACCTTCCGTGCTGCCGCTATCGAGCAGCTCGATGTGTGGGGCCAGCGCGCTGGCGTCCCCGTCATCAAGCGCGACCGCGGCTCCGACCCGGCAAGTGTTTGCTACGACGTGCTCGACGAGGCCGACAAGCGCGGCAGCGACCTGGTGCTTATCGATACCGCCGGCCGTCTGCACACGAGCCCCGAGCTCATGCGCGAGCTTGCCAAGGTGGTTAACGTGACGCGTAAGCGCGCCGCCAATATGGCCGCCGGCCCCATGCCCGTCTCAGTCGTGCTCGTGATCGATGCCGCCACCGGCCAGAACGGTCTGAACCAGGCGCTCGAGTTTAACGAGGCGCTGGGCCTGGACGGTATTATCATGACGAAGCTCGACGGCACGGCAAAGGGCGGCATCGCCATGGCCGTGGCCGAGAAGCTCAAGCTCCCGATCCTGCGCGTCGGCGTGGGCGAGCAGGTCGATGACCTGCAGGAGTTCAATGCCAAAGATTTCTGCCGCGCCCTGGTGGGCGAGTCCAATTAAGGAGTGACTAGTGTTTGATTCCCTGAGCGATCGCCTCAACGACACATTTGACCGCCTGCGCGGCAAGGGCAAGCTGACCGAGGCCGATATTACTTCGGCCATGCGCGATATTCGCATGGCGCTGCTCGAGGCCGACGTTAACTTTAAGGTCGTCAAGGAGTTCGTCGCCAAGACCAAGGAGCGCTGCATGACCGCCGAGGTCATGGAGTCGCTGTCGCCGGCGCAAAACGTCGTCAAGATCGTGCTCGACGAGCTCACCGAGATGCTTGGCTCAACCGAGAGCAAGCTCGTCTTTAGCAATCGCATTCCCAATGTCATCATGCTCGTGGGCCTGCAGGGCTCCGGTAAGACCACGGCGGCCGTAAAGCTGGCCTACCTGCTCAAGAAGCAGGGCCGCTCACCGCTGCTCGCCGCGTGCGACGTCTACCGT
>DXLR01000095.1:0-5830 GCA_019414625.1 Collinsella sp.
CATGCAAAGCGTCGCCCACGGCACGAACCGCAAGCTTGGTCAGCTGGTCAACAAGCAACACAGCCAACGCCACCCCACCAGCAACACCCAACCGCCAACGCAAAGGCGGCGTCATATCCGCACCACGACCCAAAGAAATCCCCTACCCTCAGATAATCAAATTCCGTTTAACGCAGTAGATAATCATACATTGACGCAAGGAAGAAGCGACAAATCTCCCAAGAACGGAAACACCGCAGGTAGAGCATAAATGAGCGAGCGGGTCGCATTTGAGACAAGGTGACGTGAAATGAAAGGGCGCTGACCTTTCGGTCGCGCCCTTGAAATTGAACGTCAGATTGTTCAAATGCGGCCCGCGCAGCGTCGGCAGGTCCGCCGTTCGGAAGAACGGCGGAACCTACAGGGCATTCGCACACCTCTCGCAGATATGCGCGTGGCCGTTGTACTCGCCGACGGTGGTGCGGTAGTTCCAGCAACGGTCGCAGCACTCGCCCTCGGCTGCATCGATGGCAACAGAAAGCTCCTCGCCCTGGGTAAGCTCAACATCGGAGACGATGTAGAACTCGGCCAGGTCGACGGCCTTGTCGCCGGTCAGCAGCGCATACATTTCGGCAGGAACGACCGCCTTGACGCGGACCTGCTGGCTCTTGGTGAAGGTGCCGGCGGAGCGGGCATCCTCAAGGGCCTTGGTCACGTCGCTACGGAGCTCGAGCGAAGCCTCGAGCACGCCCTCAAACTCGTTGGCCTCGTCGACCGTGATGGGCGACTTGTACCAATCGAGCAGCGCGGCGTACTTCTGGTTATCGACGCAGCCGGCGGGCGCATAGGCCATGGCCTCGTCGACCGTATAGGACAAGATCGGCTGCAGGTCGCGCATGAGCATCGAGAAGAGCTCGGCCAGCACGGTCTGGGCGCTGCGACGCTCGAGCGAGCCGGGCTTCTCGCAGTACAGACGGTCCTTCAGGGCGTCGAGATACACGTTGGAGAGCTCGGTAACCACGAAGTCGTAAAGCGCACGGTAGGCGCGCGGGAACTCGTAGCTGGCGTAGGCGTCGTCAACCTCGGCCTGAACCTGAGTCAGGCGGGCAACCATGAGCTTGTCGAGCGGCAGCAGGTCGGCAAAGGCGACGCCGTCGGTCTCGGGCTCAAACTGACCCTCGAGCTCGGAGAGCAGGAAGCGCAGCGTGTTGCGGAAACGACGGTAGGCATCGGACGTACGAGCAAGGATCTCGTGGTCGATGGACACGTCGGAGCTGGTATCGACGGATGCAACCCACAGACGGATGATGTCAGCGCCCATCTCGTCGCAAACCTTATTGGGGTCGATGACGTTGCCGAGCGACTTGGACATCTTACGGCCCTGGCCGTCGAGGGTGAAGCCCTGCGAGACAACCGCCTTGTACGGAGCGTGGCCGTTGGCGCCCACCGAGGTGAGCAGCGAGCTTTGGAACCAACCGCGGTGCTGGTCGGAGCCCTCGAGGTACACATCAGCCGGATACTCCAGCTCGGGACGGTACTCGCAGACGGCCTTCCAAGAGACGCCGGAATCCCACCACACGTCGAGGATGTCCTTATCGGCCTTGAGGTGATGGCCGCCGCACTTGGGGCAGACGCAGGCCTCGCCCAGGTAGCTCTCGGGAGCGTCGGTGAACCAGGCGTCGGAGCCCTTCTCGTGGAAGAGCTTGATGACGGCGTCGAGCGTGGCGTCGTTCATGACCTTCTCACCGCAGTCGGCGCAAGTGTAGCTGGGGATAGGCACGCCCCAGTTGCGCTGACGGCTGATGCACCAGTCGGGACGCTGCTCGACCATGGCGCCGATGCGGTTGGCCGCGTGGGCCGGATACCACTTAACGTTCTCGCGGACCTCTTTGCCAGCCTGCTCACGCAAGCCGGTCTTGTCCATCGAGACAAACCACTGGTCGGTAGCACGGAAGAGCACCGGGTGCTTGCAGCGCCAGCAGTGCGGATAGCTGTGCGTGATCTTCTTCTCGAGGACCAGGGTGCCGCGCTCGCGCAGGAACTCGATGATGTGCGGGTTGGCCTCGTCGGTATCCATGCCGCTGAAGGGGCCGCCGGTGCCAAACTCCTCGCCGGTGTAGAACTTGCCGTCGTCATCGACCGGCATGCAAATGTCGGTGATGCCCTCCTTGAGGCAGGCGAAGTAGTCGTCGACGCCGTGGCCGGGAGAGTTGTGGACGATACCGGTACCGTCATCGACACCGACGTAATCGGCCAGCAGCGCTACGCCCTCAACACCGTCGAAGATCGGCTGCTTGTAGTGGATGTGGTGGAAGGTCTCGGCGGGAACCACATAGGGCTTGCCGGCGGCCATAACCGGGGGGGACTCCCAGCCCAACTCCTCGCAGCACTTGGGGGCCAGGTCCTCAAGCATGACCTCGGCACGACCATCGTGCTCAACAGCGACGTAAGCGGCACCGGGCTTAAGGGAAACTGCCTGGTCGGAGGGGATGGTCCACGGGGTGGTCGTCCAGATGATGAAGTCGACCGGGCCGTCGAAGTTCTCGAGGCCGGCAGGCTTGGTGGTCATCTCAAAGCGCACGAAGATGGACGGGCTCGTCTCGTCGGAGTACTCAATCTCGGCCTCAGCGAGTGCGGTATGGCAGTGCTTGCACCAGTGGACGGGCTTGTGACCGCGATAGATCATGCCCTTGTCGAACATGGCCTTGAAAACCTCGATGTCGGCGGCGTCATGCTGGTGATAGAGCGTCAAATAGGGGTTGTCCCAATCGCCGAGCACGCCCAGGCGACGGAAGCCCGCCTTCTGCAGCTCAATGTTCTCGACAGCGAACTCGTTGCAGAGCTCGCGGATCTTAGCCGTAGAGGTCTGGTTGAACTTCTCGGTGCCGAGCTTCTCCTCGACCTTATGCTCGATCGGCTGGCCGTGGCAGTCCCAACCGGGGACATAGGGAACCTCATAGCCCTGCATCATCCAGTAGCGGTTGATCATGTCCTTGGAAATCTTGTTCATGGCGTGGCCGATGTGGATCGGGCCGTTGGCGTACGGAGGGCCGTCGTGCAGCACGAACTTCTTGTGACCCTCGTTCTTCTTCAGAACCTGCTCGTAGACCTTGTTGTCCTGCCAGTCCTTGAGTCGCTTGGGCTCGGACTTGGAAAGACCGGCGCGCATGGGAAATCCGGTTTTGGGCAGATTCATCGTCTGCTTGTACTCGTTTGCCACGGTACCCCTTTCATGTCGTGGGCGCGCACGCCCATTGGGCACCAAAAAAGCGCCCGTCCCTACAAGCTGGGACGAAGCGCCACAAAACGGGCAGACTGCCCGTAAAAGCTCTTCGCTTAACCACCCAGCTTAGATGCCCTCGCCCGCGTCGCCGCGCGCTCGCATCCGTTACTCGGCTGGCCTGTATCGACGACCATCTCGGCGATGTCTACTAAGACGTGCCTGCGCGGCACGTCCGTTGGGACCGCAGCTCCGGGGTGATTTTCATCGGTCGCATGCACGGGTTCTCAGCGCTCCCCGCTCTCTGTGGCATGCGGATGGCCGACTACTCGTCCCCATCAACGCTTATGCGGAGTATGCTAGCACGTTCCGCGCCGGCGAAAAACCCTCAACACTGGTTTTATACGTTCGAAATTTCTTGCGGCCGTGGACCTTCTCTTGGAGCAAAATACCTGTAAGCACTTTATCGAACGAAAGAAGGTTTCTATGCGCACGATTGGGATGAGCGATTATACCGTTGGCGAGGACTGCTTTGCCGAGTTGCCCGCCGCGCTGGCCGAATACGGAGCGACCAAGGTCGCAATCATCGGCGGCAAACGAGCACTGGCCGCGGCGCTGCCGGGCATCGAGGCGGCGCTAGCAGACACCGACGTCGAGATCTTGGAAACGCGCGTCTATGGCACCAACAGTACGCGTGCCAATATCGCAAAGGTCGTGAACTCCCCTGCCTGCCAGGAAGCTGACGTGCTTATCGCATGCGGCGGCGGCAAGGCGCTCGACACCGTGAAGACCGCAGCCATCGAGCTCAAGAAGATCGTCTTCACGGTCCCGACGATCTGTTCCAACTGCTCCGCCGCGACCGCCATTGCCGTCGTGTACAACGACGACGGCTCGCTCGAGGGCTATTCGTACCCCAACCGACCGGCGCACATCTTCATCAACCCCAAGATCATCGCCGAGGCACCGGCAGAGTACTTCTGGGCCGGCGTAGGCGATGCCCTGTCTAAGCAGCCCGAGGTCGAGTACGCCACGAGCGCCGGCAACCTGGAGCACACGGCAGGCCTTGGCCTGGCACTCGCCCACACCTGCTCCGAGCCGCTGTTTGCCTATGGAGTGCAGGGTCTTGAGGACGTTCGCCAGAACCTGTCGAGCGAGGCCGTCAAGCAGATTGCGCTCGACATCGTGGTCAACACGGGCTATGTCTCCAACCTGACCAACCAAAACGATTACTACTACAACTCGAGCGTCGCGCATGCGTTCTACAACGCCACCTGCAGCATTCCGCGCGAGGGTTCTTACCTGCATGGCGAGGTCGTGAGCCTGGGCGTACTCGTGCTGTTTGCCTATACGGGCGATACCGAGAACCTTGAGCGCTACGCCGCCTTTAACAAGCAGATGGACCTGCCTGTGACGCTTGAGCAGGTCGGGCTTTCCGAGTCCGATATCCCGGCCCTGTGCGAGTTCGCACACGCCACCAACGAGTGGAAGCAGGGTAACCCGGAGCCCTTCACCGACGAGAAGTTCGCCGCCGCCATCAAGGCCGCCAACGCCTACGGCCACTCTATCCTGGCCTAACCGACCAAAACCGCCACAAAGGGGACAGTACCTTTGTGGCGGTTTTTTATTGCTGTAACATGCTCGAGTCGAATTCGCTTGCCGGGATCACGCGGTAGCCGTGGCGCAGGAGCAGGTCAACGAAGACACCGTTACCCGTTGTGAGCGTGCCGCTGAAGGATCCGTCGTAGATATGGCCCATGCCGCACGACGGACTGCGGTCCTGAAGGATGCACGCGGCTATCTCTTCCGGTCCGCCCGCCTGCTCACACATATCGAGCGCACGTTGGGCACCCAGGCGAAACTCGCGATCGACCGAGGCGCCCTCGCAGGTACGGACCTCGCCGTTCACAATCTCGGACGGCTTGCGCGGCGTGGGCAGGCCACCAAAAACCTCGGGGCATACCAGTAAGACCTCGGTCCCCGTACGTTCGCAAGCCTCGACCAGCTTACGATGGTAGTTGTCGAGCCCGTTATATTTACAGCTCTCGCCCATCAAGCAGGCGCTCACCACGATCTTCATTTCCATCCCTCTCAAGCAAAACGCCCCATTTGAGAAAGCTGCTCAAATGGGGCGTCGGCGTTTACCGGCTCGACCGCGGCTTTACTGTTGCTTTGGCATCAGCGGATTCTCGCGCGCGAGGAGGTTCATGAACTCCTCACCCGTGATGGTCTCCTTCTTGTACAGATAACGAGCCAGCTCATGGAGCTTGAACTTGTTCTCCTTGAGGATCTGCAGGGCGCGATCGTGCGCGTCCTCGATCAGCTTAGCGACAATCGCGTCCACACGCTCGGCCGTACCAGGGGCGCAGGTGAGCGACGTGTCCTGATTGAGATACGCGTTCTGCACGGTACCGAGCGCCATCATGCCAAACTCGTCGGACATACCAAAGCGCGTCACCATGTTGCGGGCGAGCTTGGTGGCCTGTTCGATATCGTTGGCGGCACCGGTCGTCATCTCGCCAAAGATGAGTTCCTCAGCCGCACGGCCGCCGCAGTAAACGGCAAGCTTGTCCAAGACCTCCTGGCGCGTCGTCAGGAAGCGCTCGTCCTCCTCAACCTGCATGGTATAGCCCC
>DXLR01000096.1:0-1543 GCA_019414625.1 Collinsella sp.
CTAAGAGCTTCGTGCTCAAGTGCGACCTGTGCGTGGACCGTCCCGGCGGTCCGGCGTGTGCCGAGGCGTGCCCGACCAAGGGCCTCACCCTGGTAGACGAGGAGCGCCTGGCGGAGCTGACCGCCGAGCGTGCCCGCGCCACCATCGAAAACGAGTCGTAGGCGGGCGGCCATACAGGCCCAACGATTGTCAAATACGTACCGATTAATCGGTAGCAGAGAAAGGAAGGAGGGTGTCATGGAGAAGCATAAAGTGATCTGCCCGTACTGCGGCGCCGGTTGCCAGTTTAACCTCCTGGTCCAAAACGGCCAGGTCGTGGGTACCGAACCGCTTAACGGCATCACCAATCAGGGCGAGCTGTGCCTTAAGGGCATGAGCGGCTACGACTTCATCAACGACACCAAGATCTTGACTCCTCGCGTACTGCACCCGATGATCCGCCGCACCAAGGGCGCGGATCTTGAGCGCGTAAGCTGGGACGAGGCACTGGATTTCACCGCATCTAAGATGCAGGCCATAATTGACGAATATGGTCCTAACGCTGTCATGACCACCGGCTCTTCGCGAGGCGGCGGCAATGAGGCGAACTACGTCATGCAGAAGTTTACGCGTGCGTGCATCGGCACCCACAGCGTAGACAACTGCGCCCGTACTTGACACGGCCCTACTGTCCTCGGTCTGATGGACACGGTTGGTTCAGGTTGCATGTCATGCTCCATCCCCGGTATGGAGGATGCGGGCTGCATTTTCCTCTTCGGCTATAACCCTGCCGATTCGCACCCCATCGTCGCAAGGCGTATCGTGCGAGCCAAAGAAAAGGGTTGCAAGATCATCGTCGCCGACCCGCGCCATATCGAAACCGCGCGTATCGCCGATCTCTACCTTCCGATCAAGAACGGTTGCAATGTTGCGTTCCTCAACGCCTTTGCCAACTGTCTGGTCAACGATGGCCTCTACGACAAGGAATTCGTCGCCGAGCACACGAACGGCTTTGACGAGTGGTGGGAGACCATCAAGAACTACACTCCCGAATCCGTACAGGACATCACGGGTGTCGATCCCGCGCTGATCCACCAAGCTGCCGAGATGTACGCCACGGCGAAGCCCTCTGCCATCATTGGCTGGGGCATGGGCGTATGCCAGCAGAAGCAGAACCTGAAGACGGTGCACACCATCGCCTCCATCGCCTGCGTTGCCGGCCAGATCGGCAAACCCAATTCCGGCCTCGCGCCCGTGCGCGGTCAGAACAACGTCCAGGGCTCCTGCGATATGGGCATGCTGCCCAACCTGTACCCTGGCTACCAGAAGGTCACCGACCCGGCTGTGCGTGCCAAGTTTGCCAAGGCTTGGGGCGTGCCCGAGGAAAAGCTCCCGCTCGAGGAGGGCTATAAGCTCACCGACCTGGGCCACCTGGTCGACGAGGGCAAGGTGCACTGCTTCTACAACTACGGCGAGGACCCGGTACAGACCGAGCCCGATTCGGCCGGTATGCGCAAGACGCTCTCCGAGCTGGATCTGTTCATCTGCCAGGACATCTTTATGA
>DXLR01000097.1:0-72997 GCA_019414625.1 Collinsella sp.
GCCGTGGTCCCCGCCGCTGCGCTCATCCTTATCACGCTGGTGGGCCTGCTTCGCAAGATGGGCAAGACGCCGCTGCAGTTCCTTCGCCACGAGGCGAGCGGCAAATCGGGCACCAAGCGTGGCCTGCAGCTGCCGGAGCGCATGGGCTTTGTTTCCCGCTTCCGCCTGCGCGTTTTCCTGCGCAACCTGGGCAACTTCGCCACGCTCTTCGTGGGCATTGCGTTTGGGTCGCTGCTTTTGCTCTTTGGTCTGGCGATCCTGCCCACGATGACGCACTATGCGGACAACCTCGAGACGAGCCTGGTCGCCGAGCATCAGTACACACTCAAGGCGCCGCTGGAGCTCGAGGGCACTGCCGAGGAGTGCGAACAGTGGTCGGCGCTCGAGCGCTTGCGGTCGATTGACGGCGCGCTGCTCTCCGCCGCCCAGGATGCCGATGACGAGCTTGACGACGCGGCCGATGCGGCGCAGACGGCAGCCGATGCCGCGACCGCATCTCCGTCTGCCGAGAGCCTGACTGCAGCGCAGGATGCGCTTGCTAAGGTCAAGGACAAGAAGGATGCGCTCTACGCACGTCTCGACGATCTTGCCGATGCCCTCGGCTGCGACCGCGATGAGGCCATCGACCTGATCGACAAGGCCTCTAAGATCGACACCGACAACGACGACATTCACCCGATCAACACGACCGACAACGGCGCGGGCGCAATCGCGCAGGCCGAGAAATATGCCGTTTACCAGCTGCAATACGACCGCGGCGATGGTAATGGCGAGGAGACGATTTCCGTCTACGGCATTTCATCTCATTCGCGCTATTGGAAAGACCTCAACGTCGGCGACGGGCGCGTCGTCTTTGGCGGCGGTCTGCTCGATAAGTTTGGCTGGAGCGAGGGCCAGAAGGTCGAGCTTCGCGACAAGTACGAGGCTCGGGATTATTCTCTTGAGTACGCGGGTAAGGACTGCATCTGGGGTTCAAAGTCGGACATGAATATCTATATGAGCATCGATGACTTTAACGAGCTGTTCGGCAACGACGCCGCCTACTTTAACGGCTATGTGAGCGACGAGAAGCTCGACCTCGATGCTCGTTACTTTGCCGGTGACACCACGCCCGACGACATGCGCGCCGTGGGTGACCAGTTTATCGGCATGATGAGCAAAATGATCGGCATGATGGTCGGGCTCGCGGTGTTTATCTTCCTGCTGTTTATGTACCTGCTGACCAAGGCGGTGATCGACCACAGCGCCCGTTCGATCAGCTACATGAAAGTCTTTGGCTATCGCGATAGCGAGATCTCGCATCTGTACATCCGCTCGATCACGCTGTGCGTGGCGGCGTCGCTCGTGCTGAGCCTGCCGGTCATTATTGGCTCGCTCACGGCCATCTTCCGCTCGATGCTGCTCGCCTACAACGGCAATATCGAGATCTACGTGCCCGCTTGGTCCATGGCTGCATGCATCGGCATCGGCTTTGCGACCTACCTGGTCGTGGCGCTGCTGCACACGCGCTCTATCAAGCGCGTCAGCCTGGCCGAAGCCCTCAAGGTGCAGGAGTAGTCATTGGGGACGTTCTTAAACGACTAGTCGTTGGGGACAGTCTTTGCCGGATCGCCGGCTCGCTGGCCGGGCGGCAAGCACTCATTTAAGTCTGTCCCCAATGAGTGCCTAGCGACTCGGCGTTGCGCTTGACTTCAACCCCACTTCAACGGGTACCATCCTCTATGTCTGTAACGCCATATAGACCGAGGGGATAGATCTATGACCGCAACCGCACCCGCAGCACCGGCAAAGGTGTACTTCACCAACCTGCGCACGCATGCTCGCGAGAGCCAGCTCGACAAACTCAAACGCCTCATTCGCCGCGCCGGCATTGAGCAGATCGACTTCGAGAACAAGTTCGTCGCTATCAAGATTCACTTTGGCGAGCTGGGTAACCTGAGCTTTCTGCGCCCAAACTACGCCCGCGCCGTCGCAGACGTCGTGAAGGAGCTGGGCGGCAAACCCTTCCTCACCGACTGCAACACGCTCTATGTGGGCAGCCGCAAAAACGCGCTCGAGCACATCGACACCGCCTACCAGAACGGCTTTACCCCGTATGCCACGGGTTGCCAGATCATCATCGCCGACGGCCTCAAGGGCACCGACGAGGCGCTCGTTCCGGTCGAGGGCGGCGAGTACGTGCGCGAGGCAAAGATCGGCCAGGCACTCATGGACGCCGACATCGTGATTAGCCTCACCCACTTTAAGGGCCATGAGCAGGCCGGCTTTGGCGGCGCCATGAAGAACCTGGGTATGGGCGGCGGTAGCCGTGCCGGCAAGATGGAGCAGCACGCCGCTGGCAAGCCGAGCGTCGATACCACCAACTGCGTTGGCTGCCGTGCCTGCGAGAAGATATGCGCGCACAGCGCCATCACGTTTGACGGTACGCGTGAGCGCGAGCTTGCCAACGGCAGCACTCGCACGGTTCATGTGGCTGCCATCGACCACGATCGCTGCGTGGGCTGCGGACGCTGCATTGCGGCGTGCAACCAGGACTGCATCAAGCCCGACTATGATGCCGCGGCCGACGTACTCAACTACAAGATCGCTGAGTACACCAAGGCCATCGTCGACGGCCGCCCGAGCTTCCACATCTCGCTCGCCATGGACATCAGCCCCAACTGCGACTGCCATCCCGAGAATGACACGCCCATCGTCAACGACATCGGCATGTTCGCGAGCTTCGACCCGGTCGCCATCGACCAGGCCTGCGCCGACGCCGTCCTGGCGTCCGAGCCGCTGCCTAACACCGAGCTTACCGACAGCGCGGCCAAGATGGAGCATAATCACGAGCATCTGGAGGGCGAGCAGGCCAAGGATCCCTTCTGCATCACGCATCCCGACACCGACTGGCGCGCGTGCATCGCGCATGCCGAGAAGATCGGCCTGGGCACGAGCAAGTACGAGCTCATCGAGGTCAAGTAGCATCTAGCTATTGGACAAATCAAGCGCTTTTGTAGCGCAGCGTTAGCAAAAGCCGCCCGTGAGCACAGTGCCCACGGGCGGCTTTTCGGAAGTGCTAGGGGGTCATATAGACCAGTAAACCGTACTATTTGTCTAAATAATACTCGTCGAGGAAGTTGTCGACCGTGTTCCAGTAGAGTTCGGGGTCGACCTGCGCACTCTTGGCGTGGGTGGCGCCATGGATGGTGAGCTTTTGCTTGACCGTGCTGGCGCACGCGTCGTAGTTTTGGTCGAGCATGTCGTACGGCACAAAGGTGTCCTGGTCGCCGTGGATAAACAGCATGGGAACCGTCGCGTGTTTGAGTTGGTCCACACTGCTTGCCTTATGAAAGTCGTAGCCTGCGCGCACGTTGCACACTAAGTTTGCTACATCGAGCAAGGGAAAGCTGGGCAGGCCGAACACGTCCTTGAGCTGCAGGGAAAACTCGTCCCAAACACTCGTATAACCGCAGTCCTCGATAATGCATTTTACGTTTGCAGGCAGAGATTCCCCCGCGACGTTCATAGCGGTTGCTGCACCCATCGACTCGCCAAAGACCAGGATGCGCGCCTCGGGGTCAGCCTGAACGATCCGCCCAATCCATGCAACGACATCGAGCCGCTCGGGCCAACCCATGCCGATATAGTCGCCGCCGGAGCGCTCGTGGGCGCGGGCGGCGGGTGCGAGTACGTTCATGCCGCGGTCGTGGAATCGTTTGACGTATCGGGCCATGCCGATGGGCTCATCGGTGTATCCGTGTAGGCAGATAGCGTAATTGTGCGTGCTCTCTGGGGCGGCAAAATACCAAGCGGCAAGTTCGGTTCCGTCATCTGCGGTGAGGCTGCTGCTCTCGCGGTTCTCTTTAAACAATGCCCGCGCCTCGGTTCCCTCGGCATCCGGCTGCTCACTTTCTTTGTCGTCCTTGCCGTCCTGCATCATCTTCATGGTGTATGGCGCGCGGGGATTCAGCGCGAAGTCAAACAGAAAGTTGCCGGCAAATCCGAGCAGCGCAATGACAACCACCAGTGCAACGATGCCGGCTATCTTGAGCTTTCGATGGGAATGTGGGTTTTGAGCCATGCGGTATTCTCCTATAAGATGTTAATGCATCAACATTTAATGCAAGCGCATTATGGACGTTCGCCGTTGATGCGTCAACAGGCAAAGAATGGGTAAACAAAGGGTCACGTATGGTGCAAATTTCGCACGCACCCAGACGCTTTGATATAGTGTTGAGAACTCTTTACGTTGGAGGATGTAACCGGCATGTCCGATTCGAGCGACAGTTCCAAGCCGCGACCCAAGGCCGCGGCCGTTCCGCACTACACGGTGGGCGAGGAGATCATGAACTCCGTCACCCATGGTGTCGGCTGTCTGCTGGGTATCGCGGGCCTGGTGCTCCTGATCGTATTCGCTGCCCTGCGCGGCGGTGGCCCGGCCCACATGGCCGCGGCAATTGTCTATGGCGTCAGCATCATCCTCGAATACCTAGCCTCCACGCTCTACCATGCGATTCAACCCGCGCGCGCCAAGCGCGTGTTTCGCATCATCGACCACAGCTGCATCTACCTGCTCATAGCCGGCAGCTATACGCCGTTTTGCCTCATCACGCTCGCAAACGACGGCGGCGCTGCGCTGTTCTTCGCCGTATGGGCCATCGCCATTATCGGCATCGCCCTCGAGTGCTTTATGCGCGAGCGCCAGCCGCACTGGGTAAGCGGCCTGGTCTACCTGCTGATGGGCTGGCTCGTTGTCTTTAAGCTGCCCGAGCTCGTGTCGCTGCTCAACCCCGTGGCACTTGCCCTGCTCGCTGTCGGCGGCGTGTGCTATACCGTGGGCGTGCCGTTCTACATCGCCAAAAACGTGCGCTATCTGCATAGTGTGTTTCACCTGTGGGTGCTCGCCGGCAGCATCTTCCAGTTCATGGCGGTGATTCTCTTCGTAATTTAGCGACCACGCCTGCGCGCCCGCGTCCTCGTTTGGGCGCCGGTGCAATTGCCGTATCCGTCATCAACGTTTTGACCTGACGTCCCGAATCTTGGAGGTTCGAGAAACTCCCGATGGACATAACCATCTCCCTTATCACTACCCTCGTTTTGACCCTCATCAACGGCTACTTCTCTATGTCCGAGATGGCGCTCACCACGGCCAAGCGCGCCGTGCTGGAGCATGAGGCCGAGGAAGGCGACAAGCGCGCCGAGCGTGCCATTAAGCTGGCTGCCGACTCCGACCAGCTGCTCGCCACCATCCAGGTCGCCATCACGCTCGTGGGCTTCGCCTCGTCCGCCGTCGCCTCGACGAGCCTGTCCGACCCGCTCGCCACGTGGCTCATGAGCTTTGGCATCGCGCCGCTCTCCGCCATCGCGCGCGGCCTGGCGCCGGTCATCATCACCGTCGCCGTCGCCTTTGTGTCCATCGTGATCGGCGAGCTCGTGCCCAAGCGCATCGGCCTTGCTAACGCCGAGGGCGTATCCAAGCAGGTCGTGGGACCGCTCTCCGTATTCCAAAAGATCGCCCGTCCGCTCGTGTGGCTGACTGGCGCTTGCTCCGATGGCCTGGCCCGCATCTTGCGTATCAAGAGTGCCGACGACCGTCAGAACGTCTCGGAGGAAGAGATCAAGTACATGGTCTCGGAGCAGGACGACCTGCTCGACGAGGAAAAGCGCATGATCCACGAGATCTTCGACCTGGGCGACACCGTTGCCCGCGAGGTCATGGTGCCGCGCGTGGACACCACCATGTGCGAGGACGACGAGACGGTCGCCGACGTGTTGTCCACCATGCGCCAGACCGGCTTCAGCCGCATCCCCGTCTATCACGAGGACCCCGACAACGTCGCGGGCATCGCGCACATCAAGGACCTGATCCAGCCCGCGCTCGATGGCAAGGGCGACCAGCCCATCGCCGGCTTTTTGCGCGACGCCACCTTTGTGCCCGACACCAAGGACATCCTGCCGCTGCTGTCCGAGATGCAGACCTCGCACGACCAGATCGTGGTCGTCGTGGATGAGTACGGCGGCACGGCCGGCATCATCACCATCGAGGACATCGTCGAGGAGATCGTGGGCGAGATCGAGGACGAGTTCGACCCCGACAACAAGTACCTCACGCGCCTTTCGCGCCGCGAGTGGCTCGTCGATGGGCGTTTTTCGTGCGATGACGCGATTGAGCTTGGTTGGCCGCTCGAGGAAAGCGATGATTATGAGACCATCGCCGGCTGGATTTTGGAGCTTTGCGACTCGGTGCCCGACATCGGAGAGGTGTTTGAGGTCGCGGGGTACAAGTTTAAAGTGCAGTCGATGCGTGGCCAGCGCATCTCGCTCATTCGCGTGATCGCTCCGGCCGAAACCGATAAGAAGGATTCCGAGTCTTCGGCAGAGAAGCCGGCGGCGTCGGGTGCGGGCTCTGTGGATCCGCACGATGGCGACGAGTAGGACAAGGAAGAGTAGGGGAGAGTTATGGCAGGCCTGTTCAACATCCTTAAGGTCACCGTCAGCGAGGACAAGATCTGTGCGCATGTGCTGGTGAACCCCGGCATGCCGCTCATGACCTCGGAGGACATCGAGGCCACGGCGCGCGTGTACTACCTGGTACCGGCGATTGCCAAGCACCTGTGCCTGGGCGATTCCGGCCGCGAGTTCCAGGACTGCATGGGTCAGACCGAGCTCTGCCACCTGCTGGAGCACGTGACGGTCGAGCTCATGAACGAGACCGGTCTTGCCGGTAGCATCTCGTGCGGCCGCACGCGCGTAAGCGAGCATGACGAGCGTGTCTTTGAGGTCGAGCTTTCGTGTCCCGACGACGCACTGGCCATCGGTGCGCTGTCGTCGGCCACCTTTATGATGGACTGGGCGTACCTGCACGCCGACCAGCCTGCCCCCGACGTGGAAGGCACGGTCGCGGGCCTGCGCAACCTGGTGCTGGGCATGCGCGCCGAGGCCGAGGGCAAGGATCCTCACGAGGCCGTCGCTGCTGCGAACGGCGAAGATGCTGCCGAGGACGAGGGCGCTGACGAGGGCGATGTGCCGGTCGACGCCGAGCCCGTTGCCGATGCGACCGCCGAGCCCGTTCCCACCGAGCCCCAGGGCGTCCCCAACTTTGACGACGAGCCCCAGGTGGCGATTGATACCGAGGGCGCGGTTGCCGAGAACCACGAGGCCTCCGCTGCCGTCTTTGGCGGTGCGGCGACGGTTCCGGCAGGACCTGCGCATGAGGGCGGCCTGCCACTCGTGGACGGCGCCGGCGAGGACCCGGGTGCCACGGTGGCCATGCCGGCTATGCCTCAGGAGTAGGCCTACGCGTTTATCACCATCACGTACCTGCGCCTTTGCCGTACGCAGATGAGCGGAGCGGCAAGTGATGCGCTGCGGGTATAATGGACAGCATTCAAACGGTGGGCACCGACGTGCCCGCAGGAGAGGAATGATCATGGGTAAGACTTTCAGCTTTGTCTCCGGCGCACTTTTTGGTGCTGCTGCTGGCGCTATTATCGGCGTTGCTCTGGCCCCGCGCTCGGGCGCCGAAACCCGCGCCATGGCTGCCGATATCGCCAACGACGCCTGGGACAATATGCGCGACACCTACGAGCACGGCGCCGAGGAGGCCCGTGCTGCGGTGAATGACTTTGGCCCGATGGTCGACGCCAAGACCGACGACCTGCGCGCCAAGGTCGACCTGGCCCGCGAGCGCATGGACCAGCTGCGCGAGCAGCTCAACGACGCCATTTCGGGTGGCAACGTGACGCCTGCCGCCGACGTCGTGGTCGAGAACGCCGTCGAGGCTGATGCCGGGGCTGCGGAACCCTCGACCGAGGCATAATGCGCGCTGGGGATTTTGTCGGCGCCAAGATCTATCGCAAGCCTACCGAGGACAAGCGCACCAAAAAGGACGGCACGCCGCGCAGCCCCAAAAAGCTCGGAAAGATTCACTTTCCGGTCTTTACCCCGGGCGGTACGCGCGTGGTCGGCTTTATGGTCCGCCAGTCCGATATCGCGGGCATGATCGAGCGTCCCGACCGATTCGTAGCGCTCGACGCCATTGGTGTCTACGAGGGCGCCATCGCGGTTGACGACGTCAAGGGCACCTACGATACCGCTGCGGCCAAGCGCCTCGACATCAACCTGGACGATTGCATCATCTGGGTCGGTATGGACGTGCGCACGGAATCGGGCGACGTCGTGGGCTATTGCTCGGACGTTGAGTTCAAGCCGCGCTCGGGCATCGTGCAGGCATTCTATGTGACCGCCGGCGCTGCTTCGAGTGTTTTGGTTGGTGACACGCAGGTGCCGCCGACGATGCTGCGCGGCTACGAGAACGGCGCGATGGTCGTCTCGGACGAGGTCAAGTCGCTCGGGTATTCGGGCGGTGCGGCTGCCAAGGCCGCCGAGGCCAGCGTCGTGGTGGGCGACAAGGTCAAAAAGGGCGCCAAGGTGCTCGATGACAAGGGATCGGTCGCCGTGGACAAGGGCAGCCGCGCACTGGGCAAGCAGCTCGGCAAGACGCGCGGTATGTTCAAGGCCTTTAAGGACGAATACCAAAAGGCGAGCGGAGGCTCGTCAAAAGCTACAAAATAGCGACGTACCAAATGATGGGAGGCAAGCCGGAGACCTGTTGCTCCGGCTTGCTGTGTTTATGGGGGAGGGCACATGCGCCAAAACGGATCCAACTTAAACGGGCGTTCGGGTGCGCGTCCGACGGCGCGCCGCGACCTGGGGCAGCTGCCCAGCGGTCAGCGCCGCCGTCACCGTAAGCCCGGCGCGATGTATCTCAACCATAGCCGCGGCTTTAGCGATCGCAGCGCGCGCATCGGCAACAGCCGCACACCCCGTCGTTCGTCTCGCCTGCCCTACGCGCTCATCGCCGTGGGTTGCGCGCTCGTGCTGTTTATCGCTGCCGTCGTGGGCTACGTCAACCGCAGTGTGGACGTGGAGCTCAACGGCCAGAAGACAGCGGTGCGTGTGGGCTCTACGCTGCAGAATCTCATCGACGACCAGGAGTTGACTGACACCTACGACGCAGGCGACCTGCTGGCCGTCGATGACAGCGTGCTCAAGCGCCATGGGGGCGAAAAGCTGTCGGTGAAGGTCGACGGCAAGCGCGTGAAGCAGGGCAAATGGGATAGCCGCGAACTTGAGGGCGGCGAGAAGGTGACGGTCAAGGATGGCCGTAACACCTACGAGAAGCACGAGGTTCAGGCTACGGTTATCGAGCCCAAGCTCAAGGTCGAGGGTACGGGCGCTATCGAGTATGTGCAGACGTGGGGTGTCCAGGGCCGCTCCGAGGTGTGGGTCGGCGAGCAATCGGGCAAGACACAGGACCGCGGCGAGGTCGTGCCCGCCACCGATTGCGTCGTTGCGTGCGCCAGCGTGGCGCCCAAGGGCAACAAAAAGTACGTGGCGCTGACGTTTGACGAGGGTCCGAGCAGCGCTACCAAGCAGATCTTGCAGGTACTCAAGGAAAAGGGCGTCACCGCGACGTTCTTCCTGTCGGGCGATGCGGCCGAGGCATCGCCTGCCACGGCCAAGGCGATTGTCGATGCCGGGTGCGAGATCGGATCCAACAGCTACAGCGACGATTCGCTCAAGGGTCAGGACCGTGAGGCGGTACGCGAACAGATCACGAAAGGCACCGATGCGATTAAGTCGGCGACCGGCGTGAAGACGATGCTGCTGCGTGCTCCCTATGCTGCCTTTGACGAGCAAAACTGGATTGATGCGATGGACTTGGTCTCCGCCGTGGTCTCGTGGAATATTGACTCGGGCGACTGGCTGCTCAACGGTGCCGACGAGCAGGTCTCGACGGTGCTCGATTCGGTGACGCCGGGCAATATCGTGCTGCTCACCGATAGAGA
This sequence comes from Collinsella sp., assembly GCA_019414625.1. GTDB lineage: Bacteria > Actinomycetota > Coriobacteriia > Coriobacteriales > Coriobacteriaceae > Collinsella. The sequence goes on from DXLR01000097.1 coordinate 9,834, forward strand.
CGAATGCGCCGAGCAGACGCTCGAGGCGCTGCCGCAGATTATCGACGGCCTCATTGCCGACGGCTACAAGATCGTGACGCTCAGCGACCTGGTCAAGACGGACACGTCGCTGAGAAAAAAGCTCACCTCGCTGACGAAGGTCACCATGCCCAAGGATGCCGTGTTCCCCCAACTTGCCGAGGACAACGACACCGCAGAGTAGTTATTGGGTAGTCATTTAAGAACGTCCCCAATGACTATGTCACGGATGCGTCAGCCTTTGGTATGCCTGCGATGTGCAGCGCAAAAATTTGGCGCCACAGCGCGATGCTGATGCTATAGTTACTGCGGATAATAAGGGTCAAGAGAAAGGTTACAGGTGAAATCCAAACCTCGACCATACAGTCGATGACCCCATGCAGGTGCTTTCTGCGCATGCACGGGGTGTGAGCGCCGAGCGGCGTGCCGCCCGCGCATGCGTATACATATCTAAAAGTCCACGGATGGCGCGCCGGCATGGCCGCGTCCGGAGGAATAATGATGGGGAGCACCATTGAATTATCTGAGTGAGATGCTCAAATTGCCGGTCTTGGACGTCGACGGCGAAAAGCTCGGCGTGGTCAACGATTTTGGTATTGCTACCGGCGAAGTTTTTCCGCACGTGACGTCGCTCGCGTTCCGCGGACCCGGCAAGACGCCGTTTATGATCAGTTGGCGCAAATGGGTCGACCGTATCGACGAGACGGGCGTGTACCTTAAGGCGTCGGCCACCGAAATCCGTTTTTCGTACCTGCAGCCGACCGAGCTCTTGCTCGCACGCGACGTGCTCAACAAGCAGATCGTCGACACGCAGGGCATGAAGGTCGTGCGCGTAAACGACATCAAGTTTTCCATGTCGGGCGAAAACCAGCTGCGCCTGCTGGGTGCCGAGGTCGGTGCCCGCGGTCTGCTACGCGCCATCAGCCCCGCGCTCGAGCATATCGTCGAAGGCTTTATGAAGCACCTGGGTAAGCCGCTCAGTGAGGACATCATCGCTTGGTCCTACATGGACCTGCTCGATCGCTCGACTAAGAACATCCAGCTCTCGGTGTCGCACAAGACGCTCGGCGAGCTGCACCCTGCCGACATCGCCGACATTATCGAGCAGCTCGACCCACGTCTGCGTGCGCAGGTGTTTGCGCAGCTCGATACTGCCCAGGCCGCCGAGGCCATCTCGGAGTTCGATGACGACGAGCTTATGACCGAGATGCTCGAGGGCCTGTCCGACACCGACGCATCGTCGATGCTGGCCATGATGGACCCGGACGACGCTGCCGACCTGATCGACGAGCTCGATTACGAGAAGGCCGAGAAGCTCCTGCGCCTGATGGGCGTCAAGGAGGAGAAGGCGATTCGTAATCTGCTGGGGTATGAGGACAACACCGCCGGCCGCATCATGACCTCGGAGTTTGTCTCCCTGCCCGCGACGGCAACGGTCGGTGATGCCATCGAGGCGATTCGCGAGCTCGACGAGGACTTCGAAAGCGTCTACTACGTCTATACCGAGGATCCGAGCGGCATGCTGACTGGCGTGCTTTCGCTGCGCACGCTGATCGTGGCCGATCGCGACGCCACGCTGGGCCAGCTGGCCTATCGCGACCTGGTTTATGTGTCGCCCGACGACGACCAGGAAGACGTAACGGACGAGATGACCAAGTATGACCTGGTCGCTATCCCCGTCTGCGACGAGAACCGTCATATCCTGGGTATCGTAACCTTCGACGACGCCATGGACGTTATCGCCGAGGAGCATCAGGAGGACCTGCAGATCGCCGGTGTCGGCTCGGGCGACAGCGCGTCGGACGACTCGACGAACGTGCTCAGCTGGTTCGTGCATCGCCAGTACTGGGTTGTTGTATGGGGCATCGCGTCGTGCATCATGGCGACCGTGCTGGGGACGGCGCTCGGCTCCGCGCATCTGGTGGTGTTCCCCATGTGCGCCATGCCGCTCGTGCTGCTGGCGGCCTCGCGCATGGTGTCGTTCGTCAAGAACTACTTCCTGGAGTATGACGGTCACGACGACGAGCCCAAGCCGTATCTGGGGTTCTTCTTCCAGAGCACGGGCATGGGCCTGATTCTGTCACTCGTGACCTACCTGTGCGCCCAGCTGGTGCGCACCGCTGCGTTCCTCGATGCGCCCATGTTTGAGGAGCAGCTCTTTACCGGGTGCTTTAATATCGCTGCCATTATTTGCCTGGTTGGCAACATGAGCGCCGTGATTTACCTGATGGTGCTGTTCTGGCGTGACGAGCATGACCTCAACACGTCGGGCACCGCCATGAACGTTATTGCCGTCATGATCTCGTGTGTGGCGTATTGCATCGCCGCGGTGCTGCTCGCCATGTCAGTCATGGGCTAGGTGGTCGCGTGCAAAATACCAAGCAAAAGTCGGGCACCAAGCAAAAGCTGACCATCGCGGCCATCTTTGGCGCTATGGGTCCCGGTCTGCTGGCGGCGCTTTCGGGCAATGACGCCGGCGGCATTGCAACGTATTCCAGCGCGGGCGCCAGCTATGGCTATAAGATGCTCTGGATGCTTCCCGTCATGACTGTGCTGCTCATCGTGACGCAGGAGACCGCGGCGCGCTGCGGCTGCGTCACGGGCAAGGGCCTGGCATCGCTCATTCGCGAGCGCTTTGGCGTGCGCAAGAGTGTACTTGCTATGGCGGCGCTGTTGATCGCCAACACGGCTGTGACCATTTCGGAGTTTGCGGGCATCGCCAGCGGCCTTGCTCTTTTTGGCGTGCCGGCGAGCATCTCGGTGCCGTTGGTGGCGCTGCTGGTATGGATGCTTACCATGTCGGGTAGTTTCCAGCGCATCGAGAAGATTCTGCTGCTGGTGAGCTGCGTGTTCGTGACCTACATCGTCGCCGCGTTTATGGCTGGCCCCAACTGGGGTGAGGTCGCGGTCGACCTGGTCGTGCCCAACATTCAAAATGACCCCAGCTACGTGTCGCTCGTGGTCGCAACGATCGGTACCACCATCGCGCCGTGGATGATTTTCTTGGCGCAGAACAACGTGGTCGATAAGAATGCGGGCGAGGACGACATCGTGCTGCAGCGTATTGATACCGTGAGCGGCTCGATCGCTGCCGATATCATTGCCGGCTTTATTATCATCACGACCGGCACGGTGTTGTTCCCGGCGGGTATTCAGATTAGCGATGCTGCCGATGCTGCCCGCGCGCTGGAGCCTATTGCGGGTCAGTGGTCTACGGTACTGTTTGCCTCGGGCCTGGTCGCGGCGAGCTTCTTGGCTGCCTGCGTGCTGCCGGGCGTTACGTCGAGCGCTATCTGCGAGGCATTTGGCTGGGAGCGCGGTGCCGATCGCAGCTGGGACGAGGCCCCGGTCTATCGCGGCATCATTACGGCCATCATCGGCATCTCTGCCGTGCTGGTGCTTATGCCCGGCGTCGATCTGTTCCAGATTATGATGACCTCGCAGGTCATCAATGGCGTGCTGCTGCCCGTGGTTCTGGTGTTCCAGGTGGTTATTGCCGCTGACCGTCACATTATGGGCACTAACCGCAACGGCCGCGTGTGGAATGTGCTCACTTGGGCGACTATCGCCGTGATTACGGTGTTGACGGTCGTCATGTTTGTGCTGCAAGCGATGGGCTACAGCGCTTAGCGCCCACTTTTGCTTCCGAACAGGCCGTAGCGATGGACTGCGGCCTGTTTTTTGCCCGCTATAGGGCGTTAGTTATATGGCAGTGGACAAAAAATGCCAAATATGAGTACTGTTGCCTTGCCGATAGCATTTACGACCAAGAAAATAATGAACATAGTTAAGAATCTGTTTATTAAAAGCGGGTCTCCAAGTCCTAAGCCGGCCATTCTGGTCAACTGGAAGGGTCGTGCGCTACCGCATGAGCGCCATTTTGGGTGGTTTTGCCTGCTACTAAAATGGTAACAGTACTCATATTTGCCACTTTTTGTCCACGACCTCTTGGAGTCGGCTCGAAAAGAGTGATTTTGGGTTGTTTGCTGCGGGTGTGGGCTTGGAAACAACGTTCGGGGTGGCGAGGCGCCCAGAATTCGGTCGCAAGGAGGGCGTTCCTCGGCTGTGTCGGGAGTGTCCCTGGGTGCCGGCATATAAGGAACGTCCCTAACTGCCGGAGGGGGTGCCTGCCGTGGCAGGCACCCCCTCCGGATGTGGGAAGTTTGCGCTGCGGGTTACTTGTCGGTGCCCAGCTTGTGCGGCTTGAGAGCGAGCGCATTGACGAGCGCGTCGGTGGCAGACTTGACGGCTGCCGGCTGCGGATCGTTGACGTGATCTTCGGGGTGCACGGGCAGGTCCTTCTTGACGGCATCGTGGATCAAGTTGAGGTACTCAGTCACGCCAGCGGTCGATAGGTGCGTGCCATCGCCATCGAACAGGTCGTTGCGGTTGGCGCTGTATCCGTACCAGTCGATAACGCGCACGTTCTTGTAGCGCGTAGCGGCGTTGGCGATGGCCTGGTTGGTAGAGCCAACCCACGGCTGCGGGCTGCGTGTGTTCACAAACACCACAATACGCTTATCTCCTGCATCGGCCATGATGGCGTCGATCTGATCGTCGGTTACCAAGCCGTTGGTGCCCAGCGCAAAGACCACGATCTTGCCGGCAAGGTTCTGTTGGAGATAGCCCTCAAATGTCGCGCGGCCCGCATCAAACTGGCGGCCCTTTTCGGCATCGATATGGCTGTGCGGGAACACGCCGTCAAAGGTGTCCACGGCACGCAGCGACACGGAGTCACCGATCATCAGCAGGTCGTAGGATCCATCGGGGAAGCCGTCGTTGTCCTTGTCGGTGTCGTCGGCCGCCTGCTGGTCGGTGGGCGCGGTGTTCTTGGCTTCCTTGTTGAGGACTTCGGCGCCCTCGCCGCTCAGTGCGGAGGTCTCCGGCACAAAGATCAGGCCGCCCAGTGCAACGACCAACACGACAGCGCAGGTTGCGCAGACAGGGACGTGCGCGCGTGCCCAGTTGGCGGGCGTGGCGGTGCCGTCGCGGAACTCGGATACGGTGCGCTCAAAGGCGCCCTTTCTAAACGGCGTTTCGATAAAGCGATATGAGCATTCGGCCACGGTGACCACCAACAGCACCTGCAAAATGTACTGCCACCACGGTGTATCGTTGATGTTGGCGACCGGGTTCATGAGCAACAGCAGGGGATAGTGCCACAGGTAGATGCTGTACGAGCGCTTGCCAACCCACACGAGCGGCTCGGCGGACAGCGCGCGGGCAACCATTCCCTGGGGCTGCACGCAGGCCGCGATGACCATGAGCGTGAGGACCGAGCACAGCAGCGTGCCGCCGCGATACTGGAACGCGGTGTAGCCGTTGGTGAGCGCGACCATGGCGGCAAGGCCAACCAGACCCACGACGCCCAACACATCGATGGATGTGGGCGAGGACCAAAAGCGCACGAGGGCGCTCGGCTGTGCCGGGGCGGTCTCGGCTGATTCGTCGGCCTTCTCGCTAGGTTTGCCCTCGGCGTTCTTGTCGTGCTTGGCGGCGCCAGCCAGGCGATTGAGCCCCAAACGATGAGCGAGACGCACTGGAGCCAGGTCGCGATCGGGGATAAAGGCCATCCAGGCACCCAGCAGTAGCGAGAACACGCGGGTGTCGGTGCCGTAGTACACGCGGCTGGGGTCGGCGGCAGGGTTGTAAAGCACCATCATGGCGAGGGCAGATACCGCGGCAAGGGCCAGAACCAAGCGGCGCGTGTTGGGCTTGCTCACATGCATGGATACCATGGCAAACAGCAGTGGCGGCCAAATCAGGTAGAACTGTTCCTCGATGGCAAGCGACCAAAAGTGCGTGAGCGGCGAGGGGTCGCCCAGAGCATTGAAGTACGAGACGTTTTGGGCAATCTGCCACCAGTTGTTGAAGAACAGCAACGACGGCAGGATGTCGGGGCGCATCTTGGTGAGCATCACGTGGTTAAAGATGGTGCACAGCGCGCAGGTCACGAACACTACCGTTACCACGGCGGGGACCAGGCGACGGATGCGGCGAATCCAGAAGCTCTTGAGGTCGATGCGGCCGGTCTTAGCGACTTCGTTGAGTAGCAGGCGTGTGATCAGATAGCCCGAAAGCACAAAGAAGATCGTGACGCCGAGCAGACCGCCCTGCGCCCACGTGAGGTTGAGGTGATAGAGCACCACCGCGACGACGGCAAGCGTGCGTAGGCCGTCAAGGGCAGGGATGTAGCGGGACTTGGGGCGAGCAGGCGTCTGCTCCGCGGCGGGAGTGTTGGCGCGGCCCGCGTTGTTGGTAGAAGCGCGATGAGGGCTTGCGGTGCGTCGCGGCTCGTCGGTACGGCGTTCGCTCTTCACGCGTTCGTGCGGCGCCGGCTCGTTGCCTGTGCGGCGTCGACCGCGCGAGCCCGATTGCGAGAATTGTTCCATAAAACATCATCCAATGACGAGAATAATCAGCACGTATTTATTGTAGCTGCCTGCTCCTGTGAATGCTTGCTGCTGGCGCAAGCTCAAGCGTGCGTCCACATCAAAGTGAACTAAAGTTATAGGGGGTGCGAGGGCGCACAATCGATGGTCGACGGTGGGCATAAGGCCCGCAGATGAGGAGGTTTCCATGGCAGATCGCGACATCATTGCGGTGTTCGGCAGCATGAACATGGACCTTTCGGTGGCGTGCGAGCGCATGCCGCGTGCGGGCGAGACCGTCGGCGGCAGCGGGTTTATCACCAACGCCGGCGGTAAGGGCGCTAACCAGGCCGTTGCCGCCGCGCGCATGGGTGCGCGCACATGCATGATCGGCGCTGTTGGACGTGATACCTTTGGCGATGCGCTTGTGGCGGGGCTCCAGGATGCCGGCGTGAGTGTTGAGTTCGTGGCGCTTCGCGATGACGTGGAGACCGGCACCGCGACTATCATTCGCTGCGAGGGCGACAACCGCATCATACTGTCACCGGGCGCCAACCATGCGCTTGCGGGCGCGGACGTTGCCTGCGCGTTGAGGCGTCTGGTGGCCCATGAGCTCGACGGCGACGCCAGCGAGATTGCCCCGGCTGCCGGAAGCGTCTTTATCGCCCAGGGCGAATGTGACCTTGTGGCGACGGCCGAGGCGCTTGTTTGCGCTCACGAGCTGGGGTTCTATACGGTCTTTAATCCAGCGCCCGCCTGCGAGCTGCCTGCGGAGGTCTGGCCTGCGGTCGACCTGGTCTGCCCCAACGAGACCGAGTGCCAGGTGCTGACGGGCATTCTGCCCACGGATGATGCGAGTTGCGTCGCCGCGCTCAATGCGCTGCTCGACAAGGGCGCCGGGGCTGCGGTCATCACGCTAGGCGGTGCCGGCTCAGTTGCATTTGGCGATGACGGTGAGCTGCTGCGCATGCCGGCACTTTCGTGCGCGGTGGTCGATACGACGGCCGCGGGCGATACGTTTATTGGTGCGCTTGCGGCGGCTCGCCTGGAGGGCCTGCCGCTCTTTGAATGCATGGCCGCCGGCGCCCGTGCCTCGGCGGTGACGGTGTCGCGTTTGGGCGCGCAGCAGTCGATTCCCACGCGTGCCGAAGTTGGGCGCATGTTTGGTTTAGACGATTAGTACAAGACGGAGAAGCGGAGTAAAACAATGGCAACCAAGAAGCTGATCCTTGATCTGGATATGGGTGTGGACGATGCGATGGCGCTTGCCTATGCCATCGCGAGCCCCGAGGTGGAGCTCGTGGGCATCACCACATGCTTTGGCAACGTGCGCGTCGAGCAGTCGGCGCACAACTGCCTGGCGGTGCTCGACCTGTTGGGCCGTCCCGAGGTGCCGGTGTACCTGGGTGCCGACCGTCCTCTGCAAGCGACTGAGCCCTATACGCCGCCGGCGTCCACCGCGCTCATTCACGGCAAGAACGGCATCGGCGGCGCGAGCGTGCCCGCGTCGCCCTACGAGCCGGTGGGGGCGACCTCGGCCGACGGCAACGCTGCGGTCGATTATCTGATCGATGCCGCGCGCACCTATGGTCCCGATCTGGTCTACGTAGCGACTGGCCCGCTCTCCAACCTAGCGCTCGCCCTGGAGCGCGATGCGGCGGCGATGATGTCCATCGGCCGCGTGGTCGTGATGGGCGGCGCCCTTACCGTGCCCGGTAACGTGAACGCGGGCGCCGAGGCCAACATGGCGAGCGACCCCGAGGCAGCCGACGCGGTGCTGCGCTCGGGCCGTAAGCTCACCATGGTGGGCCTGGACGTGACGCATCGCGTGGTGCTCACGCGCCGCGACATTGCCGGCTGGACGGGTTCGGGAACCATGGCCGGCTGCGCATTTGCGAGCATGGTCGAGCACTACATTGGTTCGTACGAGATGAACGCGTCCTACCTGGGCGGCTGCGCGCTGCACGATCCGCTGGCGGTTGCCGTGGCGATTGATCCCACGCTCGTGGGTGCGCTCGGCTGTAACCTGCGTGTTGACTTGCTGGGTGAGTATCGCGGCCGCACCATCTGCGATGAGCGCCGCGTGGCAGATCCCGACAAGAGCACACTCGTGGCGCTGACCGTCGATACCCCGCGCTTCCTGTCCGAGTTCAAGGCCCGTATGGCCCGTGTCCTTGGCTAAGTTGTCTTTTTGGGACGGGGCTTTTTTGACTGGTATGATTGGTGCGACCATTCGAACCAGCTAAAAGAGCCCCGTCCCAATTTGACTATCGAGAGGATCTGCCATGGAGCGCATCGCGAGCTTTTCCGTTGACCATCTGCTGCTTGAGCCCGGCGTGTACGTGAGCCGCATCGACCGCGATCCGGCGACCGGCGCCGCCGTCACCACCTTTGACCTACGCCTGACCACGCCCAACAAAGAGCCGGTCATGAACACGGCCGAGTGCCACACCATCGAGCACCTGGGCGCGACGTTCCTCCGCAATCATGCCGAGTGGTCGAGCCGCATTGTCTACTTTGGGCCCATGGGCTGCCGTACGGGCTTTTACCTGGTTGTCTTTGGTGAGCTGACGAGCGAGGAAATCTTGCCGCTCGTGCGCGAACTGTTCGAGTTTGTCGCCGGCTTTGAGGGCGATGTCCCCGGTGCCGCTCCCGAGGAGTGCGGTAACCACCTGGACCAGAACCTTCCCATGGCAAACTGGCTCGCGCGCCGCTACCTCGACCGCGATCTGGCCGATATCGATGAGAAGCACCTGCACTATCAGCAGGCATAAGAGCTTTATCGCCCAAAACGAGCGCATTGGGCGCCTTCGCTTATGCGGGGGCGCCTTTTTGTTGATTGGTCGGGACGAGCGTTCAAAATCGCTCATGTTTGTTCTAGAATGTTCGTATAGTCACATTTACAAACAGGAGTGAACATGCATATCTACTCTGTCAACGATCCCGAGTTCAAATCCTATGGCAACGTTTGGGATAACGTTCCGTCCGTGCTCACGTCGCCCGTGCTCGAGGCGCTCTCTGCCACGCCCATCCCCGAGGGCAGTAAGTACGTAGCAAGTGCGCCGGAGCTCGAGGGCGTCAAGGATGCCGACAAACTGGGCTTTCTCATGTTTGGCGGCCGCCCCTTCCAGCTCGGCTGGTGCAACGGCCACAACACACGCCTCAACTGCCTGGAGTATCACCGCGCCAGCGAGTTTAACCTGGGCGCCCGCGACTTTATCCTGCTCGTGGCGCATCGCTGGGAGATCGAGGACGGCAAGCTCGACACCGCGTGCGTCAAGGCGTTCCGCGTGCCGGCGGGCAAGGTCGTCGAGGTCTTCAACACCACGCTTCACTACACGCCCTGCATGGTCGACGACGGCGGCTTCCAAGTGATGGTTGCGCTGCCGGCGGGTACCAACGGCCCGCGCCCCGAGGTGGCGGCCGACATGCCCGCGGCCGGCGACAGCTACTGCTACTGGAAGGCCGACAAGTGGGTCCTCTGCCACGCCGACAGCCCCAAAGCAGCCGAAGGCGGCTACGTAGGCCTCGTCGGCAAGAACCTCGACATCGCCTGCGACTAGAATCTTCCATCTCGATCTGTAACATCTAGCGGGCTAAATCGTCTCTACCTGTTACAGATTTAGACAAACTGAAGGGGCTGCCCGAAAAATCTCGATCTGTAACACCAGGCCCGGTTTTGGCTGCCTAACTGTTACAGATCGAGACAAACCGGGCCCAATCCGCCGCAAAGGTGCCTGTCCCCTTTGTGGTGGTTGGCGGTTTGGGCGGGCAGGTATCAAAAAGTGTCAGACGGGGGCGGCTGCCGGGCGTCTGTGCGCGAAAAGAAGTGCCGACCTGCGCCGTTGCCGTTGAGTGGCGCGCTGCTTACGGGGATACTGAAGCCACGACAAACAGCGTGTGAAAGGATCGATGCATGGCTTTCCGTAATGACTTCCTGTGGGGCGGCGCGACGGCTGCCAACCAGTGCGAGGGCGCGTACAACGTTGACGGTCGCGGCCTGGCCAACGTGGATGTGGCGCCGCACGGCCCGGAGCGTTACGCGGTGGTCTCCGGCCAGCGCAAGATGCTCGACTTCGAGGACGGCTATTACTATCCCGCGCAGACCGGCATCGATTTCTACCATCACTACAAGGAGGACATTGCCCTCTTTGCCGAGATGGGCTTTAAGACCTTCCGCATGAGCCTGGCCTGGACCCGTATCTTCCCCAACGGTGACGAGGCCGAGCCCAACGAGGCCGGCCTGGCCTTTTACGAGGACGTGTTCCGCGAGTGCCAGGCGCACGGCATCGAGCCGCTCGTGACCATCACGCACTTCGACTGCCCCGTCCACCTCATCAAGGAGTACGGCGGCTGGCGCAACCGCAAGCTCATCGACTTCTACAAGAACCTCGCGACCACGATCTTCACCCGCTACAAGGGCCTGGTGAAGTACTGGCTCACCTTCAACGAGATCAACATGATCCTTCACCTGCCGTTTATGGGTGCCGGCCTGGTCTTTGAGGAGGGCGAGAACAAGGAAGCCGTCGAGTACCTGGCCGCCCACAACGAGCTCGTCGCCAGCGCTTGGGCAACCAAGATCGCCCACGAGATCGACCCCGAGGTCAAGATCGGCTGCATGCTCGCCGCGGGCACCTACTATCCCTACAGCTGCCGTCCGGGCGATGTACGCCAGGCTCAGCTTGACAACCAGGACAATTACTTCTTCGTCGACGTCCAGAGCCGCGGTTACTACCCGGCCTATGCCGTCAAGAAACTCGAGCGCCTGGGCATCGATGTGGGCATGACCGACGAGGACCGCGAGGTCCTGGCTGCCAACACCGTCGACTTCATCAGCTTTAGTTACTACAGCACCCGCTGCTCTGCCGGTGCCGACAACCCCGATGTCGAGAAGACCCAGGGCAACGCCTTCGCCGGCGCCAAGAACCCCTATCTGCAGCAGGGCCGGTGGGGCTGGGCCATCGATCCGCTGGGCTTCCGCATCACGCTCAACGACCTGTACGACCGCTATCAGAAGCCGCTGTTTGTGGTTGAGAACGGTCTGGGTGCCAAGGATGTTGTCGGGGAGGACGGCTCCATCAACGACGACTACCGTATTGACTACCTGCGCCAGCACATCGCCGTCATGCGCGACGCGGTGACCGAGGACAGCGTGGACCTTTTGGGCTACACCACCTGGGGCCCGATCGACCTCGTCTCGGCCGGCACCGGCGAGATGTCCAAGCGCTACGGCTTTATCTACGTCGACCGCGACGACGCGGGCAACGGTACCATCAAGCGTTCCAAGAAGAAGAGCTTTGACTGGCACAAGAAGGTAATCGCCTCCAGCGGCGAAGATCTGGCCTAGGATTTTCCAACAACCATCGCTTCCTAACCAAGGCGCCCGGCGAGCAACTTAGTGCTCGTCGGGTGCCTTGTTAAAAGAAGTGAAAACTTGCAATTGCACTACGGCGCGAGCACATCCAGCGGAACAACTTGGACGCCGCGGTCAGTGACATAGGCTTGTGAACCAAATCCAATGATTACGACTTTCGAAACTGGCGGGTTGTTTCCGGCGGCAACCATACGCTTCTCGACAGCAATAAGGCTGTCAGACGCCTCTTCGATTTGGGCGGAGCTGAGCTTGATTTCGACCGGGATCCACGTTCCACCGGGAGCCGCAATGACTGCATCGACTTCTAGATCGCGAGAATCGTGATAGTGATAGAGGCCCATTCCATTTGCCTGCGCATAAACCCACAAATCATGAAGGGCCAACGATTCGAAAAGCAGCCCAAGCGTCTTGAAATCTAGCAGCAATGTCGCCGGGGTCGCTCCGAGCGCAGCGGCCGCCAGTGACGGATCGGCGAGATGATGCTTCTTCGATTCTCTTAAGTGCACGGGAGATCTCATTGCGGGGTTCCATGCGGGAATATCGCGAACGAAACTAACCCGAGCGAGAAGGGATATATATGATGCCGCCGTTTGTCTCGACACCTCTCCGCCAAGATCGGCTACGAGTGTCTTGAGTGTCGCCAAAGTGGATTCATTGCGCGCAAGCGATTCGATGACAGCTTTGACCTTTTCAGGGTCGCGGCGAGAGCCGTCGACGCGGGACAAATCTTCTTCGGCAACTATGCCGATGTAACGTTTGGCCATCGCGGACGCAGCCAGCGCATCGCGACCGACCGCTGCGGGCCATCCACCGCGAACAACGCACTCGGCAATCGAGGCGGAATCCAGCGATCCGAAAGCGCCATTGAACTTTTCGCCAGAAATAATGCCCGATAGCTTAACTGCACCGCTGGATTTCCCGAGTTCGAAAAGCGTCATGGTATCCATACGCAGTTTGGCGAATCTTCCAGCGCCGCTGTGCATCGGCCGTTCGTCGTCTCGCGGTGTTGCCGATCCCGTAAATATGAACTGACCAGGCTCGCCGCCGCGGTTGTCGCACTCAAACCGTGCCGCGTCCCAAAGTTTCGGAACCTCCTGCCACTCGTCAATCAGCCGCGGCGCCTCGCCGGAAACGGCAAGAGCCGGGTCAGTCTCGGCACGTAAGCGATTCTCGAAGTTGCGGGACGGGTCCATGAGAAGGAGTCTGGACGCTGCACGGGTCTCGGCCGTGGTCGTCTTTCCGCACCATTTCGGTCCTTCGATGAGAACGGCGCCGAATATACCCAGCAGCTGGTCAAGCTCATTTTCGATAATTCTAGTGTAGTACTTCTTTGGCATAATTATCACCATTGTTTACCAGTACATTTAACCAAATATACAGTTACCATTTAACCAAATTTCAATTCTTTGATTAACCAAATTTACACATTTCAATTAACGAAACAGATTAACATGTACTGTTTGAGTTGGCACTTGGGAAATCTCTCGCTGGGCAATCCGTTGCTACGGCTGAGGCTTCTTCGTCGAACCGAGGCGCCTGGCGAGCAGCTATGCCCGCCGGGCGCTTTGTTAAAAGAAGTGAAAGAAAGCAAAAGATGTTAAAACTTGCAAAAGAAATTAAAGCGGGGGTGAGGGGCGTTTTTAGCTGTTTTGGGCCGCCGCGGCCAGCGGGGGCGGGTCGCGGCGGCCCAAACATCCTTGACGAGGGTGCCGGTGAAGTTACAGCAGCTCGCCGTGGCGGGCGATGTAGCGGCGCTTGGCCAGTTGGGTGAGCGCGATGTAGGCGGCGACAATGCCGATGAGCAGCGCGAAGAAGATTGGCGGCAGCGGCATGAGACCCAGCGCATCGGCGATGGGGCTTGCCGGCAGCCAGGTGACGAGCACCAGGCCCAGCACGGTGAGGAGGCACAGCGCGGGCGCGGCGTGGTCGCGCGGGCGTGGCAGGCGCGGGGAGCGCAGCATGTGGACCACGAGCGTCTGCGACCACATGGACTCGACAAACCAACCGCTCTGGAAGAGCGCCGTAAAGGCCGCCATGCCTGCGACGTCGCCTATAGCGGCAAGCTCTGCCCAGCTTGCGCCCACGGCGGCGGGGCACACCACAAAGAAGAGCGCGGCGAAAGTCGCGATATCAAACAGTGAGCTCACGGGGCCCAGCTCGAGCATAAAGCCCTTGATGGACGCGGCGTCCCAAGCACGCGGACGGGCAGTCCAGGCGTCGTCGACGGTGTCCCACGGCAGCGCGATGCACACGATCTCGTAGACCAGCGACAGCAGCACCAACTGCAGAGCGCTCATGGGCAAGAATGGCAAGAACAGGCTCGCGACGGTCACGGATAGCACGTTGCCAAAGTTGGAGCTCACCGTGGTCTTGAGGTACTTGAGCAGGTTGCCGTAGGTGCGGCGGCCTTCGATGATGCCGCGCTCGAGCACGCCCAGGTCTTTCTGGAGCAAGATGATATCGGCGGATTCCTTGGCGATGTCGACGGCCGAATCGACCGAGATGCCGCAGTCGCTCGCACGCATGGCGGCGGCGTCGTTGATGCCGTCGCCCATAAAGCCCACGGTGTGGTCGAGCAGCTCACGCATGACGCGCACCAGACGCGCCTTCTGCAGCGGCGAGAGCTTGGCGAAGAGGTGGGTGTTCTCGGCGCGTTCGGCAAGCTCGGCGTCGTCGAGCGCATCGATCTCGGAGCCGAGCAAGACGTTGCTCGCGCCGATGCCGATCTGCTCGCAAACGGTGGCGGCGACACGGTCGTTGTCGCCGGTCAGAACCTTGACCGCCACGCCCTTGGCTTCGAGGGTAGCGACGGCGCCCGCGGCACTTGCTTTGGGCGGATCGAGGAAGGCCAAAAAGCCCATCAGCACCATGTCGCACTCGTCAGCGATGCCAAACTCGCCCACGCAGCGCGGATCGGTCTTCTGCGCCACGGCAATCACGCGCAGGCCCTCGGCGTTGAGCCCGGCGACCTGCTTGCGAATCTGGGCGAGCTTGTCTTCGGTGAGCGGCTGGGCGGCGCCATCGACCTCGATAAAGGAGCAGATCTCGAGCATTTCCTCGGCAGCTCCCTTGGTAACCATCTGGGTTTTGCCCTGGGCGTCGGCGACAACGACGCTCAGGCGACGGCGCGAGAAATCGAAGGGCACCTCGTCGATCTTGGTATAGCGGTCGCGCAGGCTCTGGCCCAGCATGGAGCCGGGTGCTGTGGCCGAGGGCGTCACGTCGGCGCGGTCGATGACGGCCAGGTCGATAAGGTTCTTGAGGCCGGTCTGGAAGAAGCTGTTCAAAAACGCATGGCGCAGTACGCGCACGTCCTCGTTGCCGTCGGTGTTGAGGTAGCGCTCGAGCACGATGCGGTCTTCGGTGAGGGTGCCGGTCTTGTCGCAGCACAGGACGTCCATCGCGCCGAGGTTTTGGATCGCCGGCAGTTCCTTGACGATAACCTGGCGACGGGCGAGGTCCTTGGCGCCCTGCGACAGGCTCGTGGTCACGATGACGGGAAGCATCTGCGGCGTGATGCCCACGGCCACGCTCGTGGCGAATAGCAGCGCGTCGATGACGTTGCCCTTGGTGGCGGCGTTGATGGCAAAGACGGCCGGCGCCATAACGAGCATGAGGCGTACGAGCAGCATGGAGACGCTCGAGACGCCGCGGTCAAACGCGCTCTTCTCGCCGTGCCCGTTGAGCATCTTGGCGATGCCGCCCAGGTAGGTGTCCGAGCCGGTGGCAACGACAAGCGCCATTGCAGTGCCGTTTTGCACGGAGGTGCCGGTAAAGACGATGTTCTTGCAGGCGGAGAGTGGCAGCGCGGAGCCGTTGGCACCCTCGACGACCGCGGCGGAAGCGGTCTTCTCGACGGCGTTGCTCTCGCCGGTGAGTGCGGACTCGATCGCAAACAGATCGCGCGCGGTGATGATACGGGCGTCGGCCGGCACCATATCGCCGGCAGAGAGGCGGATCACATCGCCGGGGACGAGCTCGTCGAAGGGGATCTCGAGGCGCTCGCCGTCGCGCAGAGCGCAGCAGGTGTTGGAGACCAGGTCCTTGAGGGCCTCGGCCGCATTGCCGCTGCGGGCTTCCTGGATAAACTTCATGCCGCCCGATACCAGCAGCATGATGCCGATGACGATGACCGTGGAGGGGTCGCGCTGCGGCTCGGGCACGGCGAGCACGTCGATATAGAGCGAGACCAGTGCGAGCGCGGCGAGGATGCCGGCGAAGGGATCGATGAATGCGTCGGCGATGCGGCGGGCGAGCGTCTTGGTCGGCGCCTCGATGGTGTTGGGGCCGACCGCGCTCAGGCGCTCGGCGGCGTGCTCGGCGGTGAGTCCGCCAGCCGTGGCGTCGAGCAGCACGAGGGCGTCCTCGGCGCTATGGGTGGCGGCGAATATGGTGTTCTTGGACAGGCCGGCGTGAGCGGCAGGGCGCGCCGTGCGGCGGCGCTTGGAGATAGCTTCGAGTACCGTGGCGGTTTTGAGCATCAGCATAGGGTCCTCCTTGTTGAAGGGAGTTAGCGTACGTGTCGTATGTGCTTCAAAAAACCTAGATGTCGCTCACGTCATGCTTGCGAGCTACCACAAAGGGGACGGGCACCTTTGTGGTGGTTTTGACGGTCGGCTGTTGGCGCTTATGCGTGTGCGGAATCATCGCGGCGTGCCGAGGGCGACATGCAGGTTTTTCGACTATGACTGCCTTCCATGGCACACCTCCTTAAGGCCGGGCGCGATGCGCTTCAGGTATCACGTACCCGTTACAATCCGCCCGTATTCTTGATGAGGGGGTTTGTCGTGTCAACCCCTTTGTTCGGAAAACCATCGCCCCTGACAAAGCCTTTACAGAATGCCGCGGCCCCAAAGCGCGCCCCGCAATGCGCCCTGCCTGCGCTAAACTGGAAGGCACGTACGCGATTACGAGAGGAGCCCGCGTGGAGGCTTACAAGCAAGAGTTCATCAAGTTTATGGTTGAGTCCGACGTTCTTAAGTTCGGCAGCTTTACGCTCAAGAGCGGCCGTCAGTCCCCGTTCTTTATGAACGCCGGCGCCTACGTGACGGGCTATCAGCTCAAGAAACTGGGCGAGTATTATGCCCAGGCCATTCACGATAACTTTGGCGACGACTTTGACGTGCTGTTTGGACCGGCCTACAAGGGTATTCCGCTGGCCGTCGTGACCGCAATTGCCTACCACGAGCTGTACGGCAAGGAGGTCAAGTACTGCTGCGACCGCAAGGAGGCCAAGGACCACGGTGCCGATAAGGGCAACCTGCTGGGTTATGAACCCAAGGACGGCGACCGTGTGGTCATGGTCGAGGACGTCACCACCAGCGGCAAGTCCATCGACGAGACCTATCCCAAGGTCAAGGCTGCTGCCGATGTCGAGATTAAGGGCCTGATCGTGTCCCTCAACCGCATGGAGGTCGGCAAGGGTGGCGTGACCACCGCGCAGAAGGAGATCGAGGCCAAGTACGGTTTCCCCGTCGCGAGCATCGTTTCCATGGCCGAGGTCGTCGAGACCCTCTACAACCACGAGATCGACGGTAAGGTCGTCATCGATGACGAGCTCAAGGCCGCCATCGACGCCTACTACGAGCAGTACGGAGCCCGTTAGTTACGCGGTTTTGCCAAACCGCGTAACCAGTTGACGCTGCGCGCCGCCCAGGGCGACAATTTATCATTCAAAAGGCGAGGCATGACCAGAAGGTCAATGCCTCGCCTTTTTCATGCCAACTTGTTCGCCCTGGACGTCGCTCGCTGTCCGTCCTCTACTTGCGGCGTTGTCTTGCTCCGGATGCGGTGGTCATTGGGGACGTTCTTAAATGACTGCTCGAGATGAGCGTCCAAAAATCCGCGCTCGTTCGATTGGCGCATGTCTACGCAGCGTAGGTTGTCGAGCCTGGCCTTCAAATGGATACTGACTGTCGAACCGGTTCACTCCATTTCTTCAACTTGATTGGACAGCCCATGAACCAGACACGGCAAACCAATGCTTCCCATACTTTTTTGGCAGCGCATGCCATCAAGCGGCTGCGCGAAGAGCGCGGCCTCACCCAGCGCGCCCTGGCGGAAAGCCTTGGCGTGACCGATAAAGCCGTCAGCAAGTGGGAATCCGGCCGCGGCCTTCCTGACATTTCCCTCGTTGAGCCTTTGGCCCAGAGACTCGGCATAAGCGTGGCTGAGCTTTTGGCTGGTGACATTCGGGCTAACGCCAACCGTGCAGGCAATATGCTCAAAGGCGTCTTTTACGTTTGCCCTATCTGCGGAAACGTTGTGCACGCGCTCGGAGAAGGCAGCTTTAGCTGCTGTGGCTCCACGATGTTTCCCCAGGAGGCCGAAGAGCCGGACGCGGACCATGCCTTTTCCATCGAGCGCATCGAGGACGATTGGTACGTCACGCTCGATCATCCCATGACCAAGGATCACTACATTAGCTTTGTGGCATATGCGACTATGGACGGCATCTGCTTTAAGAAGCTCTATCCAGAGCAATCGGTGCAGCCGCGCTTCCATATTACCGGGCGCGGCAGAATATTTCTTTACTGCAACCAACACGGACTCTTTACGTCGCTGACGCCTCGCAAATAACGGCTGTCTATCCGCCCTCCTCATGCGTTCCCAGGGGACCCAAAATGAGCGTGGATAATCTCCCGGTTTTGGCTCGGTGACGGCCTCAAAGTGGGAGATTGTCCACGCTCGTTAGTTAAGCGTCCAAAAATCCACGCTCGTCGCTACTTGAGCCCGGGCAGGCGGGTGTAGGGAAACGATTGCTCCAGGAACTCGGAGCAGCGGGCGTAGTCTTTGGCAAAGTAGCTGCTGTAGAGCGAATCGAGCACGTATTGCACTGCGATGTGGCACGCGAACTGTGTGATGCGGTGCGTCATGCTCTCGTGGTCGCTCACCGTGAGGTAGGCGGCAAAGCCGGGGTGAATACGCGCGCAATGAGGCGTGCCGATGACGATGGCCGGGACATGCCGACTGCTGATGATCGGCAAGATGTCCTTGAGGTTGGGGGCAAGGCCGCTGTAGGAGATAGCGATTGCCACATGGTCGGGGCCCGAGGCAAGCGCCGTGCGCACCTGGGCTTCGGCATTGTCGTGGCACGTCGCACTTTTACCGTCGGAGAGTAGGCGATCGCGGAACATTCCTGCTGGATAGAGGTTGTGCGAGCCCGTGAAAATATCGACCTGTCGGGCGTTCGCGATGAGCTTGGCGGCGTAGTCGAGCTGTGCGGGGTCGAGCAGCTCCTGCGTCTCGGCCAGCGTAGTCTGGTAGAGTCCTTCCATACGCTCCATGACCTGCGCGGGGGTGGACGTAGCATCGAAGGGAAAGTCGATGTCCACGTCGCGACGGTTTCCCGCCTCAGTTGTCAAGCGAATAAGCTCGACCTTGAGATCCTTGAAGCCCTCGAGGCCGAGCTTTTTGCAAAAACGGTGCACGCTCGCAACGGAAACGTTGGTGCGCGCGGCAAATTCCTTAATAGAAAGCCCGCGGATGTCCTCGCCGATGGCAAGGGCCGCAATGCCGAGTTGTTGCTCGGTGGGGGTGAGGCCCTGCGCCTCGGTAATCTAGCGTTTGATATCCATGCGAACTCCCACACTTGCCAAACCTGGCAAAAAGGAACGGGTTTATTTTGGCACGTTTCGGTCGGTATCAGGAAGTGTCAGGGACGGGGCGGCGGCGGTCCGTGGGCGCGAAAAGAAGTGTCGGGTTTGGCGCGCCCGCTTCTGCCCGTTCCGTGCGCAGACGATACTCGGCTTATCGAGGGTTAATCGACAATATGAGAACCACTGGGGAAAAGGTTTTGGGAAGGGCTTGAAAGGGCTTGCGATTCGAGCCCTCGCCTTAGTATTTTGGCCATTTGGCACTATAATCACCATAGGCATGCGCATAACGTTGCGCTGAATCAAGAGGAGAAAACGTATGGGTCTGTTTGACATGTTCAAGAAGAAGGCTGAGCCCGCGGCTGCCGCTGCTCCGGCCTCCATCTCTGCTTCTGCCGGCGCCGACGTGCTGTGCTCGCCCGTCAAGGGCAAGGTCATCAAGATGGCCGACGTGCCCGATCCCGTCTTTGGTGGCGAGGTTCTGGGCAAGGGCTGCGCCGTGTGGCCCGAGGACGATCTGGTCTACGCTCCCTGCGACGGCAAGGTGACCGTCACCATGGGTCACGCCGTGGGCCTGCAGTCCGATAGCGGCATCGAGGTTCTGGTGCACGTTGGCGTCGATACCGTCAACATGAACGGCGACGGCTTCGAGGGCTTCGTCAAGGCCGACGATGTCGTTAAGGCTGGCCAGCCCATGCTCAAGATCGACCGCGCCAAGATCGCCGCTGCCGGCTACAAGGACTGCGTCGTCGTGGCTGTGTCCAACACCGCCGAGTTCGCCGACGTCGAGCTCGCCGTCGAGGCTGACTCCGCTGTCTCCGCTGGCGATGCCATCGTCAAGGTCGTCCGCAAGTAGTCTGCGGCAACATAAGGGTGTTTTGGGGTGGTCGGGTTATCCGGCCGCCCTTTTTATTGCAATGCGGCGGAACGTTTTATTGCGCGTTGGGCGGACCGGTAAACCGTTCGGACGTTAAATCGAGCCGACTGCGCCTTTGCTTTGCCGGGGGTGTTCGTTATCGGCTAGTATGGCCTTATTGTTACGACGCGCACCGCGTCGGGAAGCGCGGTGCCGCTTGTTGGGAGGAATGTCATGAAGAAGAAGCTGCTGCTTGCGCCCCTGATGGCTGTTCTGGTCGCGTGCGTGGTTGTGCTTTCCGGCTGCGGAGGTCCTTCGGTTGAGGAGCTCATCACCGAGGATCTTACGACGCAGTTTGACGAGGTCAAGAGCGGCGGCGACGACTTCCTCGCCGGCCTGGAAGAGGCCTCGGGCGACGAGTTCGAGCAGCTGGGCATCGATCCCAAGGAGTACGCCAAGAGCTATCTCGAGGGTTTTGACTACAAGATCGGCGATGTGACGGTCGACGAGGACAAGGGCACCGCGACTGCCGATGTCACCATTACCTGCAAGTCCATGAACAAGATCGTTGAAGATTTCGCCACCCAGTATCAGGAGAAGATCGCGGCGCTCGATACGATGCCTTCCGAGGACGACCTGTACAAGATGGCCGGCCAGGTCATGGTCGACGTGACCAAGGCCGCTAAGACCAAGGACACCAAGGTTACCTTCAAGTACACCGCCAATGACGATGGCGAGTGGTCTGCTGACGATTCCGCAACCACCGAGATGATGAATGCAATGATGAACTAGGGGAGTTACGCGGTAGTTCGTTGCGGCGTTTTACCAAACGCCGCAACTGCTCGACGCTGCAAACGCCCCTAAGCGGCAATCTGACGTTCAATTTCAAGGGCGCGACCAGAAGGTCAGCGCCCTTTCATTTCACGTCACCTTGCTCGCTTAGGGGCGTTTTCGCTGTCCGTCCTCTACCTGCGACGTTGCCATTGTTTGACCAGTCGTTTAAGAACGTCCCCAACGACTACTTTCCGCGCAACGGCATTGCGGCGGCTGGGTTGGGCAGCGCTGGCGTTACTCGCCCAGGATCAGCGCCGCGAGCTCTTCCTGCGTGTCAACCACGTAGTCGGCACCGGCTGCTTCGAGTTCTGCGCGGCCTCGGAAGCCCCAGCTGACGCCCGCACTCTTAAGGCCGGCGTTGTGACCGGTCAGGATATCGACATTGGAATCGCCCACGTAGAGCGTGGTCGACGGATCGGCGCCTAGCTCTTGCATCACATGCAGCGTGACGGGCGCTTCGGGCTTGGGCGGAAACGCATCGATACGGCCCTGTACCAGCGCAAAGCGCTCGGAACCAAAATACTTCTCGATAAGCGGAGCGGCCGAGACATGGTCCTTGTTGGTGAGTACGGCAAGCTGCACGCCCGCGGCGCGCAGGCGGTCGAGCATCTCGATCGTGCCGGCGTACGGTGCAGTGTGGTCTTCCTTGTGCTCGCCGTAATAAGCCCTAAACTCGGCAAGCGTCTGCTCAAACATACGGCCGTCGCCCGCATACTCGGCGGGCATAAAGCGCTCGACCAGCTTGAGCATGCCGTTTCCCACCTTGTAGCGGTACTCGTCTACGGCAAACGTGGGCCAGCCGTGCATCTCGCAGGTATGGTTGCCGGCGGCCGCCAGGTCCTCGAGCGTGTTGAGAATGGTGCCGTCCAGGTCAAAGATCACATGGGAAAAAGCTGCTGCCATGGGTGCTCCTGCCGCTTGAGTTGTAAAACGCACCCCATGATACTGGGCATGCGTGCCGGGCATGTTTGGAATCTGAATATCTTTAATAGCCCTGAGCCTTTGTCGTTAGCAAATCCTCGGCAGCTGCTCTCCCACGAGCATGTCGAGGATACGGGTCGAGCCCCAGCCGGTGCGTATGCGCGCGGCGGGACGGGCGCCCTCGGCAAGCGGCAGCACGCGGCCGATAATGGCAGCGTTCTCGCCGTAGCGGGCGGCGCGCATGGCGGCCAGTGCCGCATCTGCCTGTTCGGCCGGCACCACGGCGACCATCTTGCCCTCGTTTGCCACCTGCAGCACGTCGTAGCCGAGCATCTCGCAGGCTGCCTGCACGTCGGGGCGCACGGGCACGGCATCCTCGTCGACCTCCATGGCAACGCCGCTGGCCTGCGCAAACTCGTTGAGCGTCGAGGCCAGGCCACCGCGCGTGGGGTCGCGGAAGCAGCGCGTGTCGGGCGCTGCGGCAAGCACATCGGCAACCAGGTGGTTGAGCGGTGCGGCGTCGCTTTCGATGTCGCTCGAAAACGCCAGGCCCTCGCGTTGGCTCATGATGGCGATGCCGTGGTCGCCCAGCGTACCCGATACCAGAATGACATCGCCGGGCCGGCAGTTGGCGCCGCTGAGTGCCACGCCCGTGGGCACCTCGCCCACGCCGGCGGTATTGATATAGACGCCGTCGGCCCCGCCGCGCTCGACCACCTTGGTGTCGCCGGTGATAATCTTCACGCCTGCCTCATGTGCCGTTTCGGCCATGGTCTGCACAATCTGGCGCAGCTTGTCCATGGGATAGCCCTCTTCGAGGATAAAGCCGCATGAGAGGTAGCGCACGTTAGCGCCCGAGGTCGCGACGTCGTTGACGGTTCCGCACACGGCGAGTCGGCCGATATTGCCGCCGGGGAAGAACTGCGGCGAGACTACAAAGCTGTCGGTCGACATGGCGATGCGCCCGCTCGCGGGCAGCGCAGCGACGCCGGCATCGTTGCCCTCGAGCAGTTCGGGCGACCCAAAGGCATCCAAAAAGACTTCATCGATGATGCGTTTCATCATCTGGCCGCCAGAGCCGTGGCCCAACAGGACAGTGCTATCGGTGGCAGTACGGGACATATCGAAAACTCCAATCGAGGACGGAATTATATGGGTGAGGTGCAGCGTCGACCGGCCCGCCGTTCGTTAGAGCGGCGGAACCCATTAGCCTCGGTAGCGGTAGTACGCCGCGCAGCTGCCCTCGGAGCTCACCATGCACGGGCCGACGGGATGTTCGGGCGTGCATGCGCGGCCAAAGAGCGGGCAATTGCTCGGCGTAATGGCCCCGCGCAGCACGTCGCCGCAGCGGCACCCGCGCGGCTCGACTGTCGCCTCAACGGGTACGTCAAAGCGGACGCCGGCATCAAAGCGCGCGAATTCGGGCCGGATGGAAAGACCCGAGCCGGCAATCGGCCCCAGACCGCGCCATGTGGTGTCGCACGGCTCAAACACCTGCTCGACCAGCTGGCGCGCCACGGGGTTGCCGTCTGCATTGACGCCACGGCGGTAGGCGTTGTCGATTGCGGGCTGCCCCTCAACAACCATCTGGACCAGCATGCAGATACCCTGCAAGATGTCGACCGGCTCAAATCCCGTTACCACGCCTGGAGTCTTAAACTCATCGACCAAAAAGTCAAAGGGGGCTAAGCCCGTGATGGTGGCGACGTGTCCCGGAAGGATAAAGCCGTCGATAGTGGTCTCGGGATCGTTGGCGATGGCGCGCAGCGCCGGCGGCGTGGTCTTGTGAGTGCAATAGACCGAGAAGTTCTGGAGTCCGCGTGCATCGGCCTCCAAAATGGCGGCGGCGATGGTGGGCGTCGTGGTCTCAAAGCCGACGCCCATAAAGATGACCGGGCGATCGGGGTTGTGTTCGGCGATACCGAGTGCATCGAGCGGGGAGTACACAATGCGAATATCGCGCCCCGCCGCCTTTTGCGCGGCGAGCGAGGTAGACGACCCGGGCACGCGCATCATGTCGCCAAAGGTGGTGATGATGGCGCCGTCCATCTTGGCGAGCGCGATTGCATGGTCGATATCGCGGTTGGCGGTAACGCAGACGGGGCAACCCGGACCGCTCAGCAGTTTGAGCCCGGCAGGCATAATGGAGCGAAAGCCATAGCGACCGATGCTCACGGTGTGCGTGCCGCAGACTTCCATAAGGTTGATGGCGCGGTCGCCGACGAGTTCACGGATGCGCTCGATGAGCTCGCGAGCCAGCTTGGGATTGCGAAATGCCGAAAAGTCGATACCGGAGCGAGCCGGCTGTCCGGCCGCCACTAGTAAGCCTCCGCCGGGTTGGTGGCCAGCTGGTCTTCTTCGACCAGTTCGGTCATGGTATTGACGAGCTCGAGTGTCTCTTGGGCTTCCTGCTCGTCGACAATCTGAATGCCAAAGCCGGCGTGCACGAGAATATAGTCGCCTACCTGTGCCGTCGGCACGAGGCGCAGCGAAACGGGGCGCTCGATGCCCATCATGTCGACGGTCGCCTTAAGGTCGTCGTCGCGTTTGACCACTTTACCGGGAACGGCAAGGCACATAATGTTCCCCTTTTATACGTTTTGCGCTGGATAGGCGCCTAATTACCCATCAGTTGATGGTAGCGCTCGCGGAAGTCACGAGCAAACGCGTTACACCTGTGAGACGGCGGCGCGCAGGCTGGCAAAACGGCCTATCGTGATGCTGTCTGCGCAAGGCGAGCGCGAGCGATGGCGGCCTGACCGTAGGCGATGCAGCCGTCGTTGACGGGCACGGAGTGGGGGACCAAGACGGCAAGACCGGCGTCTTTGAGTTCGTGGGTAAGGAGCTGAAGCAAAAGTCGGTTCATGAACACGCCGCCCGAGAGCGCGACGGTATCGATGCTTTCGCGCGCGCAGATTTCGCGTGCGATTCGTGCCGAAGAGCGCGCGATGGCGATATGGAAATCGAGCGCGAGCCTGTAGGCCGCAGCGCCGGCCCTGATTCCCTCCAAAAGCGCCTCAATAAGCGATCTGGAGTTTAGAACATGGTGGGCGTCCGGACGGGATGATTCGGTTACGGAAAAGCCGGCTATATTGCCGGTGAGGCAGGCACTTTCACTGCTGAGCGCGCGCCAGGCGGCGGCTTCGAGTTCTATGGCGGGTTCGCCCTCGTAGGTTGCCTTGTCGCAGATGCCCAGAATTGCTGCCGCGGCATCAAAGAGACGCCCCATGCTGCTGGTACGCGGGCTGTTGATGCCGCGCTCGATCATGGTGGCTGTCACGCGGCGCGTTTGCTCGTCGAGGCTGTCCAAAAGCCGAGCGGCACCTGGGTGCTCGAGCAGGCCGAGCTCACTGAGCAGGGCAAAGGCGTTGCGGCGGGCGTCGCGTACGGACGCTACGCCACCGGGTAGGGCCCAAGTGCGCAGATGCGCTGCGCGCTCAAAGTCAGCAAGGCCAGCGACAAGAAACTCGCCGCCCCATATGGTGCCATCGGCGCCGGCGCCCGTGCCATCGAAGGCAATGCCGAGGACGCGCGCCTCGGGCGCAAGCTGGCCTGTGACAATCGCTTCTGCCATCACGCTCGCGATGTGCGCATGATGGTGCTGGACTTCGATAAGCGGCAGATTGTGCTCCCGTGCCTGCTCGCGCGCCCACTGACCCGATAGATAACTGGGGTGTACATCGCAGGCCAAGGCGGCGGGTGCCAAGTCAAAGAGATCTTCCAAGCGCGTGCGCGCGGCGTTCCAGGCATCGAAGGTCTCGCCGTTTTCAACATCGCCGATATGCTGCGACACAAAACAGGTTGCCTCGCCGTTCGTCCCTTCACGCGTGAGTGCAATCGTGGCTTTTTGTTGTGGCCCACAGGCGAGCACGCAGGACGGAGTGCCGTCGAGCGCCGGCAACGGCAGCGGCTGGGGTGCATATCCGCGAGCGCGGCGAACGGGCATAACAGCGCCGTCGACCACGTGTACCAAAGAGTCGTCGTAGCGCGAGAGGATCGCGCGGTCGTTACCGAGCAACGCGTCGGCGATGCCGGCGGCAACGAGGCGTTCCCAGGCAAGGTCGTCGTCGGTCTCGATGGGTTCTTCGCTCAGATTTCCGCTGGTCATGACGAGCGCGTGCATACCGCAGACTTCTACCGCGGCAAGCAGCAGATGCTGAAGCGGGGTGTAGGGGAGCATAACACCGAGCTCGGGAAGGTCGTGCGCGACGGACGGCGCGAGCGCGAGGGCGTCGGGGGAGCCGCCGCTCTCGCAAGCAGCACGTCGGCGCAGCAGCACAATGGGGCGAATGCTGCCGGCCAGCAAGCCGCGCTCAACGTCGCTGACATGGCATAGGCGTTCAACGTCGGCAAGGTCGCGCATCATGACGGCAAGTGGTTTGTTGCTGCGGCGTTTGCGACGGCGCAGCTCGGCCACCGCCTGCTCGCTGGCGGCGTCACAGGCTAGATGAAATCCGCCCAGGCCCTTGATGGCGACGATGCCACCGCTGGCCAGCAGCTCAACGCAGCGCTCGATAATGGCGTCGCTGGCCTCGCGTGTGGTGCCGACTGCCGGTGTCGCGGACGAATTCCCGCACGCATCGCCGTTCACAGCCTCGCGCCACGTAATATGCGGCCCGCAATCAAAGCAGGCATCGGGTTGCGCGTGAAAACGCCGGTCGAGTGGGTCGGCATACTCCGCGGCACACTTGGGACACATGGGAAAACAATCCATCGACGTGGCCGCTCGGTCATAAGGCAACGATCGGATGATGGTAAAGCGTGGGCCGCAGTTAGTGCAGTTGATAAAGGGGTAGTGATAGCGTCGGTCGGCGGGATCGAACAACTCGCGCAGACAATCGTCACAGGTAGCGATATCGGGCGAGACGAGCGTCGTGTGCGCGGTCTGGTCCTGCGATGCCACAATGCGAAAGCCCTGCTCATCGGCAGCACTCCAACCGCCAGGCCCCAAGTCCACAACCTCGACATGCTCTACGCGAGCCGCCGCGGGCGCATGCTCAGAAAGCGCGGCAACAAAAGCATCGAGCGCATCGGCCGGAGCGTGCGCCTCGATATGTACGCCGTCGCCCGCATTGAGCACCCATCCGCAAATGCCATGCGCCATGGCCTCGCGATACACAAATGGTCGCATGCCAACGCCCTGCACAATGCCCGTCACATGAATATGCACATGCCGCATGCGACACTCCTCATCAAAACCGACCAAAAAGGGACAAGTTTATTTTGGTAGGTAAAACGCTAAACCTGCCAAAACAAACCTGTCCCATTTTGGTAGGTGCGCTACAGCCCCAGGCTCTGCTTGGTGGCGGCGCACGTGAGCTCGCCGTGCTTAACGCCGCGCAGGCCCAGCAGGCGATCGGCTAGTTCGTAGACGCGCTCGCCGCGACCCTTGAGTGCCAGGATCTCCAGACAGTTGTGGTGATCCAGATGCACGTGCATGGTCGATACGATCTCGTCGGTGTAGTCGTGCTGCACTTCGTCCAGACGGCGCGTCAGGTCGCCGGTATGGTGGTCGTAGATCATGGTGAGCGACCCGATAACATGCTCGTCGGGCGTGCGCATCTGCTCCTTGGCGATCGAGGCGCGAATCAGGTCGCGCACGGCCTCGGAGCGGTTGGCCACGTCGCCGCGGCGCGCGATCTGTTCGTCAAAACGGCGCAGCAGGTCATCCGGTGCGGTAACCGAAAAACGGACCAGCTCGGAGCCGGAGCCACTACAGTGGCAGCCCGCGTCACCGTCCGCCCCGTGCGGATGCTCGTGCTCGTACCCGCAGCCGTGCTCGTGTTCGGCCACCTTACACCAGCTTCACGGAGCCGACGGAGTTGTGGTCGGCCTCGATGGCTTCCTCGTAGCCCTCGAGCGCGTCATGCGCCTCGTGCAACGCGGCCATGGCGGCCTCGAGCTTGGCGCCGATGCGCTCCATGTCAAAATTCTCGGTCGCATGCAGCAACTGATGGCTCCATTCGTGAGCGAGCTCGATGGTGTCGTCGACCTGTTTGACGCTCATGGCAAGCTGGCTCATGTTCATTCCAACATCATGCATGGGAAATCTCCTTTTGTATGGGGCAGTTCAGTGGTTCAGATTTTACTACGCCCGCTTTGCGCGCAGCTGCATAAGAAAACGGGTGCGAGCCTGTGCGACCCGCACCCGTTCACTGGGGGCTGTTTGTAACTACCATACTATCCGTGGTCGCATGCCTTGCGTTTGGCACTCCGGTGAGCGGTGCGAAACCGCTCATGGACGGCAGACAAGTAACAAGCGTATTACAGATGTTTCTCCAGCAGTGCCTGAAGTCTTGCCTTGGGTAAGGCGCCAACCGAGCGGTCGACCTCCTCGCCGTTCTTAAAGACGATCAGCGTGGGGATGCTCATGACGCCATACTTCATGGCCAGGTCCTGGTTGTCGTCGACGTTGCACTTGGCCACAGCCAACTTGCCGGCCAGCTCGTCGGCAACCTCGTCTACGATGGGCGAGAGCGAGCGGCAGGGGCCGCACCACGGGGCCCAAAAATCAACCAGTACGGGCAGGCTATCGTTGACGACAGCGCCGAAGTTCTCGGGGGTAATCTGCTTAATGTCAGCCATGGTGACCTCCATAATACGACGCGGCTCGGCCGCGTAAAACTCAGTACGACCGTGCTTATACCCAGCGGCCCGCAAAGCAACCACTCGCGGGCGGCTCTTTTATATAATGGTGGGCACGCAAACGATTGGAGAGCGCATGCCCACGTCACAAAGCCAGAAAAAAGAAGCCATCGCTCAGGCGACCGAGCAGGAGCTCGCGTCGCTTGCAGATCGCGGTGTGCGTATCGCGGGCAACGCGTGCTCGCCGATTGTGCTGGTCAAAGGCGATTTGGATGAAGCCGAGTGCTCGGGCGGCGAGCTGGCCGCCGGCGCGGATGGCGCCGCGTTGCGCAAGGCGCTCGGTGCCATCGGATATGCCCCCGAGGATTTTTGTGTGCTGGCAAGCGTCGCCGGCGCGGGCGACGGAGCGGTCGCGGCGGGCGAGGCCCTGACGTGCGACCTGTTCCGCGAGGCGCTGGAGACCTTGGACCCCGAGGCGGTGCTGCTGCTGGACAACAGTGCGGCCGATGTCATGCGCGAGACCTATGCCGATATGCTTGTGGCAATTGATGACTTTGACACCGCCATGCTCAAGCCCGGCCTGGTCGCCCATGTGCAGGGGCGCCGCGTGCTGGCGCTCGACGGTTTTGAGGCGGCGCTCACCGACAAGGCCGCCAAGCAGCGCATGTGGGCCTACATTAAGCAGCTGACCCCGGCGGCTGCACCGCTGTAGCGAGGTTGGCGGCAGCCCCTACATCACGGCGCGCAGCTCAAACCGGTCGCCGTTAATGCGGAACTGGCAGTTGCCGTTCATGCGCTCGACGGCAAGCATAATGCTCTTGGTGCCAAAGCCGTGCCCAGTGTGCTGAGCCACGGGCATGCCGTCGACCATGTGCGGCGCACGGCCAAACGTGTTGGAAACCAGCAATAGAAGCTGACCGTCTTCGTAGCGAAGGTCCAGGTCGACAAACCGCTTGCCTTCGGGGGCGGCGCTCGCCGCGGCGATGGCATTGTCCAGGGCGTTCGATACCACACTGAATAGATCGACATCGCCCACGTGGACGGTTTCGGGCACGGCGGCGTGCAGGTCGGCGGTGATGCCGTGCGCGTTGATGTCCGCGGAAAGCGACGAGAGCGCAATGTTGACCGTTTCGTTGGCGCAGTAGCGGCGCACGGCGGTGCGGTCGTTGGTCTCGCAGAGCGCGTCGATGCGCTCGAGTGCCTCATCGGTGTGACCCTCTTCGATCAGGGCCGCTAGACCGCGCAGGTAGTGGCGCATGTCGTATCACATTGAGACCAAGTCAAGAAGAATCGCTTCGGTCGAATCGCGTCTTTTGGGTGAGTTCTCAACGTCCGCTGCCGCTGGTTTCCACCGTATGCCGAAAACACCCGGACGATGCCGTGCAGATCGCTTCGCTCTGCTATAGTCTCCCAAATTCACGTTTTCTATTGGGATGGTGGTTAATATGGGCGACATACTCGAATCGTTCCTGCGCGTGGCGATGGTGGTGTTCATCGTCGGTCCGCTCACTGCATGGGTCGCCCGTCGCGGCGCGCGTGAGCGCAGTGAGGCGACGGACAGCCTCGATCGCTTCACGGTGCGCATGCCCGCTGCCATCCGCACGATCATCGCCTGCTGCGCGGTCGCGTTCGAGCTGCTCATGTTGGGTGTTTACGTCTGGCAGGGCGTTTCGCTGGGCGAGTGGGGCCACGAGCTTGTGTGGTTCGGCCACGCCATGGCACTTGCGGGCATGGCCATCTGGGCCCTGCTGAGCATCCCGCGCATCGACGTGGACGGTGAACGAATTCTCTCGCGTAACGCCTTCGGCATCCGCAAGGAGACGACGTTCGGCAACATCACCCATGCAACGCTTCACACGCAGATGATGAGGATCGACCTGTTCGAGGGCGATCGAAAGTTCTGCTCGATAAGCCTCGAGGGGGTGTGCTCGCTCAACCTCCTCGCCCGTCTGGAGGAAGAGGGCATCGAAGTCTCGGACGCCGTCGACGGTCCCATGACCAAGGCGGGCCTGTGTTGGTCTGCCGTCAAGCCGTTGACGATTGTTTTCAACGGCATGGCGCTCGTCTTCTCGCTCGTGATCGCCTTCATGGCTGTTTTCACCGATGCCGGAGCCCGCTTGCTCTTGCTCGTACCGTTCCTCTTCCTGTTCATAGGGGGACTCCTGCCCCTGCTTATGCTCAGCATGCCCGCCCGTGGTATCTACGAGATCGGCAGGCAGGAGCGCGAACTCGGTTTCTCCTTCGCCGAGGAGATGGCAAGTCGAGGTGCCACGGGCACTTCGCTTGTCGACGACGATTGGTTCATCGAGATCAGCAATGCCCGCGTCGTGGCGTTCCGCCGCGATTACCTCAAGAAGGTCACGGCGCACGAGGACAGCGAGAGCGGCGACCGCTGCACGGTGACTACGAAGGGCGGTCGAAAAATCAAGGTGTATGCAGCGGGCAGCACGCTCGAGGACCTGCGCACGTGGTTCAAACAGGGTGCCAAGGCCAGAAGCACGCTCGACCGTGCAGAGGACGCGCTCGAGACGACGTCTGATTGGGTTGTCTGACCTGTATCGTCTTTTCGGACACGCATGCTAGAGGCCCAATCCTTTAGAATGCATTCATCGACGACCGAGAGGACGGTATGCTATGTCCAACCCAGCCGCCAAGTACACCGACGAGTTCAGGCGCGAGACCGCCGACTACATCATCTCGACGGGCAGGCCGATAACGGAATGCTGCGCAGAACTGGGCCTGAATTCCAAGACCGTGAACAAGTGGGTGCAGAACCGCCGGCGCGAGCTTGCCGGCGGGCCCGACCCCAAGGCCGAGGACCGCGAGCTTCGCGAGGCGAAAAGGCGCATACGCGAGCTCGAGATGGAGAACGCCTTCTTGAAAAAAGCCGCGGCCTTCTTCGCCAAAAGCCAGGCGTAGCCGCATGCTACCGGATGATGTTGGCGGAGAAGGCCGAATTCCCGGTGAAAATGATGGCCCGCGTGCTCGGCGTGAGCCGATCGGGCTTCTACTCGTGGCTCTCCAACGGCTGCCCGCGAGAAAACTGGTCGGCCGAGCGCGAGGCGGTCCGGCGCGTGTGGCTGGAGTCGGACCGCAGGTTCGGCTTCCGGTTCGTGAAATGCTTCCTGCCCGGCGAGTTCTCCGGATTGACCCTGTACAGGGTGCGCAAGCTGATGCACGAGCTGGGAATACGCGGCTGCACGCCCAACGCCAGGAAGCGCACCACCATCCCCGACCCGAAGGCCAGGCCCCGGCCCGACCTGGTGAGCCGCGACTTCACCAGTCCCGTTCCAACCTACAAGCTCGTGGGCGACATCACCTACCTGCGCACCGGCGAGGGATGGCTGTACCTGTCGACGGTCATCGACCTCAACACCCGCATGGTGGTGGGCTGGTCGCTCTCCGAGCGCATGACCGCCGACATCGTGGTTTCGGCGCTGGCGTCGGCCAAATCGCGCGGCTACGTGGCCGGCAACGCGATATTCCACGCCGACCGCGGCGCCCAGTACACCAGCAGGCTTCTGGCCGAATGGGCGCGCGACAACGACGTGCGGCTGTCCTGCAGCCGCACCGGCAACTGCCACGACAACGCGGTGGCCGAGTCGTTCCTCGCCACGCTGAAGAACGAGATGTACTACAGGCGCAGCTTCCCGACCAGGGATTCCGCCAAGCACGCGGTGGTCGAGTTCATCGAGGCGTACTACAACCGCCGAAGGCCCCGCTCGACGATCGGCTACAAGGTGCCGGCCGAGGCCATGGCGGCCTTCTTCGAGAGAACCGAGCCCAAGCCCGAGGCCATGCCTATGGCCGCTTGATTCCTCGAGCTTGCGTGTCCGAAATCTTGACACAGGTCAGAAGGCCTCGATGCCAGCGCTGCGCCGATATGGGGCAGCGGCCCCCCCCGTTGGCCGCCATGGCCCTGACTTCCGAGCGTATGCTGGCGCCGCTCGTCTTAAGACGTCGACCTCCATCCGGAGCCTGCGGTTCTCGCGCTCGGGCTCCAGGATCCGGTTCTACTCGGGCGTGCGGTTGTCGGCGGCGCGCGGCGAGCCGGTCTCGTTTATCGACTTGACCCGCCTCTCCACGGTGCTCTTGTCGAGGTCGCACTCGTCCATGGCCTCGCGCCTGGGCTTTCCGGCGTTGTGGAGATCGACTATCTTCCTCTTGAACTCGTCGGTGAAATGCCTCGGTCTGGGGCCGGTCGAGGCCGAGCCCCCGGTCCGGCTGGGGTAGCATGTCGCTGCGGACCACTGTCTTTCCTCTCGTTGAATATCTAGGCGCTGACGATTCTAGGCGATGGCCCTCTCTTGCTTCTTACACCTCGATTGTGCTCGCTACCCCCAGCGGGTCCGGATCGAGCGATCCGGACCCGCTTTTGGGGTTTGCCGGAAACCCGGTGGTCAAAAAAGGCCAAATATGAGTACTGTTACCAGTTTGGTGGCAGCCAAATGGCCTCAAAAATCGGTGCCAGAGGCCAAAAGTGCATCGATTTTCGTTCTTCAGAGTCGCGATCGGGCTCCAAACAAGGCGATTTTGCTGCTCTGGACCGGAAAATCGATGCTACTAATTTGGTGACAGTACTCATATTTGGCCCTTTTTGACCACTGCCCCTTGGTCCAGGACAAAACGGGCTGCCCGAATCATGGGGCGGGTCCATTTTCGGCTGTCCTCAGCTTGCCAGTTCGAAAATGGACCTGCCGCATGATTGAATCTTTATTTCAACTTTACACCTAGGTTTACAGCTGTCTTGTCAGCTGTAAACCTAGGTGTCATACTAAAGCCCCAAGATTCGCCAAAAGAGAGGGGCCTTGATGGCACAGAGCGCGAACATGGATGCATCGGAGCTTGCACGCGATATCGCGGCCGGCCTAGCATCGGCAACGACGGCAACGGAGCGCGCGGCACTGGTGCCCGCAGAGCTCGTCGAGGCCATTCAGCAACTAAAAGCCCAACGTGACGCGGTAATCCTGGCGCACTACTATGTGGCGCCCGAGGTCCAAGCCGTTGCCGATTACGTCGGCGACAGTTTCTACCTGGCAAAACTCGCCAAGAGCCTGCCGCAGCAGACTATCGTGCTGTGCGGCGTGGAGTTTATGGGCGAGAGTGCCAAGCTGCTCAACCCCACCAAGACCGTGCTGCTGCCCGAGCCGGGCGCGGACTGCCCCATGGCTCACATGGTCAAGCGCGAGACGGTCGACGCGGCGCGCGCCGAGTACGGTGACGACCTTGCCGTGGTCTGCTACGTCAACTCCACGGTCGAGATCAAGAGCTGGAGCGACGTGTGCGTCACCAGCTCCAACGCCGTCAAGATCGTGTCCGAGCTGCCGCAGCAGCACGTCCTGTTCATCCCCGACCAAAACCTGGGCCGCTTCGTAGCCGAGCAGGTGCCGCAAAAGCACGTCATCCTCAACAACGGCTACTGCCCGCGCCATCACATCATCACCGTCGAGCAGATCGTCGACGCGACGGAGGCCCACCCCGACGCGCTCGTGCTGGCGCATCCTGAGTGCAAGGCCGACGTCCTGGCCGAGGCCGACTACATCGGCTCCACCGCCGGCATCATCAAGTATGCCGAGGAGTCCGACGCGAGCGAGTTCATTATCGTGACGGTCCGCGGTGTGCTCTACGAGCTCGAGCGCCGCTGCCAGGGCACCGGCAAAAAGTTCTACTTCCCCGCGGTGCAGCCCACCTGCGTCAACATGGATCTCATCACGCTCGAAAAGCTCGTGCGCTGCCTGGAGACGGGTGAGGGCGAGGTGCAGATCGGCGTGTCGGACGAGGCTGCCGACCAGGCCAAACTTACGCTCGACCGCATGCTCGAGTACGCAGCACGCTAGAACAATGTGGCATGAGGGACGGTTTCTTATGTCACATTCAAGGGAGAGGATTCCTGTGGAAACCAAGCAATACCCCGATATGGAGTGCGACGTCGTCATTGCCGGCTGCGGCGTAGCGGGCCTGTACGCGGCGCTCAACCTGCCGACGAGCACGCGCGTGATCATGCTCTCCAAGGGCGCGGTCGACGAGTGCGATTCGATGCTCGCGCAGGGCGGCATCTGCGTGCTGCCCGAGGGCTCGGACTACGATGCCTTCTTTGAGGACACCATGCACGCCGGCCATTACGAGAACCGCCGCGAGAGCGTCGACATCATGATCCGCTCGAGCCGCTCGGTCATCAACGACCTGCTAGCGATGGGCGTGGATTTTGAGCGCAAGGCCGATGGCGGCCTCGACTTTACCCGCGAGGGCGCGCACAGCCGTCCGCGCATTGCCTTCCATGCCGACATTACGGGCAAGGAGATTACGACCAAGCTGCTTCAGGCCGTCCGCAAGCTGGATAACGTGCAGATTCTCGAACACGTTGCCATGACCGACATCCTGACGGCAGAGCGCGATGGGGCCACGGTGTGCACTGGTGTCGTCGCTGTTGCCGTGGACGAGGACGATTCAGCTCGCCCCGCCGACGAGCTGGCAAATGCCGCTGAGGGCGTGCATGTCGGTAAGCCGTTTAAGATCCATGCCCGCCATACGCTGTGGGCGACGGGCGGCATCGGTGGCGTATACGACCATTCGACCAACTACCCGCAGCTCACGGGCGACGCCTGCTACATCGCGCAGGAGCACGGCATTAAGATGGAGCACCTGGACTACGTGCAGATCCATCCCACGGGCCTGTTCTCGCCGCAGCCAGGCCGTACGTTCCTGATCAGCGAGAGCTGCCGCGGTGAGGGCGCGATTCTGCTCAATGCCGCCGGCGAGCGTTTTACCGACGAGTTGCAGCCGCGCGACGTTGTCGCTGCCGCCATCCGCGAGCAGATGAAGCAGGACGGCACCGAGCACGAGTGGCTGAGCTTTGCCCCCGTCGAGCGCGACGTGGTGACTGGGCACTTTGCCAACATTCGCGCGCGCTGCCTTGAGGACGGTCGCGACATCTTGGACGAGCCCATCCCCGTTACGCCCACGCAGCACTACTTTATGGGCGGCGTATGGGTCGATAAGGACGGCCGCACTTCGATGCCCGAGCTCTACGCTGCGGGCGAGACGGCTTGCAACGGCGTTCACGGCAAGAATCGCCTTGCATCAAATAGTCTGCTCGAGGCGCTGGTCTGGGGTCGTCGCGCCGCGTGGTACATGCGCACCGGCGAGTCGCTGGCCGTGGAGCAGGCGGGCGAGCCCGCGCTCGATGGACGCCATCGCGCCCTGAGTTCCGATACCCTTGCAATCGATGATTTGGCCCGTGCCGCCGGCACGCAGGCCGCAGAGGAGTAGACCATGAATCCCATTACCATGAAGCTCGTCGTCGATGATCTGATTTTACAGGCTCTGCGCGAGGACATTACGTTTGAGGACGTGAGCACGGCGAGCGTGTGCCCCACGGCGCGTCCCGCCACGGTGGAGCTTATCGCCAAGGCCGACGGCATCATCGCCGGCTTGGATGTGTTTGCCCGTACCTTTGAGCTGCTGGATTCGCAGAGCTCGGTGCTGCTCGACGTTGCCGATGGCGAGGAGGTGCACGCCGGCGACCATGTGGGTCAGGTGCGGGGCGATGCGCGCGTATTGCTTTCGGGCGAGCGCGTGGCGCTCAACTACCTGCAGCGCATGAGCGGCATCGCTACTTACACGCATCGGATGGCGGCCGCGCTCGAGGGCACCAAGACCGTGCTTGTCGACACGCGCAAGACCACGCCGGGCATGCGCGTCTTCGAGAAGGCCGCGGTCGAGATCGGCGGCGGCAGCAACCACCGTTACAACCTGTCGACGGCCGTCATGCTCAAGGACAACCACATCGATGCCGCCGGCGGCGTGATGCGTGCGATCGAGATGGCGCGCGCCCATGCATCGTTTACCACGACGGTCGAGATCGAGTGCGAGAACCTGGACATGGTGCGCGAGGCCGTGGAAGCCGGCGCCGACATCATCATGTTCGACAACATGACCCACGACGACATGGCTGCCGCGATTGAGCTTATCGATGGCCGCGCCAAGACCGAGTGCTCGGGCAACGTGGACGCCAGCAACATTCGCGCCCTGGCCGATCTGGGTGTCGACTATATTAGCTCGGGCGCCCTGACGCACTCTGCGCCGATCCTCGACCTCTCGCTTAAGCACCTGCGTCTGCTGGACGGTAAATAATGAACGCCCGCGAGCGTCGCCGTGCCATCATGGGCGTGCTCGAAGGAGCCAAGGAGCCCGTTTCGGGCAGCGCACTTGCCCGCGAGGTTGGCGTGAGCCGTCAGGTCGTGGTTCAGGATATTGCCCTGTTGCGTGCCGATGGGCACGATATCGTGGCGACCAACCGCGGCTACGTGCTGCAGGAAGCCGCGAGTAGCCCCGCCGTGCCCACGCGTCTTGTTAAGGTGCGCCACGGCGTGGAGCAGGCGGGCGACGAGCTTACGAGTATCGTCGACGCGGGTGGCGCCGTGCTCAACGTGATCGTCAATCACCGCGTGTACGGTAAGATCACGGCCGACTTGGACATTCGCAATCGTCGCGATGTTGAGCGCTACCTGCACGATATCGAGAGCGGCAAGAGCTTTCCACTACTAACGGTGACGAGTGGCTATCACTTCCATCGCATTGCGGCTGAGGATGAGCAAACCCTCGACGAGATCGAGGCCATACTCAAGGAGAAGGGCTACCTTGCCGATTTAATGCCTTACGAGGACGATCTATCGTAGCCGATGCTGCAAACGTCCCTAAGCGGCAATCTGACGTTCAATCGTCGGTCGCGTACCGAAGTACGCTTCCCTCCTCTTTCACGTCACCTTGCTCGCTTAGGGACGTTTTCGCTGACGTGAGCTCAACCTGCGATGGTGCCTAATTGGTTATCCGCACAAAAAAGGAGGCCTCCGCGGCGATGCGGAGGCCTCCTTTTTTGTGCACGGTGTACTTTTGAGTGTGCAGGTGGGGGAGTTGTTACTCCTCGACGATCTCGGTGATCGCGCCAGCGGGGCAAGCGTCCTGGCAAGCGCCACAGGCGACGCAGGAGTCCTCGTCAGCGACGGTAGCGACGTCCTGGAGCTCCAGAACGCCAGCGGGGCAGGAGTCGACGCAAACGCCACAAGCGATGCACTCGTCGGCATCAATTACGGGATGAGCCATGGTAGTTTCCTCTCTGTTGACCGACGCTACAGGCGATGCGCGTCGGTTTGATTCGGGCAAAAACATACCACGGGAGCGACCGTTTGCAATACCCTCTGGCCGGCATCTTCATACCGTTCGCCGAGTATGCCAAGGTTTACTAAAAAATTCGCAGGTGGGGCCGCTGAGCTGCGCAAATGTTAGCTATAGGTGACTTGTAATATTGAGCTATTGAGCGCGCCTGCGGAAAGGGCATCCCGTTATTTGGCCGAAAACCGGGTCGCAGTTTCCGGTTGAGCCCGCTAGCGGAAACTGCGACCCGGTATCAGCTCTCAAAACGGGATACGGTTTCCGGTTGGACCGCCCAGCGGAAACTGTGTCCCAGAATTCGCGCTCAGACCGGGACGCCCTTTCCGCAAGGCAGCCCCAGGCACCTTCGGACCCAAACCTCAGCCATCTCTACATAGATCTCAATAGATCTGCCGAGAACTCAAACAGTGCATCTACCTGCGCATTTGAGAACCTAAACTCTCAGAGATAAGAAATCTTATATGAATTGACTTAGATTTTGTATATTCCGGCCCATAAGGGGATACACTACATCCTGAAAGACAAGCCGAAGCGCCACACGACAGACCGTCGAGGCGGCGCGAACGCAAAAGAGAGAGGGAATTTCTAATGAGTAAGATTCTTGGTATCGACCTTGGTACTACTAACTCCGCTATGGCCGTCCTCGAGGGCGGTTCTCCGACCATTATCGTGAACGCCGAGGGCGACCGTACCACCCCGTCTGTCGTGGGCTTCCGTGCTGACGGCGACCGCGTCGTGGGTAAGGCCGCTAAGAACCAGGCTGTCACCAACCCCAAGAACACCGTGTTCTCCATCAAGCGCTTCATGGGCCGCAAGTACTCCGAGTGCACCTCCGAGATCAAGACCGTGCCGTATGAGGTCAAGGAGGGCCAGGGTGGCCGTGCCGTCGTCGATATCGAGGGCAAGGATTATACCGCCGAGCAGGTGAGCGCCATGACGCTCGCAAAGATGAAGGCCGACGCCGAGAAGTATCTGGGCGAGACCGTCACCGACGCCGTCATCACCGTCCCGGCCTACTTCAACGACGCCCAGCGTCAGGCCACCAAGGACGCCGGTAAGATCGCCGGCCTCAACGTCAAGCGTATCGTCAACGAGCCGACCGCTGCTGCTCTGGCCTATGGCCTGGACAAGCAGGGCACCGACCAGCGCATTCTGGTCTTCGACCTGGGCGGCGGCACCTTCGACGTCTCCATCCTCGACCTCGCTGACGGCGTGTTTGAGGTTCTGTCCACCTCGGGCGACAACCACCTGGGCGGCGACGACTGGGATCAGCGCGTCATCGACTGGATGGCCGATAAGTTCCAGCAGGAGAACGGTGTCGACCTGCGTCAGGACCCCATGGCCCTGCAGCGTCTGAAGGAGGCCGCCGAGAACGCCAAGAAGGAGCTCTCCGCAGCCCAGCAGTCCACCATCAACCTGCCGTTCATCACCATGAACCAGTCTGGCCCGCTGCACCTCAACTACACGCTGACCCGCGCCGAGTTCGAGAAGATCACCCGCGACCTGCTCGAGCGCTGCAAGCAGCCTGTCACCAACGCCCTGCGCGACGCCAAGCTTAAGCTCTCCGATCTGACCGAGGTCATCCTCGTCGGCGGCTCCACCCGTATGCCCGCCGTCCAGGATCTGGTCAAGACCATGACCGGCAAGCAGCCCAACATGTCCGTGAACCCCGACGAGGTCGTTGCCGACGGCGCTGCCGTCCAGGGCGGCGTGCTCACCGGCGACGTCGAGGGCATCCTGCTGCTCGACGTTACCCCGCTGTCGCTGGGCGTCGAGACCATGGGCGGCATCATGACCAAGATGATCGACCGCAACACCACGATCCCGACCTCCAAGACCGAGGTCTACTCCACCGCTGCCGACAACCAGACCAGCGTCGAGATCAACGTGCTCCAGGGCGAGCGCGAGCTTGCCCGCGATAACAAGTCGCTCGGTAAGTTCCAGCTGACCGGTATCCCGGCTGCCCGCCGCGGTGTGCCGCAGATCGAGGTCACCTTCGACATCGACGCCAACGGCATCGTCAAGGTCTCTGCTAAGGACAAGGGCACCGGCAAGGAGCAGCAGATCACCATTTCCGGCTCCACCGCGCTTTCCGACGACGAAGTCGATCGCATGGTCAAGGACGCCGAGGCTCATGCCGAGGAGGACAAGAAGCAGAAGGAAGAGGTCGAGGTTCGCAACCAGACCGACAGCCTGTGCTACTCCACCGAGCAGACCCTCAACGAGCTGGGCGACAAGGTTTCCGCCGACGTGAAGTCCAAGGCCGAGGCCGCTATCGCCGACGCCAAGAAGGCGCTCGAGGGCTCTGACGTCGAGGCTATCAAGGCCGCCGGCGAGTCCCTGCAGTCCGTGGCCTACGAGCTGGCCCAGGTTGTCTACGCCGACGCTCAGCAGCAGACCGACGGCGCCGCCGGTGCCCAGTCTGCCGACGATGACGTCGTCGACGCCGACTACGAGGTTGTGGACGACGAGGACAAGTAATCATGTCCGCCCGTAAAGCTCGCACGGAGGCGGCTGCCGCTGGCGCCGCCCCCGTTGACTCTGAGGAGAAGGACGTGAAGATTCCCGTAGAGGCCGTCGACGATACCGAGGCCAACGAGGCCGCGGCCGCCGAGGCTGTCGAGAACCAGGTAGAGGATTCCAACAAGGAGGCGACGATGACCGAGGACGAGATGGTGGAAGCCGCTATCCGCGCCGGTGAAGAAGCCGCCGACAACGACTTTAAGCTCAAGTTCGAGCAGGCCCAAAAGGAGCTTGCCGACGTGCGCAGCGAGCTCGATGCTGCGGCAGAGGCCCAGAAGGCCGCCGAGGACAAGGCAAAGGACGCCACCGAGCGTACCGCCCGTCTGCAGGCCGACTGGGAGAACTTCCGTCGCCGCACCGCCAATGAGCGTATCGCCGAGCGCGAGCGCGCGACCGAGAAGCTCGTCACTGCGCTGCTGCCGGTGGTCGACGATATCGAGCGCGCGATCGACCATGCCCGTAGCCAGGAGCTTTCCGACGACTTTAAGCAGTTCGTCGACGGCGTCGACGCGGTGCATGCCAAGCTGCTCGATGTGTTTGCGCACGAGGGCGTTGAGCCCATCGACCCCAAGGGCGAGGCGTTCGATCCGCTCGAGCACCAGGCCGTGGGTCGCGTCGAGGACGCGTCGCAGTACGACGAGACCGTCAACGACGTGTACCAGAAGGGCTACCGCATGGCGGACCGCATTCTGCGTTCCGCGATGGTGACGGTGACCTACGGTGGCGAGAAGCGCCCCGCACCGGAGCCCGAAGCGGCGCCCGAGGATGCTACGGCCGATACGGCCGAGAGCACCGAGGAGTAATTGAGAAGGGCCCCGGGGCAACACCCGGGGCCCTTTCTGGCCTAGTGCCATATGAAAGCATGAGCCGTCGTCTGCATGGGCGGCGGACGTAACAGGAGAGGAGCTACGATGGCTGCAGGCAAAACCTTCTATGACATCCTGGGCGTATCCAAGAGCGCCTCCGACAAAGAGATCAAGAGCGCGTTTCGCAAGCTCGCGCAAAAATATCACCCCGATGCCGGCGGCGACGAGGCCAAGTTCAAGGAGATCAGCGAGGCCTACGAGACGCTTTCGGACGAGAAGAAGCGCAAAGAGTACGACCAGATGCTCATGTTTGGCGGCATGCCGGGCGCGGGCGGCGCGTATGGCGGCGGCTACGGTGCCGGCGCGGGTGCCAGCGGCTGGGGCGACATCTTCGACAGCATCTTTAGCGGCAACGGCGCCTGGGGCAGCGATTGGGGCTCGGGCTTTGCCGGGGCTGCGGGCGCTGCCGGTGCCGGCGCTGGCCGCAGCCGTGCTCGCAAGGGCGGCGACCTGTCACTGACCGTCGATGTGACGGCCGAGGACGCGTTTCGCGGCGTGACGCACAAGGTCACCTATCGCATTCCCTCGACGGGCGAGCAGCAGACCATCACGGTCTCGGTGCCTGCGGGTGCGGTCGACGGCGGTAAATTGCGTTACAAGCGCCGTGGTGAGTACGGCGTTGCCGGAGGCGAGCGCGGCGACCTGGTCGTGACCACGCATGTGGAGGAGCATCCGCTGTTTAAGCGCAAGGGTGCCGATGTGACCATGGAGGTACCGGTCTCGGTCTACGAGGCGGCGCTCGGCTGCACGGTGGACGTGCCCACGCCCGGCGGCGCGACGGTTCGTCTGAAGGTGCCCGCTGGCACCCAGACGGGCAAGAAGTTCCGCTTTAAGGAGATGGGAGCGCCCGACGTTAAGCACCGTGGCCGTACGGGCGCGCTGCTCGTCGAGATCAAGGTTCAGGTCCCCACGAACCTATCCGATGACGAGCGCGATGCCATGGCCAAGCTGCGCGAGGCCGACACGCGCGACTACCGCGAGAAGGTCAACCGTTACAAGGCGACGTACTAGGGTGGTTGCGGTGCCCGCCCGCGTCCGCGGGCTTATGATGTAGATGTGCGAGACGGAAAGGGGTCAGGTAGCATGGCCGAGGACAATAGGAACAAACCGCTGTACATGATCAGCGTGGCGGCCGAGTTGACCGGCATGCATCCGCAGACTCTGCGCGTCTACGAGTCTAAGGGCCTGGTGAACCCCCAGCGCTCGGGCGGTAACACGCGCCTGTATTCGCGTGCCGATATCGAGCGTCTGGAGCTCATCAACCAGCTGACTGACGAGGGTATCAACCTTGCCGGCGTGGTGCGCATTCTCGATATGAAGGAGCGTGCCGAGGAGCGCGAGCGCGAGAACGAGAAGCTCCGCGCCCGCGTGCGCCAGCTCGAGGACGAGCTGCACGAGTACAAGATGCAGAAGAAGATCACCGCCCTGGCCCCGCGCGACGGCTCGGTCAACCCCGAGCAAGTCATGCGCAAGCTGCTAGGTACGGGTAGCGACCTATAGCTCCGCCGACGCTGCCGGGCACTCATTGGGGACAGACTTAAATGAGTGCCCGCAGAATGAGAGTGGATAATCTCCCGTTTTTGGCCTGTTTGCAGGCTCAAAGTGGGAGATTATCCACTCTCGTCATTTCGGCGTCTAAGTCTGCCCCCGGCACCCAACTCGTTCTTTGCTTTACTGAGATAAAGTGAACGCGCAGATTCGTAACCCGCTCGCAACCGTTCTATGGCACGATATTGAACGAATGTATGCTATGCGCCCGAGCCTTTCGGGCAGAGTGGGAGACAGTATGGTTAAGCTGTACAAGGACGGCATCTACCTGCGCGGCGGCAGCGAGGTTGTGCCTGCAGCCGAGGCCGCTGAGCGCGGCATTACGCAGACGCCCGAGGATGCCAAGCGCGGCACCATCGCGTATTCGATCCTTCAGGCACACAATACGTCCGGCGACCCCGAGGCGCTCAAGATTCGCTTCGACGCCATGGCGAGCCACGACATCACCTTTGTCGGCATCATCCAGACGGCGCGCGCCTCGGGCATGGAGCAGTTCCCGCTGCCCTACGTGCTCACCAACTGCCATAATTCGCTGTGCGCCGTGGGCGGCACCATCAACGAGGACGACCACGTCTTTGGCCTCTCTGCGGCCAAGAAGTACGGCGGCATCTTCGTCCCGCCGCACATCGCCGTCATCCACTCCTTTATGCGCGAGAACTTTGCCGGTTGCGGCAAGATGATCTTGGGTTCCGACTCGCACACCCGCTACGGCGCTCTGGGCACTATGGCCGTGGGCGAGGGCGGCGGCGAGCTGGCAAAGCAACTGCTGCGCGACACCTACGACGTCGCCTATCCCGGCGTTGTCGCCATCTACCTCACGGGCGCCCCGCGCCCCGGCGTCGGCCCGCACGACGTTGCGCTCGCCATCATCCGCGCTGTCTTTGCCAAGGGTTACGTCAAGAACAAGGTCATGGAGTTTGTGGGCCCCGGCATCGCGAGCATGACGACCGATTACCGCAACGGCGTCGACGTCATGACCACCGAGACCACCTGCCTGTCGAGCATCTGGGCCACTGACGAGGACACGCATGCATTCCTGACCATGCACGGCCGCGGCGACGACTACCGCGAGCTCAAGCCCGCCGATGTCGCCTACTACGACGGCTGCGTCGAGGTCGATCTGTCGAGCATCAAGCCCATGATCGCGCTGCCGTTCCATCCTTCCAACGGCTTTGAGATCGACGAGCTCAACGAGAACCTCGAGAACATCCTGCACGAGGTGGAGCTCGAGGCCGCTAAGATCGGCGAGGGTAAGACGCACTTTAGCCTGCTCGACAAGAT
This sequence comes from Collinsella sp., assembly GCA_019414625.1. Lineage (GTDB taxonomy): Bacteria > Actinomycetota > Coriobacteriia > Coriobacteriales > Coriobacteriaceae > Collinsella. The sequence continues at coordinate 53,777 of DXLR01000097.1, forward strand.
CGTCGACGGCAAGCTGCACGTGCAGCAGGGCGTCATCGCCGGCTGCTCGGGCGGCAACTACGACTCCGTGGTTCAGGCTGCCCGCGTGCTCAAGGGCGCCAACACCGGCTGCGGCGAGTTCTCGCTGTCGGTCTATCCCACGAGCCAGCCCGTGGCGCTCGAACTTACACGTCGTGGCTATTTCTACGACCTTATGGAGGCCGGCGCGATCGTGCGCACGGCGTTCTGCGGTCCGTGCTTTGGCGCCGGCGACACGCCTGCCAACAACGGCCTTTCGATCCGCCACACTACGCGCAACTTCCCCAACCGTGAGGGCTCCAAGCCGGGCAATGGCCAGTTGAGCGCCGTGGCTCTGATGGACGCTCGCTCCATTGCGGCGACGGCTGCCAACGGCGGCGTCCTGACGCCGGCGACCGACCTACCCGAGGAGACTTGGGACGAGGCCTGCGAGTACACCTTCGACGACGCTCCCTACAAGAAGCGCGTGTACTGGGGCTTTGACAAGGCTGAGCCCGCCGACGAGCTGGTCGAGGGCCCCAACATCAAGCCGTGGCCCGCGATGGAGCCGCTCGGCGACGATATCCTGCTCAAGGTTTGCTCCAAGATCATGGACCCGGTCACTACGACCGACGAGCTCATTCCCTCGGGCGAGACGAGCTCCTTCCGCTCCAACCCGCTGGGCCTGGCCGAGTTTACGCTGAGCCGCCGCGACCCGGCCTACGTGGGCCGTTCCAAGGAGGTTGACGCGGTAGAAAAGCGCCGCGTGGCCGGCGAGGCCACGGGCGACCTGGCGGCGCTCGATGCCGAGCTTGCCGGCGTGTTTGAGGCGCTGGCCGGCGCGGGCATCGCGGCCGATGCCAAGGCGACCGAGTATGGCTCCATGCTCTACGCCAAGAAGCCGGGCGACGGTTCTGCCCGCGAGCAGGCCGCGAGCTGCCAGCGCGTAATTGGCGGCCTGGCCAACATCGTCCACGAGTACGCCACCAAGCGCTATCGCTCCAACGTGATGAACTGGGGCATGGTGCCCTTCCAGATGGAGACGGAGCCCAACTTTGAGGTGGGCGACTACGTCTTTGTGCCGGGTATCCGTGCCGCGCTCGATGGCGACCTCAAGAACATCGCCGCCTACGTGGTGCGCGCCGACGGCACGGTCGAGCAGATTGAGCTTTACATTGCCGATATGACGGCCGAGGAGCGTGCCATCGTCAAGGCCGGCTGCCTGATCAACTACAACAAGTTCAAGGCCGCTGCCGAGTAACGCACTTAATTGTCCGCCCGGGGCCACCCTTTCCCGCCCGCTCACGCGCTTCGCGAGGGTCGCGTTCGGCAAAGGGTGGCCCCGGGCTACATTTCTGCGTTCTCGTTGGGTCTTGAGGGATGCTAATAAATAGACTTGCTTGATGCCGCCTCTTTTATTGGGGCGGCTTCTTTTTGTCGAAACCCACCACATTGGGGTCAGGCACCTTTGTGGTGGTGGGGGTGAGCTCAATGTCGGTGTGCACGTTGAGCGACATTCCAATAAGCGCCTCTACAGGATTTCATCCGGGTTGGCGGGTTTGGTTGTTTTGGGGATGCCGAGTTTGGAGGACGCGAAATCGTCAACATTGTCCTTAATTCCGTCTTTGGTGTAGACAGTGACCATATAGGTGCTGTGTCCGAATTCGCCCTTGTCGCGTGTTGCCCAGGCATCCCAGTAGGCGGCCCCGTTTCGCCCTTTGATTTTTCCGACACGGCGGAGTTCTGTTCGCTTTAATTTCTGGTTGCTATAGATGGTTCGACCGGCCTCCTCGGTGAGCCCGCACTGTCCAAGCATCTTGTCGAGGACTTGGTTCATGTGGCGCTCATCGGTGTTTGGTGCGTAGTCGTAGGCGAGGGTGATGGAGTCGAGTGGCTGGTCGTCGATTAGATAGTTTAGCGCCTGAGGTCCAAGGCAGAAATAGGGGGAGCATCCGTCGATCTGACCGAGCAGTGGCAACTTTGACTGCCAAATTCCGGTGGGAATTCCATCTTCGTAAAACACGCCGCGACAGATAAAGGAGAGCGAGGTGGCACGTGAGCCGGCGTCGACCATTCCGCATAAATCGAAGGGCGAGGTGATACCAAGGGAAAAGGGCGTGATGACGATAAGGAAGAGCATCACGATGGGTATGGCGAGAATGGCGATGACGTTGCGACCGGTGGAATGAGGCGGCTTCATATGCGCTCCTCGAGAGAAAGAGCAGGCAAGCTCGATGACAAATGAATAATCTCAGCTAACGATTCAATTTTAATCTCATAACGTGTGACAGCTGGACGTCGAAACCGAGAACCACCACAAAGGTGCCTGTCCCCTTTGCGGTGGTCTTCTGTTTGTCTCGATCTGTAACAGTTAGACCCTAATTTGCCGAGTAGATGTTACAGATTGAGACAAACGGTTGCCGCTGGTCATTTCATCTCGATCTGTAACATCTAGGATCAAAAATGGTTGCTAGATGTTACAGATCGAGACGGTAGCGCGCCTGGGCAGCGGCGGGCTGACATCTCAGTACCCTATCCGTAATTCACTCAGAAAATCTTATATATAGAGACTTAGATTTGTGTATAAGATCGCGTAAAGCTGGCAACAATACTTCTCGAACAACGTGAAGCCGCCCCGTAGGGCGGCCGCCCCAAGAGAGGTGATTCCATGAGAATCGATAAGCTAGCAATGACGTCGCGCGAGGCGCTGCAGACCGCCATGAGCACGGCTGCCGATGCACAGGCCGGCGCGGTGGAGCCGATCCACCTGCTGTCTGCCCTGCTCGGTGCCGGCGAGCGCAATATCTCCGTGATCATCGAGCGCATCGGTGCCGACCCGGCTCAGCTCGCACGCTCCACACAAGATGCCATCGACCATGCGCCCAAGGTGTCGGGCGAGGGTCAGCAGATGGGCCTGTCCAACGAGCTCGTTCGCGTGATCGAGAAGGCCGAGAAAAAGGCCACCAAGATGGGCGACAGCTTTGTGGTGACCGAGCATCTGCTGATGGCACTTGCCGAGGACAAGGGTGAGGCGGGTCGCGTGCTGCGTGACGCCGGCGTGACCAAGGAGCGCATCGAGCAAGTCTACGAGGAACTGCGCGGCGATGACCGCGTGACGTCTGCCGAGGACAAGACGCAGTTTGAGGCGTTGGAGCAGTACGGTCGCAACATCTGCGATCTGGCTCGCGCCGGCAAGCTCGACCCGGTCATCGGCCGTACCGACGAGATCCGTCGTACTATTCAGGTTCTGTCCCGCCGCACCAAGAACAACCCCGTGCTTATCGGCGAGCCGGGCGTCGGCAAGACGGCCATCGTCGAGGGCATTGCTCAGCGAATCGTGGCCGGCGACGTACCGAGCACCCTGCGCGACCGCGACCTCATCGAGCTCGACATGAGCGCGCTGGTCGCCGGCGCCAAGTACCGCGGCGAGTTCGAGGACCGCTTGAAGGCCGTGCTCAAGGAAGTGCAAAAATCCGAAGGCAAGGTCATCCTGTTCATCGATGAGCTCCATACCATCGTGGGCGCGGGTGCCACCGAGGGCTCCATGGACGCCGGCAACATCCTCAAACCGGCGCTCGCTCGTGGCGACCTGCACGCGATCGGCGCGACCACGCTCGACGAGTACCGCAAGTACATCGAGAAGGACGCGGCGCTCGCCCGTCGTTTCCAGACCGTGATGGTCAGCGAGCCTACCGTCGAGGACACCATTTCAATCCTGCGTGGCCTGAAGGAGAAGTACGAGATCTTCCACGGCGTACACATCACCGATAGCGCGCTCGTGGCTGCCGCCGACCTCTCCGACCGCTACATCGCCGACCGCTTCCTGCCCGACAAGGCTATCGACCTGGTCGATGAGGCCGCGAGCCGCCTGCGCATGGAACTCGACAGCATGCCGGTCGAGATCGACGCCACCACGCGTCAGCTCACCCAGCTGCAGATCGAGGAACAGGCGCTCATGAAAGAGACCGACGACGCCTCTAAGGAGCGTTTGGAGGCTCTGCGCCAAGAGATTGCCGAAGTCCAGGAAAAGCTCAACGTGCAAAAGGCCGGCTGGCTCAACCAAAAGAACGCCATCGACCACGTGCAGGAGCTTAAGGGCCAGCTTGACGCGGCCAAGAGCGAAGAGGAGCGCGCGACGCGCAACGGCGATCTGGGCCGTGCGTCCGAGCTTCGCTATTCTGTGATCCCGGGTCTGCAGCAGCAGATTCAGGATTCCGAGGCTGCGCTCGAGGCGCAAAAGCAGCAGGACGGCGAGGGCCTCAACGAACAGGTGACCTCCGACGAGATCGCCGAGGTCGTGAGCGCCTGGACCGGTGTGCCCGTGTCCAAGATGATGCAGGGCGAGCTCGACAAGTTGAAGGGCTTGGAGGGCGAGCTGCATAAGCGCGTTATCGGTCAGGACGAGGCCGTCTCCGCTGTAGCCGCGGCCGTGCGTCGCAGCCGTGCGGGTCTCTCCGACCCAGACAAGCCCATCGGCAGCTTCTTCTTCCTGGGCCCCACCGGCGTAGGCAAGACCGAGCTCGCCAAGGCGCTGGCCGAGTGCCTGTTCGATGACGAGCGCGCGCTCGTGCGTATCGACATGTCCGAGTATATGGAGAAGTTCAGCGTCCAGCGTCTGATCGGTGCGCCCCCGGGATACGTGGGCTATGACGAGGGCGGCCAGCTCACCGAGGCCGTGCGCCGTCGTCCCTACTCCGTGATCTTGCTCGACGAGATGGAGAAGGCTCATCCGGATGTCTTTAACGTGCTGCTGCAGGTGCTCGACGACGGCCGTTTGACCGACGGTCAGGGTCGCCAAGTGTCCTTCAAGAACACGATTATCATCATGACGTCCAACGTGGGCTCCAAGGCTATCGCCGATCTGTCCGGCAAGGACGAGGAGGAGATGCGCCATCAGGTTGACGGGGCCATGGCTCAAACCTTCCGCCCCGAGTTCCTCAACCGTATCGACGATATCGTGGTGTTCCATCCGCTCGGCATGGCGCAGATCGAGAAGATCGTCGACATCCAGCTCGCCGACGTCCGCGCGCGTCTGGCCAAGGAGCGCATGACGCTGGCCATCACCCCGGCGGCCAAGCAGATGCTCGCCGTGGGCGGCCTGGACCCGGTCTTTGGTGCCCGTCCGCTCAAGCGTCTCGTGCAGCGCGAGGTCGTGGATGCCATTGCCGCCGCTATCATCGACGGTACGGTGCGCGAGGGCGATCAGGTGACGGTCGATGTCGACAAGGACGGCGGTTTTACCGTCGTGTGCGACAACACGCCGACGCCGATATACGAGGCGCCCGAGGAATAGCTGAGCTCAAGCAAAGGGGCGGCGGGATTTACCCGTCGCCCCTTTTTCATGCTGCGTCGAATGTGCCGGGCAGTCTAGGCGTAGATGATCTCCAAGTTGGGGGCAAGCTCGGCAAGTCGCTGCCTCGTGTCCGCATCGACACCGGTGTCGGTGATCAGGCAGTTAATCTCATTGAGGTCAAGGGCGTGAACCAAGCCGATGACGCCGATTTTCGATGAGTCCATGAGGGTTATGCGTCGGTCGGCAGCGTTCGCGATGGCGCTCACCATGTTCGCCTGCTCCAATCGATGCGCCATAAATCCTTTTGAAAACGAGAAGGTATTGGTTCCCATGAAAGCAGTGGGAACAAAGTACTCGTTAAGCAGCCGGATAGTCTCGTTGCCCTGTGTGTAGTGATAGCCAAATCTCAGTTGTCCGCCCAGGAGAATGACCTCGCTGTCCACCAGCAATTCTTCGGCAAGTATCGCGTGAGATAGGTCGTTCGTGAGAACCGTGAGATTCTTGCGGCCCTTGAGAGCGCGTAGCATGCAGCCCGTTGTTGTTCCCGATTGAAGAAAGAACGTGTCGCCGTCGCGCACCATTTTCGCCGCAGCGTAACCGATGCGGCGTTTTTCGTCTTGGGCCGTCGAAGAAGCGTCTTCAAACGAAAGTTCGCGAGAATTGGGGTTCGGTAAGATCGCGCCGCCATGGGTTCGCCTGAGAAGTCCTCTGCCTTCGAGAGCCCGCATATCCTTTCGAATGGTCGCTTCCGAAACACCGAAGCGCTCGCTGAGGTCAACAATGCGAACAGTGCTGTTCGCATTGAGTAAGTCGAGTATTTCTTCCTGCCGTTCTTCCAGGTAATAGGGACGCGGTTCACTCATAAGAACTCCCAGGGCTTGTTGTGGGACAAGGCTTGTTACCTTCAGTTTTACCAGAACAACAATTCCTGAAATGAAATAAAACAACTCTAAACAAAACATATCGAACGTTCGGGGCAGGTTTTCGACCGTTCGCGGTAGCAGACGTCAATTCCGAAACAAAGCAAAACAAAACGCAATATAATGAACTTGCAAAATGTTGCGTTTGGAGAAAGCCAAACAGCGATGGTCTGCCTGAGGAAAGGAGAACAGATGCTCGTCAGTATGAGAGATATCTGCAACATCGCCGAACAGAACAATATGGCGGTCGCTGCAGTAAATTCCGCGAGTCTTGAGGCCGTCCGCGCCGCTGTGGACGTGGCGGAGGAAACAGGTTATCCGATTATCATCCAGCATGCCGAGGTTCACGAGTCGCTGGTGCCGATTGACGTGGTGGCTCCGCTGGTTACAGCACTGGCTGAGCGCTCGAGTGCGCATATCTGCCTGAATCTGGATCATTGTGAGAATCTATCCTATGCTCGTCGTGCGTTGGAGCTCGGTTTCACGGGCGTCATGTTCGACGGTTCTGCACTTTCCTACGAACGTAATGTTGAGCTTTCCCAGTACGCTGCCCAGATGTGCGCCGACTTTGGTGCAGGCCTTGAGTGCGAACTTGGTTCTATGGGGTCGCGTGAGGGTGGCGATCCTGATGCTGGGTCCACGGCGGAAGAGGCGGGCGCCATCTATACCGATCCTGACCAGGCGCGTGACTTCGTTGAGTCCACGGGGCTCGATATCCTGGCCTGCTCGTTCGGAACGGTGCACGGCCTGTATAAGGGCGAGCCCCATTTGAACATTGACGTTCTGACCGACATTCGCAGCTGTGTGAACGTGCCACTTGTCATGCACGGTGGCTCCGGTGTTTCCGACGAGGATTACGCTCGTGCCATCAATGCCGGCATCCGCAAGATTAACTACTACACGTATGGCGTTAAATATGCCGGCGATGCCGTGCGCGCCATGGTTGATGAAAAGACTGAGGGACATCCGGATGCTCCGATCTATTGGCACGATATGACGGCAGTCGCGTTCGAGAGCCTGCGCAGCACATTCGAGCATGTCGTGCGAGTATTCGCCAATGGCGCGGCTCCTTTGGCTTAAGGGGTGTGCTATGAAGAAAATTTTAGTTGCAACCCACGGACGCCTAGCAAGTGGCGTCAAAAGTGTGGCTGAGGTGCTGCTTCATGATGATAGCGCCATAACCGTCGTTGATTGCTATGTGGACGAATCGGATCCCAATGAGCAGATCGCAGAGTTTATCGATGGCGTGAGGCCAGAGGACGATGCGTTGATCGTTACCGATCTTTTGGGCGGGAGCGTCTGCAACATGGTTACGGCCATGCAGCCGGAAAAGCACGGCATCGTACATGTGACCGGTTTCAACATCGCGTTAATTCTCGAATGCCTGATTACGGGCGAGGCGTTCACGCCCGAGTATATCGACAGCGTAATCGCGCAGGCATCGACCTCCATGCGGCGTGTGGTCCTGCGGGCAGGCGGGGCGACAGATACCGATGACGATTTCTTTGGATAGGAAGTGGTCCGCTTTGGCGGGCGGAGCGAAGACGAAAGGAGAACGAAATGATCGTTCAGCTGCGAGTGGATGACCGCCTGGTTCACGGACAGGTCACGCTCATGTGGGGAAAGGAGCTGAGCACCAAGGGTATTTTAGTCGCGAATGACGCTGCGGCCCAAAATGAAACCCAGTCGTCGACGCTCAAGATGGCTTGCCCGAGTGGGCAGAAGCTTCTCATCCGTACAATAGACGACGCTATCAAGATTGCTAACGATCCGCGTGCGGGCGAGATGCGCATCTTCGCCCTTACTGGGAACATCGCCGATGCACTCAAACTAGTGAAAGGGGCTCCCGGTAGGATCGGCAGCGTGAACGTTGCGAATGTCGGCCGCTTCGATCGAAGCGACGATGCAGCCAAGGTGCTGCTGACAACGGGTGTAACGCTCAATCCAGACGAGGTGGCTGCAGCGCGCGAGCTGTGTGAGCAAGATCTGCCGGTGTTTCATCAGGTCGGCGTTACAGACGGTAAGGTCAAGGTTTCCGACCTGCTGGCAAAGCTCTAAGGAGGGATTGATATGCTGACGACTGCGCTCTTGGCATATTTGGCAGCTTTTATCTGCTATTTCGTCCAATGGACGTTTGGACAGCCCATGATTGACCAGCCCCTGGGCGTGGGTCTTGTGGCGGGCATTATCTTTGGCGATGTTACCGCAGGCATTATCATCGGTGCTGCGCTCCAGGCTATTTTCATCGGAAGCGTCAACGTGGGCGGTGCGACTTCGGCTGATACGGTGGCAGGAACGGTGCTCGCTGTGTGCTTCGTGGTCGTGTCTGGCATGGAGCAGGGCGTAGCGATTCCGCTCGCGGTGGCTGCGGCTATTTTTGCGAACATCATCTACTCGCTCGTTCTCAACGTGCTCATGTCTTTCTGGGCTCCTGTTATTGATTGGGCCGCGAACTCGGGTGACAGTAAGAAGCTCTTCATCTGCCATTTTGGCGGCGCCGTAGTCATGAACGGTCTATTCGCCATCCCGACGTTTTTGGCGGTGTGGGTCGGTGCCGAGCCGGCATCGCAGCTTATGAATATGGTGCCGCAGGCGGTCCTGAACGGGTTCAATGCTGCATCCGGCCTGCTTCCCGCCGTGGGCATGGCGCTACTTCTGCGCATGCTCTGGGATAACAAGATTGCAATTTATTTCCTGCTCGGCTTCGTGCTCTTCCAATATCTCAACATGCCCATGGTCGCAATTGCCGCCGTCGGTGCAGTGATCTTGGTCGTTACGGCCCTGCGTGACCTTGAAAATCTCGACCTGCGCAACCAGATTAAGGCCTTGCGCGAATCGGGCGTCGCAGCTGGTGCCCAGTCCGTCGCCGAGCTCGAAGAGGAGGATTTCTTCGCATGAGTACCACCGATACCGCAAGCGAGAAGATCAGCATCTCCACTAAGGATCTTTCCGCTGAAGACCGTAAGATGCTGCGCGGCATCTTCTTCCACTCGTTCAACGTCTTTGCCCATTACGGCGGCGGCGCTCGCGGAGGCGCTTCAGGCTTCATGTGGTCCATCTGGCCTGCCATCGAGCGTTTCTACCCGGATAAAGAACAGCGTCGCGATGCCCTGGTACGCCATTCGACCTGGTATAACATCACGTCAAATGTCGGTACGTTCTGCATGGGCCTTGTTGCCTCGATGGAGAAGGAGAACGCGGCCGAGCCTGATTTCGATACGCATTCGATCGACTCGGTCAAAGCTTCGCTCATGGGTCCCATGTCGGGCATCGGCGATGCAATCTTCTGGGGCGTTATCCGTGTTATCGCGGCCTCGGTCGGTATGGCGCTGTGCTCTCAGAACGGATCGCTTCTGGGTCCGATCGCGTTTCTGCTCATTTACAACATTCCGTCGTGGATTACGCGTTGGGTGCTGACGGTTCTTGGGTATCGCGTCGGTTCGAGCTTCATCACCAAGATCTACGAGAGCGGCTTGATGGGTATTGTAACCAAACTCTCAAGCACGCTCGGCCTGCTGATGATCGGCGCCATGGCTGCCTCGTTCGTTAAGTTCAACTGCGCGATCTCAATTCCGATGCCCGAGGGCGATCCGGTCATGATCCAGACGTATCTCGATACGATCTTCATCGGCCTGATTCCGCTGCTGTACACCCTGGGTTGTTTCAAGCTGCTCAAGAAGAACACCAACGTGAACTGGATCATTATCGGCACCATGATCATTGGCCTGGTGCTTGGCCTGACGGGGATTTGCTAGTTGCTGCAAGTTTCAAGACGATGTTTACCCGCCCGAGTGTGCCTAAGGTGCGCTCGGGCGGGCTTGCGTTGGGTTTAAAGCAATGTATACACTGTCTGCGCCGATACGCGTAGACGATTCGTAAGCACGTGTGCGCTCTGGATGCCGCATCCCGCGGTATCCATGCATTACGATGGCCGTAATCAGTCATAGTGTAAGAATGGAATTCAAGCCACACGGAAAGGTGCATGCCATGGATAGCAAGGACGAGTGCAAGCAGCCCCTGCGCGAGAAGAGGGAGACGAAAAAGCCCACCGATCCCTACATTCGTGCCGAGAACGAGGATGACGACGGCTACGATCCTTATAGCGATCGTCGCCCCGAGCGCGAGCCCCTCTTCGAAGCCGACCCCTGGCGTTAAGTAGCTGATTTGGGACGGGGCTTTTTTAGCTACTTTGTTTTCGGCTAGAGGCGTTCATGCCTGCCCCCTCGGCCGCTCGATATCCTCCGGGAGGGGCCACTAATAGAAAACTTGCTTATCCATTAATCAAGATACGCATAATCTTGCTCTCCTGCTAATCAAGAATCGTTATAATCTTGATTAGCAGGAGAGCAAGATTGGAGAATTATGGCATTCAACGACTTGGTGGCTCAAAAAATAAAGGACTTTGAGCAACAGGGGATTCCGCAGGTCTTTGAGCGCGACCTTGATCTGGGCAACCCGCAGGAGCCAAAGCGCGACAACATCGTATATGTGATTGTGGGCGCCCGTCGTTGTGGAAAGACGTATCGCCTGTATCAGGAGATACGGCGGCTTCAGGGCCAAGGCGTCGAGCTTGACCGGATGCTATATTTCAATTTTGAGGATGAGCGCTTGCGTCCGTATGAGCCATCGCTACTAGCGGACGTGCTCGATACATTCTATGCACTATATCCTGCTGCTCGAGGCGAGGGCGCCTACCTTTTCTTTGACGAGATCCAGGAAATACCCGAATGGGGTGCGTTTCTGCGACGCGTGGTCGATACGGAGAAGGCGACCGTTTACGTGACGGGATCTTCTTCTAAGATGCTGTCCTCAGAACTTAAGAGCGAGTTCAGGGGCCGTTCTCTTGTGCGAGAGCTTTTTCCGTTGAGTTTTTCGGAATACGTCCGATATAAGACGGGGAGCGTTCCTGAGTCGAACGCGCCCTTCTCCTCAAGCGCTGCAGCGTTGCTCCGACACCATCTGGTCGGATATCTCGAGCGAGGGGGATTCATCGCGACACTTGAGCAGACGCCCGCAGACGCGATTCAGCTGCTACAGGAATATGCGTCGCGAACGGTCGCTATGGACGTTGTGGAGCGTTACGACGTCAAGAGCCCTCGTTTGGCCTCACTGTTTCTGACGCGGTGTATGGCATCTTCGGGACGAGAGCTGTCGGTGAACAAGGTGTACAACGAGTTCAAGAGCAGGCAGATACCCGTCAGTCGTAATTCGCTCAGCGACTTACTTGAGTATTACGAGGACGCCTACCTGCTGTTTTCTGTGCCGGAGTTTACGCGTTCACTTGCAAATAATACGCGGTCTGCGTCTAAAGTCTACGCTGTCGATCCTGCGATGTTTGGAGCATTCTCTCCCGCATCGGCATTGGACCAGGGCCAGAGGCTCGAGACTGCGGTGTTCAATGCGCTCAGAAGAAGGACTCCTGCGGTGCGGGTCGGTTCGGTCTGCCGCCTACTGGTCAAGGAGAAGAATAAAAGCCATGAGGTTGACTTTGTGGCTGGGGATGCACTTCTCATGCAGGCTTATAGCCTGACTCAGGTGAGTGTGGATATGGCAAGCGAGAAAACGCGCGAACGCGAAATTGCAGCCCTCGATGCCTCGATGGCCCAGTTTGATCTTGGCGAGTCGGTAATCGTTACTATGGATGAACAGGCCGATATTCCATGTGAACACGGTGTGGTACACGCTGTGCCCGCATGGAAGTGGCTCCTTGCCTAATCATCTACGGATCTGTGGGGCCAGGACCTCCTGGCCCCTTCATCACGGTTGGGGAGTACCATGATGCGCCCGGCTAGTCCTGGGCCTTGATGCTCGGCAGCAGAATCTGGGCGATGTAGTCGCATTCGAGCTTGGTGGCAGCGTCGGCCTTGCCGTCTTTGCCGACCAGCACGCTCTTGATCTGGCTGTAGGTGTAGCGGTTGCCGGTCGTAAGCTCGACAAGCTCAATGGCTGTGTCCATGGGATAGGTCGACACGGGGTTCTGCGTGCGCCCGTTGATGGTCTGGGGCACCACGTACGGATAGACGGGGCCGCTGGCGTAGACGGTATAACCGTTGCCTAGATTGGCCGCACCCAAAACCGTATCGCCCTCATCGGGCGTAAAGCTCTCGCCCTCGCGCACCGCGACGAGCGTCACAATCGGCGTATCGCTGTCGCCGGCAAGATAGATGCATAGCGTGCTGCCATTTTGCCAAGTCTCGACCTTGCCGTACCATTCGACGGGGATATCGAGCTGGTAGAGGTCGGTTGCCTTGTGACGGGCGTCGGCATCACGGGCTGCCTGTGCCTTTTGCGCGCTCAGGGCATTGACGGCGGCGTCGCGCCGCGCGGTTGCCGCCTGCTGGAGCACCTTGGCGGTGGCGGCGGAGCTCGCGCCTCCCTCCTCGGCATATTTGGCGGCGGCATCGATCTGGTCGTCGGTTACCGTGTCGGCCGAAGGCACCTTGAGTTTAAAGGCAGCCTGGGCACTTAAATCCTGTCCATCGCTCTTAACGGTGACCTGCGTCTTGGTGGTCGGGACGGTATAGATGGTGCCGTCGGCCGCGATGGGGGAGGCAGCGATGGAGAGCGTGTAATCGCCGGGCAGCAGTTTGATGCCGCGGCCGTGCTCGTCAACGTAGAGCGTTTCGCTCACAGAAGAGCCGTCGGAGTCCTGGCCACTCACCTGCACGGGGATCTTTGAGCCGGTGGAGCAGTCGAGTCCCGCGGCATGTACGCCAATTTGCACCGACATCATGGTATGGGCGTTTGCGGCAACTACGGCGGCCTGCTCTTGCTGGTATCCGTTCCAAGCCGCATAGCCCGCGCCGCCGGCGACGAGCGCGACGGCCACGACACCGGCGACCATCAGATTGCGGCGCTTGGGCGACATCTTACGATGACGAACCTCGGCTTCGTGTGCCGAGGGAGCGGACGGCAGGGGAATATCTCCCATGGCGATGGTCTCGTCGACGACTGGCGCAGAGCCCAAGCCGGGGAGCTCGCGGGTGAGCGATTCGTCGACGGGCAAGTCGCCAAGCAGGGAGGTCTCATCTCCCGCGTTGGGTTCCGGTTGGCCATTGCCCTCGTCATCGCCTTTTTCGACATCGGCTTCATCGCGAGCATCCTCGACGTCGTCGCCCGTATCCGGTATGCCATCGCCCGCCGCGTCCTGCATGTCGACGATTGTCTCGTCAAACGCAACTTCGTCCAGCGAAAACCGGTCTAGGCTCTCCAAGGCCTCGGCGCACGCCGCTGCATCTTGGGCCGCGTCCTCTTGGCCCCTCGTCTCATTTTCCATATATCCCCCAAGCTCAATATCGGGACAACAATGTACCCAAAATTAAGGTCACATAGAGCTGGCGTGCAGTCGGAAATTCGATTTTATCTGCGCGATACATTGTGAATATGTGCATGAATGCACGCGCGACAGCAAAAAGCCCCCGGAAAGCAAACGAATTGCTTTCCGGGGGCTGCGCATAACGCGAGATTACGGAGCCAAAGAGACGCGCCTACATCCAAATGCGGACGGCAGCGAGCGCGTTACTCGGCGTGCGCGTAATCAACCTTGGCGCGGCGAGCGGTAGCCTTCTCCCAATCGCTGGTGCCCTCAAAGACGTCCTGCTTGTAGGGATTGCGGCCGAGCTTCTTGGCACGGTAGACGATGTAGATGATCGCGGCGACGTTGGCGACCAGCGCGGCGATCGAGACCGCGGTAGCGGCGCCGGGGTCGAGCGTGGAGTGGGTCACAAAGATGGACTCCTCCTGGAAGTACGGGAATACCTGGGCAAACATGCACCAAATAGCCAGCGTAAAGGCACGGTTCTGGATCCAGCCGCCCTTGTTCCAGATAAAGGCGGCGACGGTGGGCGCCAGCAGCAGTGCAAAGCCGCAGAACCAGGAGTGGGTGGGCAAGCAGTTGTAGGTGTAGCAGAAGTTCCAGATATCGTAGGCGATGATGTAGACCCAGGTCATGTCGGGCCACAGCATGTCGGTCTTGTCCTCAGAGGCGTAGACACTCCACCAACCGCTCATGCAGAAGATGTTGATGATACCGGCGATGCCGTTGAACACGTTGTTCCAGCCGGCGAGCTGCGTGGCGCCCTCGGAGGTGACCCAGGTGGACTCGCCCAGGACAAAGAAGTGATAGGCGCTCTCAAAGTCGGACACGACGGCGATCATGATGTTGATGGCGACGATCACAAACGGCCACGCGCGGAACCAATGCGCCTTGCCGATCTTGCCCCACTGGTACTTAATGGCAATGAAGCCCCAGCAACCGGCCAGCGCCGCGTATACCTTGGCGTAGTGGAACCAGCTGTTCTGGTACACATGGGTGGGGTTGGTGAGCGCCCACTCGGCACCCTGTGAGACGCCGATGGCGATAGCGACGCAGTAGATGGTCATGGCCAGCGGAGCCACGCCAAAGATGATGGCCGCGCCCAGCTTGGTGCGGCGGCCGACCTCGTTGAGCACGATCAGGCCAATAAAGACCATGGCCCAGCCGGCCCAGTGGATAAGGGTATTGCTACCCTAAACATCGAACAGCATGCTGCTCTCCTTTCACAAGCCCGCGGCCCCTCTTCTGATCGCGGGCAGTTTGGCCAAATGTCGTCAGTTCTGGGGCTTGCGCTCCTGATACTTGGCGGTATAGCCCTCGATATGGAGCGTCGAGGCGATGATTTCCTTGACTGTCTCGTCGGGCACATCGGGGTGCGTGCGGATATACATCAGCAGCCCCATGATGAGGGTGTAGAACGTCTCGTAGACATGGTCGATGCGTAGCTCGTGATGGGCGACAAAATCCACCACGGTGGTATCGCAGATATACTGCGCCACGCGCTGGACCACGTTGTGCAAAAAGCCGCCGTAGAGCGCGCCGCTGCTCGAGGTGAGCGTGCTCGGCAACTCGTGGCCGCTCACGACCAGGCGCTTAAAGAGCGGAGCAACGGTGTCGAGTGCGCCTTCGATGTCGCCAACCGTGCGGCTGGCGTTCCACTGCTCGAGCTCGGCGATAAAGCCGTCGATTGCCTCGTCCATAACGGCGGTGACGGCGGCATCCATATCGGCAAAGTAGTGGTAGAACAGCGAACGCGCGCAGCCAGCCCGCTTGGTCACGGCCGATACCGAAAGATGGGACACACCAAGCTCGGCGCTCACGGCGCGCACAGCGGCGAGGATCTCGCGACGGCGCTCGTCGCCCGTCAGGCGTTTTGCCGCGCTATCGGATGCGGGGACGGCATCGACCACAGAGATATCTGCTGCGTTGTTGCCCATGTTTTGCCGCCTTTCATCCTCTTTTGCCTGACCGTTCGCCTAACAGTCTTGAATATTGTTGACGGTTCGTCAATACTGTTTTTGACACAATGTCAACAATAGCGGGTGAACGGCATGGGGGCATGTCGAACCCGTACAAAGAGGGGCGCTGCGGCCTCGTCGGGCTGCGGCAAGAGAAGGGACAACCATGATTCTCAACGGACCGGGGATTAGTTACACCGAGCCCGATATCGGCGCGGAGTTTGTGCCGCCGCTGCCGGAGCATCCGCGCGAGGCAATCGTCAAGCTGTGCGAGCACTGCACCAACCGTCTGCTGCATCGCGACGAGCTGCTGGGCTACGAGTACTGGTCGTTTGCCGAGGCCGCAACCGACGAGCAGGCCGAAGTGCTCTGCAAGATGAAGATGCGTCGTCCCTATACGCTGCCCGAGATGGTCAAGCTCACCGGCATGCCCGAGGCCGATATCGAGAAGATGCTCGACGACATGAGCTACACGGGTCTGCTCGAGTACAACTGGGAAAACCCCGAGCGCGCCAAGCAGTGGGTACTGCCCATGCTGGTGCCGGGTTCCGCCGAGTTCCTCAACATGCGCGTGAGCCAGCTCGAGGAGCATCCAGTCTATGCCAAGTTTTTTGAGCAGGCATCCAAGGGCCCGCTGTCCCGCGCCACGCCGATGGTGCCGCCCGGGGGCGCCGGTATCGGCATGCACGTCATTCCGGTCGAGAAGGCTATCGACGCCGCGAGCAGGTCGGTGCCTATTGAGCATATCGAGCATTGGCTCGACAAATACGATGGCAAATATGCCGCTAGCACCTGCAGCTGCCGCGCGAGCCGTCGCGTGATGGGTGAGGGCTGCGCCGATGACCCGGCCGACTGGTGCATTGCCGTGGGCGATATGGCCGACTACGTGGTCGAGACCGATCGTGGCCATTACGTGACCCGCGACGAGGTTTACGACATCTTGCGCCAGGCCGAGGACAACGGCTTTGTGCACCAGATCACCAACATTGACGGTGAGAACAAAATCTTCGCCATCTGCAACTGCAACGTCAACGTGTGCTACGCCCTGCGCACCTCGCAGCTGTTCAACACGCCCAACCTGTCGCGCTCGGCCTATGTCGCCAAGGTCGAGAAGGACAAGTGCGTGGCCTGCGGTCGCTGCGTTGAGGTGTGCCCGGCCGGCGCCGCCAAGCTGGGCCAGAAGCTCTGCAGCAAAAAGTCCGGCGGACAGGTGCCCGAGTATCCGCGCCAGGAGCTGCCCGATGCCACCAAGTGGGACCACACCAAGTGGTCGCCCAGCTACCGCAACGACAACCGCATCGAGACGCATGAGTCCGGCACCGCTCCCTGCAAGACGGCCTGCCCCGCGCACGTTGCCGTTCAGGGCTATTTGAAGCTCGCGGCTCAGGATCGCTATGACGAGGCCCTAGCACTCATTAAGCGCGAGAACCCGCTGCCCGCTATCTGCGGCCGTGTGTGCAACCGCCGCTGCGAGGACGCCTGCACCCGTGGTCGCGTGGATGCCGCCGTGGCTATCGACGAGGTCAAGAAGTTTATCGCCCAGCGCGATCTGGATGCCGCGACCCGCTATGTCCCACCTGTGGTGACCCCGACGCGTGCCGGCGGCTTCGATCAGAAGATCGCCATCATCGGTGCCGGTCCGGCCGGCCTGTCTTGCGCTTTCTACCTGGCCGAGAAGGGCTACAAGCCCGTCGTGTTCGAGAAGAACGAGCGCCCGGGCGGCATGCTCACTTACGGTATTCCCAGCTTTAAGCTGCAGAAGGATGTTATCGAGGCCGAGGTCGAGGTTATTCGCCTGATGGGTGCCGAGTTCCGCTATGGCGTAGAGGTCGGCCGCGATGTGACGCTCGACGAGCTGCGCGAGCAGGGCTTTAAGGCTTTCTACGTGGCTATTGGCTGCCAGGGCGGCCGCCTTGCCGGTATTCCGGGCGAGGACGCCGAGGATGTGACCGTGGCCGTCGACTTCTTGCGCGAGGTCAACAGCGGCAAGATCGACGTGCTGCCCGGCCGCACCATCGTGGTGGGCGGCGGCAACGTGGCCATCGATGTCGCGCGCAACGCCTGCCGTCTGGGCTCCGAGCATGTTGAGATGTTCTGCCTTGAGAGCGAGGCACAGATGCCCGCCAGCGAGGAAGAGCGTCGCGAGGCCATCGAGGACGGCGCGCACATCAGCTGCGGTTGGGGCCCCAAGGAGGTTCACCTGGACGAGGCCGGTCGCGTATGTGGCATCACCTTTAAGCGCTGCACGCGCGTCTTTGACGACGAGGGCCGTTTTGCGCCCGAGTACGACGAGAACGATCTGCGTCGTGTTGACGCCGATCGTGTCGTCATGTCGATTGGCCAGTCCATTGTGTGGGGCGACCTGCTGGCTGGCTCCAAGGTGGAGCTTGGCCGCGGTCAGGGTGCCCTTGCCGATCCGCAGACGTACCAGACCGCCGAGCCCGACATCTTTGTGGGCGGCGACGTCTATACCGGTCCGAGCTTTGCCATCGATGCCATCGCCGCCGGTCACGAGGCCGCCGTGTCCATCCACCGCTTTGTGCAGCCGGGCTCCACGCTCACTATCGGCCGCAACCAGCGCCGCTACAGCGCGCTCGACCGCGACGATGTTGTGATTGAGAGCTATGACAACGCGAGTCGCGAGGTGGCACGTGTCGACCGCGAGCGCGAGAAGGCTGCGCCCTTCAGCGAGTACGTCGAGACCTTTACCGAGGAGCAGGTGCGCGCCGAGACCGCTCGCTGCTTGGGCTGCGGTGCCTCGATCGTCGACCCCAACAAGTGCATCGGCTGTGGTCTGTGCACCATCAAGTGCGCGTTCGATGCCATCCACCTGGATCGCGACCGCCCCGAGTGCTCCACGATGGTCAAATACGAGCAAAAGCTCCCAAGCCTTGGCAAGTACGCACTCAAGCGCGCCATCAAGATTAAATTCGGTCGCAAGTAAGTAGCCATAACGGGAACGGCGGAAGGAATCAAAAGTGCACGAGCTCGGAATCGTCTATCACATCATTCGCGATGTTGAGAATGTGGCGCGCGCCAATGGCGTGCGTCGCGTTTCGAGCGTGACGTTGCTGCTGGGCGAGGTCTCGGGCGTCGTTCCCGACTTGCTGCTCGACGCTTGGCGCTGGGCGGCAGATAAAAAGCCTATCACGCAGGGCGCGGAGCTTATTGTGGAGCCTGTCGAGGCCGTGACGCATTGCGAGGCGTGCGGCTGCGACTACGCGACGGTCGAGCACGGCAAGACCTGCCCCCATTGCGGTAGCGGCGAGACCTATCTGCTGCAGGGCCAGGAGGTCATGATCAAGCAAATCGAGACCCCCGACGAGGACCCGACAGACGCTGCCCCCGACGGCCTCTCCGATGCCCCCGATGCCGTCGACGCCGCCAACCCCCTCCACATCGCCTAACTTAGTCGTTGGGGACGTTCTTAAACGACTAGTCATTAAAGAACGTCCCTAACGACTACTTTGCTAGAGCATATTTCTTACCATTAGTCAAGCACCATCTGTTTAAACGAAATAGCCTCAACCCGAGCACATTTGTGTCTGTTTAAAACCGGCAATAATGAACAGCGTGCTCAATTCGGTCATGTAAATAGATCAGCTATCAATCCTCAGCAGCAAATCAGCCAAAATACTGGAATGTAATCAGCTTGTAACAAAACAAGACGTTTAAACAAATAAGGTTGATTTTCAATCTCAACGCAACAGCCTGAACGGTCCCCGCGTTTCCGCAGCT
>DXLR01000098.1:0-5902 GCA_019414625.1 Collinsella sp.
CTACAACCCCATGTCCCCGGAAGTCTTTGACGCCGTCGACGCCGTGTACGACGCCGTGGCCGCCAACGACTTTTCCCACTTTGTCCGCTTGGGGCAAGAGCAATAGGAGCGCTTGTCTCTGCTGATTAGGAAAGAAGTGATTGACATGGCAGATTCCAAGGTGGAGTACCCCGCTCCCGATTGCCTGGCGCCCGCCGCGATCGAGGCCAAGACCGAGGCCGCCGGCGTGACCAAGGCCAACCTGCCGGTCGCAAAGGCCTTTCTGTTGGCAATGTTCGCCGGCGCTTTTATCGCCTTCGGCGGCCTGTTCTTTACGGTTTTTTTGAGCGACAGCACGCTCGGTTGGGGTGCCCAGCGCGTCGTGGGCGGCCTGTGCTTTTGCCTGGGCCTGGTGCTGGTACTGGTGTGCGGCGCCGAGCTGTTCACCGGCAATTCTCTTATGGTCTGCGCGCTCAAGAGCAAAAAGATCACCCTGGCTCAGATGCTCAAGGCTTGGGTCGTCGTATGGGTCGGTAATTTTGTCGGTGCTCTGTTCATCGTCTTTTTGGTGTACATGGCCGGCATTTACAAGCTCAACGGCGAGGCGGTTGCCAATTCCATGGTGAGCGTCGCCGCCGGCAAGGTGACGATCGACTGGGTGACAATCTTCTTCCGCGGCATCCTGTGCAACATCTTTGTGTGCCTGGCCGTGTGGATCGGTACCGCCGGCAAGACCGTGGTCGATAAGGTCGTGGGTATTTTGCTGCCGATCGCTGCCTTTGTGGCCTGCGGTTTTGAGCACTGCGTTGCCAACATGTACTTTTTGCCCATGGGTGCCGTGATGCACGCGTGCGGCTATGGTGCTGACGTCGCCGGCGCCGATGCGCTCAACGCTGCGGGCATTGCGTTTAACCTGTCCGCCGCCACGCTGGGCAACATCGTGGGCGGCGCGGTTCTGGTCGCGCTCGGCTACTGGTTTATCTACGCCAAGAAGTCCGAGGCGTAAGGTACCGTCTGTTTGACGTCGGGCCTCCCGCGGGGCGTTGCCGTGCGGGAGGCTTTTTTGGTCTGGGCTCGTTGCTGGACTGTTGACCTGTTGTGTTTGGCTGGTGAAAGGGGTAATCGAGATGGTATCTGCTGTGGAGCGTGACGGTCGCGCCGTGGTGACCACATGCGGAGGATGCTATGCCGATTGCGCCTTTGCGGCACGCGTTGAGGACGGCTGCGTGGTGGCCGAGTTGCCGGTGCCGGGGCACCCGTGCGCTGCGCGTGCCCTGTGCGCCCGCGGACGGCATCGCCTGGCAATGCCGTTTGACGAGCGCGACCGCATCGTGCACCCCATGCGTCGGCGAGCTGATGGCTCGGGGTTCGATGCGATTTCGTGGGACGAGGCGTTCGCGCAGATTGCGGCGCGCCTTGGGGGGATTATTGACGAGTGTGGTCCGCGTGCGCTGGGCATGACGCTTGGCGTGCCCTCGTTCGACCGCTACTGGGCATATCGCCTTATGCATGCGCTGGGCTCGCCCAACGTGTATGGTGCCGACGGTGCCTGCGAGGTAAGCCGACTTACCGGTTGGGAGCACAGCCTAGGCTACAGCCCCGCCTCCGACCTGGCACATACCGATTGCATCTTGTACCTGGGGCGTTCCATTGTCGATTCGTCGACGATGGGGTCCGTTGATGCGCTCAACGATGCACGCCGGCGCGGGGCGAAGATCATCGTTGTCGACCCCCGGCGCAGCGGCTCGGCTGCGCTTGCCGACCGCTGGCTGCGCGTGCGCCCGGGCTGCGATTTGGCGTTGCTGCTGGGTATCGCACATGTGTTGATTGCCGAGGACCTGTACGATCACGAGTTTGTTGCCCGCTATGCCACAGGCTTTGACGAGCTGGCGCAGGCGGCCCTTGCTTGGACGCCCGAGTGGGCCGAGTCGATGTGCGACGTGCCAGCCGCAGAGATTGTCGCCACGGCGCGCGATCTCGCTGCCGCCGCGCCTGCCGCTGTGGTGGATGCGGGCTTTCATGGTGGCATCGGTATCGCGTATGCCAATAGCACCCAGACCGCGCGCGCTATCTGCTTGGTCGATGTGCTGCTGGGCTGCATCGGGCATGTAGGCGGCGCGCTCAATCCGCCCATGCCGCTTGTGTTGGGCGACCTCGATCCCGCGCGCTTTGCGACGCCGCCGGTGCCTCGCGGGCCCAAGCTGGGGTCCGAGCGCTATCCACTGGTCGATCCGGTGCGCGGCCTGTGCACGACCATCGGTCAGTCGATACTGGCCGGCGATTTGCGTGGGCTCATCGTCTATGCTAGCAATCCCGGGGCAGGCTATGGCAACGCCGGAGCGTGGTTGGGTATTTTGCAGCAGCTCGACTTGCTCGTGACGATTGATATCCGCTGGTCCGAGACAGCGCGCGCTTCTGACTTCGTGCTGCCCGATGTGACGTATCTGGAGGCCGACCGCGGTGTGGGCACAGTCGTGGGTGCCAACGATTCGCGGGTGTTCTACCGCAACGCCGTGCTGCCTGTGCAGCATGACGACACACGTCCCGGTCGGGAGATTTTTGCCGGTCTGGCGCAGGCGTGTGGGGCTGGCGAGTACTTCCAGTTTACGTCTGACGACCTGGCGGCTGCCCAGGTGGCGCCTTTTGGGATCGATCTGGACGAGCTCAAGGAGCGCGGCTGGGCCGACACGGGTGTTGCGTTGCCGTCGCGTACGGGCGAGCCGGCGATTCCCTTGGATGGCGGCAAAATTGCGCTGGCAAGCGACGTATGGGAACGAGCCGGCCTGGGTCGTGTACCCAACTGGATCGCCCCCATGGTGGAGCCGGGCCCGGGGATGTTTCGCCTCATTAGCGGCAACCGTCCCTTTGAGTCGCATACCTCGCGAAGGCTTGCGGCCCAAGGTGCCGCCGAGGCTGGGTCGGACCTGGATGCCGTGCAGATGAATGCCGATGCTGCCGCGCACATGGGCATCGCCGACGGCGAGATCGTCGAACTCGTGAGTGATATGGGCCGCGACCGCGTGCGCGTGGAGACGACGCCTTATCTGCATCCGGCGTGCATCTTTACGTCGGCCGCCCCCGGCGGGCGTTCGCTTGGCGCCGATGCCGGTGGCGCTCAAGCCTTGGGCGTGGGCCCGCTCGACCATACGCCGTTGCGTTGGGACCCGTTGACGGGTGCCGCGCTCACCCAGGAAAACGCCGTTCGCGTGGAAAAGATCGTCGCGCGCGGGGATAATGACGAGTAATTGACTCAGCTGATGTATTCGACTGATCCACGTTTCTTTTGAAAGGCCGCACATGAGCGATAGCCAGAACATGTCCGATGAGGTGCGCGCCCGCCTGCGCGCCATTCCTTCCGTCAACGAGCTGCTTGCCGAGTGGCCGGTGGTGAAGGCGGCGGGGGAGACCTGCGACGCGGTGGTCCATGCTGCCGTGACGGCCGAGCTCGACGAGGAGCGCGCCGCCATTCGCGCCGGTGCCGCCCCGCGCTCTAAGCGCGACCTGGCCTCGGCCATCGAGTGGCGTGCGCATCGCTCCGCGCTGCCGAGCCTGCGCCCCGCCGTCAACGCCACGGGTGTGGTCATCCATACCAATCTGGGCCGTGCCCCGCTTGCGGAGTCGGCGGCAAAGGCCGTGGCCGAGGTTGCGCGCGGGTATAGCACGCTCGAGTACAGCGTCGACACCTGTTCGCGCGGGTCGCGCAAGGAGCACGCCGCGCAACTGATCCGCTCGCTCACCGGTGCCGAGGACGCGCTCGTGGTCAACAACAATGCCGCCGCGGTGCTGCTGGTGCTTGCCACCCATGCCGCGGGCAAAGAGGTCATCGTGAGCCGTGGCGAGCTCGTCGAGATCGGTGGCAGCTTCCGTATTCCCGACGTCATGGCGGCTTCGGGCGCCAAACTCGTCGAGGTCGGCGCCACCAACCGCACGCATCTGGTCGACTACGAGCGCGCCATCACGCCCGATACGGCCATGATCCTTAAGGTCCATCCTTCTAACTATCGCATCGAGGGTTTCCACGAGGAGGTGGGTTCTCGGGAGCTTGCGGCGCTTGCTCACAAGCATGGCCTGCTGTTCTACGAGGACCAGGGTTCGGGCGCGCTGCTGCCCGATGACATCTTGGTTCGCGGCGGCGAAGAACCCACGCCGGCTTCGGTTTCGGCAGGGCTCGATCTGGTGTCGTGCTCGGGCGATAAACTGCTCGGTGCCGCACAGGCGGGCATTATCATGGGCCGTCGCGATCTGGTCCAGGCCTGTGGGTCGCATCCGCTTATGCGCGCCCTGCGCCCGGGTAAGTTGGCACTTACTGCGCTCGAGGCCACGTTGCGTATCTACATGGACGGCGCCGATGTTGCCCACCGTGATATTCCGGTGCTCAGTATGCTTACGCTGCCGCAGGCCCATTTGGAACGACGTGCCCGCAAGCTGCGCGATCGTATGGTCGCCGGGCTCGATAAGGCTGGCTGCCCATGTGCCGTGCAGGTGGAAATCGTCGAGGAGTCGTCGACTCCCGGCGGCGGCTCGCTGCCTACCGTGGAGTTGCCCACGATGTGCGTTGCTGTGCGTCTTGTTGACGAGCGCCTGTCCGTCGACGCGCTCAAACGCTCGCTCGTTCAGGACTTCGATACGCCGGTCGTCACGCGCGCCTCGCACGACCGCATTCTGTTTGATGTGCGCACGCTCGTGGGCGACCGCGATATCGAGACGGCGGCATCGACGCTCGTCGCGTGCGTTGAGAAGGCGATTGCTCGATGAGTGAGGTTCAAGCACTGGTGGAGTGTCCCGTTATCGTAGGTACGGCGGGACATGTTGATCACGGTAAGTCGGCGCTCATCGAGGCGCTGACGGGTAAAAACCCCGACCGCCTGGAAGTTGAACGTCGTCGCGGCATGACCGTTGAGCTTGGCTTTGGTGAGCTGGCGCTGCCGAGTGGCAAGATCGTTGGCCTGGTCGACGTGCCGGGTCATGCGCATTACTTGCGTGCCATGGTGCAGGGCGCCACGGGTATCGACGTGGCCGTGCTGGTGGTTTCGGCCGTCGAGGGCGTGATGCCGCAGACCCGCGAGCACGTGCATGTGCTGGAGCTGCTGGGCGTCACACACATGGTGGTCGCGCTGACGATGTGCGACCTGGCCGACGCCGAGATGACTGAGCTTGCCGAGCTCGATGTCGATGATTTTTTGTCGGACACCGTGTTTGCGGGCGTGCCGATCGTGCCCGTGTCGTCCAAGACCGGTGCGGGAATCGATGACCTGCTGGCTGCGCTCGACGAGCAGGTTGCCGCTTGCTGGGGTGCTTGCCGTGCCCGTGCCGAGCTCACCGATGCCGCACCGCGTCTGCCCATCGACCGCTGCTTTACGATCAAGGGCGCCGGTACCGTGGTGACGGGAACGTTGCACGATGCGCCGGTTGCGGTGGGCGATGAGCTCGTCGCGCTGCCGTCGCGTACGGTCTGTCGCGTGCGCGGGATTCAGGTGCATGGCGATACGCCGCGGGCATTGCCCGGTCAGCGTGTGGCGCTCAACTTGGTGGGCGATGCCGTCGCCGCGCTCGATCGCGGAGAGATGCTCGGCGTGCAGGGTCGCTTTGGCCAGACGATGCGCTTTATGATGGTGTTCACTTACCTGGGCCGCGAGGGTGCCAAGCCGCGTGTGCTCGAGTCGGGCGCGCGCGTGCATGTGATGGCGGGTACGGCCGAGGTTGTCGGTCGCATCATGTTCATGGAGGGCGAGGCCCCCATGGCGGTGGGCGAGACCCGTATTGTTCAGGTGCGCTTGGAAAACTCGCTGCCGCTACGTGCCGGGGATCATGCCGTGGTGCTGTCCTATTCGCCCGTGATGCTTATCGGCGGCGGGCGCGTGCTGCTTTCGCGCTGCCGTCGCTCGCGCGAGCTTGCCGAAGGGGAGCGTACGCTGTATGCGGC
>DXLR01000099.1:0-62846 GCA_019414625.1 Collinsella sp.
GTTCTCGCGGTGCGCGCGGATGACGTCCCAGCTAAAGTGCTCGACCAGCTGCTCGGCGGTACGCGGCGTGGTGTCCGGCGCGATGCCTGTTTGCCCGGCGAGCCATCCCAACAGTGCCTCGGGTGTGCCAAAGCGGGTGCGGAGCTCGCCCAGGTCCAGATCGCGATCGCGCTTGGAAAGGCGGCGGCCGTCCGGCGACATGAGCAGCGGGATGTGCGCGTAGCGCGGTGTGGGCAGTCCCAGCAGATGTTGCAGATAGATCTGGCGCGGCGTGGAACCAAGCAGGTCGCATCCGCGTACGATCTCGGTGACGCCCATGGCAGCGTCGTCGACCACCACGGCCAGCTGATAGGCAAACACGCCGTCGCTGCGGCGCACCAAAAAGTCGCCGCACTCGGTGGCGAGTGCCTCGCATTGGGCTCCGTACGTGCGGTCAACGAATTCGATCACGTCGCCGGCGAGGTCGTCGACGGCGGGCACACGCAGGCGCGTGGCGGGAGCGCGCAGGGCGCTGCGGCGGGTAACCTCCTCGGCAGAAAGGCCTCGGCAGGCGCCGCGGTAGATGGGCGTGCCGTCGCTGGCGTGCGGCGCGCTTGCGGTGTGGAGCTCGGCGCGCGTGCAAAAGCAGGGATAGGTGAGGCCGGCGTCTTGCAGCTGGTGCAGGGCGTCCTCGTACAAGTCCAGGCGATCGTGCTGGCAGTAGGGGCCTTCGTCCCACTCAAGCCCCAGCCAGGCTAGGTCGTCAATCAATTGGGCGGCAAGTTCCGGGCGCTTGCAGCGATCGTCCAGGTCCTCGATGCGCAACACGATGCTGCCGCCCTGGCTGCGGGCCGAAAGCCACGCGCACAGGCAGCTGAACACGTTGCCCAGATGCATGCGGCCCGAGGGCGACGGGGCAAAGCGGCCCACGACGGGCGCGGGAGCGGCCGCTGCTGGTGCGCCCGCGGCGTGTGTTGCTATGTTGCATGCGTTGATATCCATGCGGACGAGTATAGCGCGGGGTGAGGTGAGGGGGCGTCGTCGATGCTCGCGAGTTGCCGAGGCTGCGTGTTGTGCGCGGCGGGCACCGACTCAACACCTCGATTACCGCCCCAAGCTCAGCCCCTTCAACCCCTCAAACGACAGAAGCCCCGGCAGCTCTTCGCAACTGCCGGGGTTTCCGCGGAAAAGGGGGACATGATCCTCAAGCGAACGGCAAAGGGGCAAACCGTTTTCGCTCAACTGCTTTATGCCCCTCGCTCGCCGGCTTAATCGGCTCACGCCGCGCCCACACAAAGCCGCTACACCTGTGACGGAGCTATGAAGTGGTATCTATGCCGGAGCGGGCTATGCCAAGGAGTGTCCCAGATTGCCGGCAGATAAGGAACGTCCCCAGGTGCCGGTCGCGGGCGTGACTTTCGTCCCGTTTAATACTCCGCTGACCTAGATGTTCGTCACATGAACCCGCAAACGTGGGACAATGACGCTACTGGTATCACAGACAAAGGATGTGCCTATGAACGCCCCCGTTGCCAAGACCTGTCGGCAGCGCTGCCCGTTTGCGCGATTTGCTTCCATTTGCGCGCTCGTCGCGTGCGCGCTGCTGCTGTTGCCCGCCGTTGCACGTGCCGACGGGTATTCCATGACCCAAACCTACATCAGTGCCACGGTCGAGGCCGATGGATCGCTGACCGTTGTCGAGGGACGCCAGTTTGATTTCGACGACGACATCAACGGCGTGTTTTGGGAGATCAATACGGGCACCAACCAGCAGGGCGGCACGGCGGGCGTTGACGTGCTGAGTGTCGAGGAAGAGGACACCGCGTTTAACAAAGTCGATAGCGCGAACAAGGGCGACTCTGGCGTCTACACGGTCGAGCAGACCGGTGACGGCGTAAGGATTAAGGTGTTCAGCCCTCACGAGAGCGGCGACAGCGCAATCTACTACGTGAGCTACACCATGACCGGTGCGGTTATGAACTGGGCCGATACCGCCGAGCTCTACTGGAAGTTCGTGGGTGACGGCTGGTCTGCGGATTCCGATGACGTCGAGATGGAAGTGTGCTTCGCGAATGCCGCTGCCGGGACGGCGGCCGTCAAGGGCGATAACTTCCGCGCATGGGGCCATGGTCCGCTGACGGGCGACGTGTCGCTCGATGAGGACGAGCCCATGGTCACCTATACCATTCCCTGCGTGCACCAGGGCGAATTCGCCGAGGCACGCATCGCCTTCCCTAGCGACTGGGTGCCGCAGCTTGCCGCTTCGGGCGAAGATCGCATGTCAACGATCCTGAGCGAAGAGAAGGAATGGGCCGACGAAGCTAACGCCCGCCGTGAGCACGCGCGTGCGGTTGCCGGTGCGATCGCCGTGGCGTGTGTTGTCGTGGCGGTTGCCTATACCGGTGTGATCGTGATGCTCAAGCTGCGCAGGCCCAAGCCCAAGCCGCTCTTCCAGGACGAGTACTTCCGCGATGTGCCCTCGGCCGACCATCCCGCGGTGCTTGCAGCTCTCATGAGCTGGAACGACGTGCCCGATCAGGCATATATCGCCACACTTATGAAGCTCACCGACGACCGCGTGATCAAGCTGGAAGAAGCGACCGAGACCAAGAAGAAGGGTCTGCTCCGTCGCGAAAAAGAGGAGCAGACGTATCGCATCACAGTGACCGACGAGGCCTGGAAGGCTGCCAAGAAGGACGGCATCGATCGCGACGTGCTCAAGGTCTTCTTTGCTGGCGTTAAGCCCGATAAGGACGGAGTCCGTTCGCGCACGTTTAGCGAGTTGGAGGAGTACGCTAGCGAGCGCACCACATCTGTTGGCGACAAGCTCGAGGACTATCAGAGCACAGTTAAGGGCAAGCTGGAGGCGCGCGAGCTTATTGCATCGGATGGCACTATCGCGATGGTGGCCGGCCTGGTTCTCGGCATCATCATTGTCTTTGGCATTCTGGGCTCTCTGTTCTATACCGACTTTGCGGATGCCAACGTCGGTGCCGCTATGATCTCGATCCCCGTTACGATCGTGGGCTTTGTCCTGAGCTGCACCTTCCGCCGTTACACGCCGGAGGGCGCCGAGGTGGCGGCTCGCTGCAAGGCGCTCAAGCATTGGCTCGAGGACTTTACGCGCCTGAAGGAGGCTATCCCCAGCGACCTAATCTTGTGGAACAAACTGCTGGTGATGGGCGTTGCCCTGGGCGTTTCGAAAGAAGTGCTGCGACAGCTGGCCGAGGCCGTGCCTGCGGATCTGCGCAACAGCGACGATTTCTACGACAACTACCCCTGCTACTGGTGGTATTACCATCACTACGGCAACGAGTCTCCGCTCGATTCGTTCAACGAGGTGTATCACGAGACCATCCGCGAGCTGGCTTCGAGTTCCGATAGCTCGAGCGGCGGCAGCGGCGGCGGCTTTTCCGGTGGCGGCGGTGGCGGCGTCGGCGGAGGCGGCGGCGGAACGTTCTAGCGAGCGCTTGCTTTGGGGTGGATCTTTCTGGGCGGTTGCCAGGGAAGATTCATCCCATTTTTGTGCATCGAAACGGGTCAAACTTTCCGCTGCGGACCTTCGCGCAAGGGACAGTGGACAAAAAATGCCAAATATGAGTACTGTTGCTGCGTTGGTCACATATGTTTGCACATAATAATGGGCTCCTAATGAGAGTACTTCTCGTTAGGAGCCCATTTTATTGAACATTTGGGGAGTTATGTCAGCTCGTGCAGCTGGTCGTCATGCCTATAAGCATCAAAAATGCCCCAAATCGCTGCTACTAAAAAGGTAACAGTACTCATATTTGATGTTTTTTGACCAGGGCTATCTACAAACCCCCTAGGCCACTCATTGGGGACAGACTTAAATGACTAGTTGTTGGGGATCAGTCATTGGGGACGTTCTTAAATGACCAGGTGTGGCTGCTTGGGCTAGGCTGTTAGGTCGAGTTCGTAGAGAAAGCTTTCACGCGGCATGTCGTGACGACGCTCTTCGCGGTTGGCGCGGTGCGTGGCCGTGCGCTTAAAGCCGTGCAGCTCGTAGAACTTCCACGAGCAGTTGGAGTCGGTGTACAGGTGCGCCCTTGTCGCCCCGCGCGAGGAAAGGTACGAGACAGCGGCATCGAGCAACACCGAGCCAACGCCCAGGCCATGGACATCGGGATCGACGGCGAGCAGCGTGACTTCGTTGTCGTGCGGCAATGGGCTGCTCTCGAGCAGGCGGTTGTTGGTTCGGATGGTTGCGCGCACAAACGAGAGATACTCGGCGCAGGCATCGGGCTCCAGTTCGCGCATCTGCGACAGCAACGCGCGTTCGGTATCCATCCAATGCTCGTTGATAGTGACGCCGGGGCTCTGTCCTGCGCGTGCAAGCGCAATGCCGCGCGCCTCGCCGTCAATTACCGCAACCTGCGAAAACGTCGAGGACGAAAGGCAATAGGCGAGGTCGCATGCGGCCTCAAGGCGGTTGTACTCATCGTTATCCGAATTGTTATGCCAAAGCTGCTGCAGAATCAGCGCGATGGCGTCAAAGTCTTCAGTATCAAACGGTCGGTAGAGAACCCGCGAGACCATGGTGCCTCTTTCTTTTGCGGATGCATATCGAGCACAGTTCTACCACGCCATTGGCATCTAATTATGGTGCCCCTGTGTTCCATCAA
This sequence comes from Collinsella sp., assembly GCA_019414625.1. GTDB lineage: Bacteria > Actinomycetota > Coriobacteriia > Coriobacteriales > Coriobacteriaceae > Collinsella. The sequence goes on from DXLR01000099.1 coordinate 4,623, forward strand.
CTCACCGTGCTCAGCGGCGCCTCTGCAACCCCCGCTCGCAAACTTTTTCTGCACAGCCGTGCGTTGCGGGGTGCAACGTCGCGCTCGATGCGCTACATTGAATCAGTATTTTCAATGCCGCTGCGCGAGCGCTGCAGATCGACGTATCACCGACTCACAGAGCACGGCGGCGTACCAGACAGGAGGACTGCATGGGATCTGATGTGAAGATCGCACGCGCGTTGATCTCGGTTACCGATAAAACGGGTGTCGTCGATTTCGCACGGACGTTGGTCGATGACTTTGGCGTCGAGATCATCTCTACGGGCGGCACGGCTCGTGCCATCGAGGACGCGGGCGTTCCCGTAACCCCCATCGAGGAGTTCACGGGCTATCCCGAGATGATGGACGGCCGCGTTAAGACCCTGCACCCCAAGGTTCACGGCGCGCTGCTGGCCCGCCGCGATTCCGAGCAGCACATGCAGGAGGCCGCTCAGCACGGCATTAAGCTGATCGACCTGGTCGTCGTCAACCTGTACGAGTTCGAGAAGACCGTTGCCAACCCCGAGGTCACCTTCGCGGATGCCATCGAGCACATCGACATCGGCGGTCCCTCCATGCTGCGCTCTGCTGCCAAGAACGCCACGAGCGTTACCGTCATCTCCGATCCGGCCGACTACGACGCCGTCCTGGCCGAGATGCACGAGACCGGCGGTTGCACCACGCTTTCCACCCGTCGTCGCCTGCAGGTGAAGGTCTACCAGACCACCGCCGCCTACGACACGGCTATCTCCCGTTGGCTTGCCGCCCAGGCAAGTGACGTGGCGGATACCTCTGCCAAGCTCGAGATTTCGCTGGAGAAGGTCGACGACCTGCGCTATGGCGAGAATCCTCAGCAGAAGGCTACGGTCTACCGCTTTGCCGAGGGTTGCGAGAACACCGCGAGCTCGCAGTTTCCGCTCGTGGGCTCCGAGCAGATCCAGGGCAAGCCGCTCAGCTACAATAACTATCTGGATGCCGATGCCGCTTGGAACCTGGTCCGCGAGTTCGACGAGCCTGCCTGCGTGATCCTCAAACACCAGAACCCCTGCGGCTCCGCCGTTGCCGAGGACATTACGTCCGCTTACGACCGCGCCTTCGCCTGCGATCCCAAGAGCGCCTTCGGCGGCATCATCGCCTGCAACCGCGAGGTTCCCTTTGAGCTGGTTGAGCATTTTGCCGATCAGAACAAGCAGTTTGTCGAGGTCATCATCGCCCCGAGCTACACTGCCGAGGCGCTCGAGCGCATGGCCAAGCGCCCCAACCTGCGCGTGCTGGCTACCGGCGGCGTGGACCACGGCGCCCAGGTGGAACTGCGCTCCATCGACGGCGGCATGCTGGTGCAGGAGGTCGACCACGTGACCGAGGACCCCGCGACCTTTACGTTCCCCACCGACCGCAAGCCCACCGATGCCGAGATGGCCGAGCTCGAGTTTGCCTGGAAGGTCTGCAAGGGCGTCAAGTCCAACGCCATCCTGGTCTCCAAGGGCAAGGCCGGCATTGGCATGGGCCCCGGTCAGCCCAACCGCGTTGACTCTGCGCTGCTTGCCTGCGAGCGCGCCGAGGACTTCTGCGAGCGCGAGGGCGTGGAGAAGGGCGGCTTTGCCTGCGCAAGCGACGCGTTCTTCCCGTTCCGCGACAACGTCGACGTGCTTGCCGCACACGGCGTGACCTGCATCATCCAGCCCGGCGGCTCCAAGCGCGATGACGAGAGCATCCAGGCCTGCAACGAGCACAATATTGCTATGGTGTTTACGGGCGCCCGCCACTTTAGGCACTAAGTTTCGCCCCGGGACAAAATAATCTCTGCAAAAGACGGCCGCTCCGTTTGGAGGGCCGTCTTTTTGGTATAAGAGGACGGAATGACTAACACGAAAGGTATGACCATGCCCCAGATTGATGATGCCGAGCTGTTTGGCAATGCCGAGGATCAGCGTGCGTACGAGGACTTTTGCGCCAATCAGGAGGCGGTCGAGAAGTTTACGCTCGACAAGCCCGCGCTTATCTGCCGTTGGCGCATGTCCAACAAAAAGGTGCCCATGCTCAACCGTCACATTCGCGCGCTGTCCGAGCGCTTGGTGCAGGGCGAGCCGCTTACCCATAACATGCTCAGCTGGGCCAAGCAGCACGTTGAGTGGTCGCTTGCCGAGGGCGATTACACCGCGCACGACGGCGTGCTCATGCTGGTGATCGACGTTAACGGCAATGCCGCCATGACGGTGGGTGAGTACGAGCCGCTGGCCGATACTTCGGCCAAGGCGCTGCGTGCCCGCTCCGCCGAGGCCCGCTCCGAGGCCGACGAAACCGGCGTGACGCCCGAGCTGCTCGCTGCCGTCAACAACGGCGAGCTGGCCTTTGTGGCGCCGGCGGACGAGTGCCTGTGTGGCACGGCGACGCTCATAGAGCAGCTGGCCCAGACCAAGGGCATCCCGGTCACGCGCGTAGACATTCCCGCACAGCTCAAGGGCGCCTTGTTCCTGGTAAGCGACGAGCACGGCGTGGTGCCTGCCACCGACGCCGACGCCGCCGAGTCCGACGCCGCGACGGTCGCCTTCTTTGCCGACGGCTACGAAAAGCTTCGCGCCCGCCGCTAAATGATTATTCTGGGACGGGGATTAAAGAATCATTTTGGTTCCCGTCACCGCTGCGAGTGCGAGGCGGACAAAACGCCCCCGCTCGCGAACAGTTCTGTCACCTTGGCGACGTGCGTGGCGCGCACCTGCAGTTTCGCAGCCATAATGGTGGCAAGACAACCAAGAGGGGAGCGGAATCCATGGCGCTAATCTATATCGTTGAGGACGACGAGCCCTTTCGTCGTGAGCTTGTCGACATCCTTGCCCGCGCCGGGTTTGAAATCGAGGCCTGCGAATCGTTCGAGCATGTCTCGCGCGATATTCTCGCCGCCGCGCCCGACCTGGTGCTGCTCGACCTCACGCTTCCCGTCAAGGACGGCCAGCATATCTGCCACGAGGTTCGCCGCGAATCCGAGGTCCCCATCATCGTCCTCACCTCGCGCACGACCGAGATCGACGAGATCATGGCCATGACGCTCGGCGCGGACGACTTTGTTCCCAAGCCCTATAGCGCGCGCGTGCTCGTGGCGCGCATCAACGCACTGCTGCGTCGCACCGCGGCGTCAGGCGAGCGCAGCACGCTCGTCCACAAGGGGCTGGAGCTCGACCTCGCCCGCTCTATGGTCACCAACACGGCGACCGGCGACAGCACCGAGCTCACCAAAAATGAGCTGCGCATTCTCTCGCTGCTCCTGAGCCGCGCGGGCAAGATCGTCTCGCGCTCGGCCATCATGCAGGACCTGTGGGACTCCGACGCCTTCGTGGACGACAATACGCTCACCGTCAACATCAACCGCCTGCGCACCACGCTCGAAAAAATCGGCATCAAGGGGTATTTGACGACGCATCGCGGCCAAGGCTATTCGGTCTAGGGGCCGGCTATGTCGTTTGGCAAGTTCTTTAAAGATGCACTGCTTCCCGTCGCCGTGTGGACGTGCGGCGTGCTGCTGAGCTGCTTTGTGCTGACGGTCGCCGGCGCACCCGTTTCTATCGTGGTCGTGGCGGTTGGCGTGTCCTTTATCTTCGGTATGCTCGGCATCGTGATCGAGTACGCTCGCCGTCGCCGTTTTCTGCGTCAGTTGGAGCGCGCGGCAGAGGAGCTCGAGAGTCCCGCATGGGTGCAGGAGATGGTGCAATGCCCAACCTATGCCGAGGGCGAGCTCGAGTACGAGGTCCTGTGCCGGGTGGGCAAAGCCGCCTGCGACGAGGTTGCCGAGGGCCGGCGTCAGACCGAAGACTATCGCGACTATATCGAGAGCTGGGTTCACGAGGCCAAGCTGCCCCTGGCGGCGGCCCACCTGATTTTGGAAAACCTGGACGGCAGCGAAGACGACCTGTCGCGTGTGGATGACCTGGGTCGCGAGCTGGCTCGCATGGAGCGCTATATCGACCAGGCGCTGTACTATGCGCGCTCGGAAGTCGTGGAGCGCGACTACCTGATTCGCCGTTGGGATCTCAAGACCCTGGTGACGGGCGCGATTAAAGCCAACGCGCGCGAGCTTATCGCGGCGCACGTGGCTCCGGTGTGCGAGAACCTCGACTTTGAGGTCTTTACCGACGAGAAGTGGCTCGAGTTTATTCTAGGCCAGCTTATTCAGAACAGCATCAAATATGCGCGCGAGGACGGCGCAAAGATCGTGTTTTCGGGCGCGTTGCTGGACGAGGGCCTGGCGAGCGAACGCATCGAGCTTACCGTCGCGGACAACGGCTGCGGCGTGAGCGCGGCCGACCTGCCGCGCGTGTTCGAGAAGGGTTTTACCGGCGACAACGGCCGCACCACCAAGCGCGCAACGGGCATCGGCCTCTACCTGGTGGCGCGCCTGTGCTCCAAGATGGGCATCGACGTCACCGCGGCATCCGAGCCCGGCGAAGGCTTCGTCGTAACATTCGCGTTTTCAACGAATAAGTTTCAATATTTCGAGTAACGCACGCGGCAGACGCCCACCCAAACAAAAACGTGCAGCCAAAACAAAACGTGCCGCCCCAAACGGGGCGGCACGCCATCTTTTATCAGCCAACTCGCTGAAGTAAGGCTGCGAAGGCCGCGGGGCCGGGAGGGGTTTCCTAAGGGCACATCCCGCAGCCGCAACGCGGCGAGGACGTGCCCGTGGAAACCCCGCAGGCCCCGCGGCCGGTGGGAGCAACGCTACTTCACGACCAAAATGTCGCAGTCCGTATTGCGCAGCAGGAACGTCGAAATCGAACCCAGCAGCGCATACTTGATCGAGGACAGGCCGCGGGCGCCGCAGAGCACCAGGTCGGGCTTGACCACGTCGAGCATCTCGTCTTTGAGCGTCTCACGAATACGGCCGGCGCGAATCATGACTTCGACCTCGGGAATATCGGGATTGGCCTTGGCCTCTTCGAGCTGCTTTTCGATGGAGTTCTTAAAGGCCTCCTCCAGACCGTTGACCAAATCGACCGGATAGGAGCCGGCGCTCTCGAGCGCCGTGGAATCGATAACGTGGCCGATAATCAGCTTGGCGCCGTTGTTCGCGGCGACCTTGATGGCGCGTGCGAGCACAAAATCCTGCTGCTCAGTACCGTCGAGTGAAACAAATACCTTGGTGTAACCCTCGTTCATGGTTTCCTCCTTGGTCTATCGCACGGGCGCGGGGCTCGTGCGTCGGGCGGGCGCGGGTGCGTTGACCGCCGGACACTTTATCTTGTTGCAGTTATACCCAAGGATTTCGGTTTAACTGCTCGCAATTCTGTGAACGGGCGAGTTTTTTGGTAAGGGTAGGCGCGGTCGCACCGCCAACGGTTGATAATGGGACATCGCCCGCATCGTCCGCAGAACATCTACCGGCGGGTGTCTAACGAGGGGGTCCCTTTGGATATTATCGAGCTTCTAAAATCTGCCTTCATGGGCCTGGTCGAGGGCATCACCGAATGGCTGCCCGTTTCGTCGACGGGCCACATGATCTTGGTGGACGAGTTCGTCAAGATGAACGTGAGCGAGACGTTCTGGAATATGTTCCTGGTCGTGATTCAGCTCGGCGCCATTCTGGCCGTCTGCGTGCTGTTTTTCCACGAGCTCAACCCGTTCTCGCCCAGCAAGGGCAAGGAGGGCCGTCGCGACACCTGGGTGCTGTGGGGCAAGATTGTGCTCGGTTGCATTCCTGCGGCGGCGATCGGCCTGCCGCTCAACGACTGGATGGAGGAGCATTTCTACAACGCTCCCGTCGTGGCGCTGGCGCTCATTGTGTACGGCGTGCTGTTTATCGTGATCGAGAACTGGCGCGCGAGCAAGCGCGAGGAAATGGCCGTTGCCGGTTCGTTTGGTTCGCGTGCTGTGGTGTCGGGTGGACGTCCCGCCGGTGCGCACTTTGCGGCGCCCCCCACGGCTACCGCTGAGGATGAGGACGATGACGAGAATCTGGACTTTGGTTCCATCGCCACGCTCGAGGACCTCAGCTGGAAGACTGCGCTGGGTATCGGCTGCTTCCAGGTGCTTTCGCTGGTGCCTGGTACGTCTCGCTCCGGTTCTACCATCATCGGCGGCCTGCTTTTGGGCTGCACGCGCTCGGTGGCGTCTAAGTTTACGTTCTTCCTGGCTATTCCCGTTATGTTTGGCGCGAGTGCGCTCAAGCTGGTCAAGTACTTCATCAAGGGCGGCACGTTCGGCACCAACGAGATCGCCATCTTGGGCGTGGGCTGCGTTGTGGCCTTTGTGGTTTCGCTCATCGCCATCAAGTGGCTCATGGGCTTCGTCCGCCGTCACGACTTCAAGTGCTTCGGAGTCTACCGCATCATCCTGGGCATCGTAGTGCTCGCATACTTCTTCGTTCTGGAGCCGATGCTCGGCCTCTAACTTAGTCGACGCTGCGCGGCGGCCAGGGCGACAACTTGTCATTCAAAGGGGGTGGCATGACCAAAAGGTCTATGCCGCCCCCTTTTCATGCCAATTTGTTCGCCCTGGCCGCCGCTCGCTACCGTTGCCATGACATCGGTGGCTCCGTGATTGGTACATTGGGGTCAGGTTTCTTTGCACCAACGTGGTGCAGACTAACCTGACACCTTTGCGCCAAATCCGCTGGGGCGGACCTGACGGCGGCGCACGGAGTCGTGGTGTGATTTGCGTCGGTGTCCGCGCGGCTCGGTATACTGGTACGGCTCAAACTATGGCGCTGCCCGCAGGCGCGCCGTCCGTCAGATGAGGAGTCGCCCATGACCCAGCCCTTGCCCTGGGAAAAGAACGCCGCGGTACCCGTGCCGCCCGCGCCGGAACCCGTGCCGCTCGATGCATACACCGCCCCCGCTGCGCCGGAGCCCGAGCTCGTTCCGCTCGACATCTATGACGCTCCCGCGCCGGCGCCCAAGCCTATCAAGCCGCTCGTCGACATCGACAGCCTTAATCCCGCCCAGCGCGAGGCGGTCCTGTCCACCGAGGGCCCGTTGCTGGTGCTCGCCGGCGCCGGCTCGGGCAAGACCCGCGTCTTGACCTTCCGCATCGCACATATGCTCGGCGACCTGGGCGTTAAGCCTTGGCAGGTTCTTGCCATTACGTTTACCAACAAGGCTGCGGCCGAGATGCGCGAGCGTCTGGCGGCACTCATCCCCAGCGGCACTCGTGGCATGTGGGTGTGCACCTTCCATGCCATGTGCGTGCGCATGCTGCGCGAGGACGCCGACCTGCTGGGCTATACCGGTCAATTCACCATCTACGATGACGACGACTCAAAGCGCATGGTGCGCGACATTATGCAGGCGCTCGGCATCGAGCAAAAGCAGTTCCCCATCAACATGATCCGCAGCAAGATCAGCTCTGCTAAAAACGCCATGATCGGGCCCGAGGACATGCTCAAGAGCGCCGATAGCCCCAACGACAAAAAGGCCGCGCAAGTCTACCTGGAGCTGGAGCGCCGCCTGCGCGCCGCCAACGCGATGGACTTCGACGACCTGCTCGTGCGCACGCTCGAGCTACTGCGCACCCGCCCCGAGGTGCTCGACAAGTACCAGGAGCGCTTCCGCTACATTAGCGTCGACGAGTATCAGGACACCAACCACGTCCAGTACGAGATCGCCAACCTGCTGGCCGCCAAGTACCAAAACCTCATGGTCGTGGGCGACGACGACCAGTCCATTTACAGCTGGCGTGGCGCCGACATCACCAACATCCTGGACTTTGAGCAGGACTTTAAAAACTGCAAGACCGTCAAGCTGGAGCAGAACTATCGCTCTACGGGTCATATCCTGAGCGCCGCCAACGCCGTGGTGCGTCACAACTCGCAGCGCAAGGACAAGCGCCTGTTTACGGCCGAGGGCGATGGCGAGAAGATTCAGGCTTTCCAGGCAAGCGACGAGCGCGACGAAGGTCGCTGGATTGCCGGCGAGATCGAAAAGCTGCATGCCAAGGGTACAAGCTACGACGATATCGCCGTGTTCTACCGCACCAACGCCCAGTCGCGTATCCTCGAAGATATGTTCCTGCGCGCGGGCGTGCCCTACAAGATCGTCGGCGGCACGCGATTCTTCGACCGCGCCGAGATTCGCGACGTCATGGCCTACCTCAAGATGATCGTGAACCCGGCCGACGAGATGAGCGTCAAGCGCGTCATCAACACGCCGCGCCGCGGCATCGGCTCCACCTCGATTCAAAAGATCGAGCAGCTGGCGCGCGACAACCGCTGCTCGTTCTTCCAAGCCTGCGAGATCGCGTGCGCCGAGACGGGCATGTTTAGCGCCAAGGTCCGCAATGGCCTGTCGAGCTTTGTGTCGCTGGTGCGCGAGGGCCGCCGCATGGACGGCGAGCTCAAGGACGTTGTCGAGATGATTGTCGACAAGACGGGCCTGCTGCAGGCCTTTCGCGCCGAGGGCACCATGGAGGCCGAGAGCCGCGCCGAGAACATCCAGGAATTCCTGGGCGTGGCCGCCGAATTTGAGGAGACGCACGAGGATATCGAGGGTACGCTCGAGAGCTTAGAGGAGCTGCGCGCGGCCGGTGTTGCCGACGTGCCTGCCGGCGCCGAGCCCGAGCCCGTCGTGGTGAGCGCACCTGCGCCCGAGCCGGGACCGTCTGCCCCGGTATCCTCGTTTGAGGCGCTCGTTGGCGCGCGTGATGCCGCAGGTTCCAATCCGCTCGATAGCCTAGCCGCCCCGGCGCTCTCGCCGCAGGATGCCCTGGCTGCCGCCATTGCGGGCAACGCGTATGCCGCGCCGACGGAGATGCCGGCGGGTGCCGTGCATGCCGACGAGATCGAGCGCACCTACGGTCCGCTCACCTGTAAGGCGCTTCCTGCTCTCATGGAGTGGCTGGCCCTGCGCTCCGACTTGGATTCCCTGGCCGGCGAGACGCATGCCATTACCATGATGACCATCCACTCCGCCAAGGGCCTGGAGTTCCCGGCGGTGTTCGTGGCCGGCATGGAGGAGGGCATCTTCCCGCACGTGCACGACTTTGGCGGCAGCGATGATCCGGGCAAGCTCGAGGAGGAGCGTCGCCTGGCCTACGTTGCCATCACGCGTGCCCGTAAGCGCCTGTTCCTGACCTATGCGGCCACGCGTCGCACCTACGGCTCGACCTCTGCCAACCCGCGCTCTCGTTTCCTCAACGAGATTCCGTTTGAGGATATCGAGTTTAGCGGTATCGGTTCTGCCGGTTTTGAGGGCACGGGCTGGGAGAAGCGCGGCGACCGTCACGGCACCTTTGGCTCGGGCATGGGCTCGGATATGTATGGCGGCAAGGTGTTCGGTTCGCATACGCGCTCGACCGGCGGTTCCGGTTCGCGCGGCGGATCGAGCTTCGACGATTTCTTTGGTGGCAGCACCTATGGCACCGAGCGCCATCGCGGGGTTTCGCCCGACGCCGGCCGTGTTGCCTCGACCTTTGGTTCGGGCGCGCCGCGAGCTAAAAAGCCGTCGTCCAAGGTGTCGCCGACGGTGGAGCGCAAGGTCGATCGCGCCAGCGCGTCACAGGACTTTGCCGCGGGCGATACCGTGAGCCACAAGACCTTTGGCACCGGTACCGTGATCTCGGTCGCCGGAGACATGATCGAGGTCCAGTTCGAAAAAACCGGCCAGACCAAAAAGCTGATGAAAGGTTTTGCACCGATCGTCAAGCTGTCGTGATCCCGGCGGACCTGGGCGGGCGTATGGGGCAACATCACCTGCTCGGACAGTCCTGCGCAAGACGGAGGCCACATTAAGTGGCCTCCTTTGCGTGCGGAACTCGCGATCGATGTTGCCCCATACACCCGCCCAGGTCCTTGGGTAACGTTGCTGGACGAACATCGCTCTGCTCGTTCGCTTTTTGGTCTGGAGAGCCGGGTGGGCTGATATATAGATACGAGTAGGGGCTCCCCCGTTGATGGGCGGGGGAGCCTACTTGCGTTTGGGTTGTTGTTGCTAGCCAGAGGCTCGCCGGGATGGGCGCGGGGTTTGGTCGATCGCGAGTTCCGCACGAGCCGGAGAGCACTTAATGTGCTCTCCGTGCGAGCAGGACTGCCCGAGCAGGCGATCAAACCCCGCGCCCATCCCGGCGAGCACTCGGGTACCAGTGACCTACAGGTGGCTAATAATCAGTTCCATCTTGCCTTCGAGGTCGATGGAGCTGACGGTGCTCGGGGCCAGCAGGTGGCTTCCCTTGTGGACGGGGTCGCCGCAGACGGTGCCTTCGCCGTTGATGACCGACAGGCACATGAAGGGCCAGCGCTGGTCGAGGGTCTTGCTGCCGTCGACACGCACACGATCGACGGTGTAGCAGGGATTGGACTCGAGCTCGGTCACGCCGTCGACCTCGGGCGCGGTCACGGTGCCGTCGGTCGGCGCCTGAACATCAAAATCGATGCAGTCGAGGCTCTGCTCAATATGCAGCGGGCGCAGCTTGCCGTCGGTGCCGGGGCGGTCGTAGTCGTACAGGCGATAGGTCACATCGCTCGACTGCTGCGTCTCCAAAATGAGCGTACCGGTCTTGATGGCGTGCACGGTACCGGAGTCAATCTGGAAAAAGTCGCCCTTGTGAATCGGCAGCACGTTGAGCATCTCGTCCCAGCGGCCGTCCTCGATCATCTGTGCTGCCTCGGCGCGGTCCTTGGCGCGCTGTCCGACGATGATCGTGGCGCCGGGCTCGCAGTCCAGCACATACCAGCACTCGGTCTTGCCCAGGCTGCCGTTCTCGTGCTCGGCAGCGTACTCGTCGTTGGGGTGAATCTGGATCGAAAGGTCGTCCTTGGCGTCCAGAATCTTAATGAGCAGCGGGAACTCCTTGCCCTCGCAGTTGCCAAAGAGCTCACGGTGCTCGGCCCACAGCCACGACAGCGTGTGGCCGGCATACGGGCCCTCCGCAATCTGGCAGTCGCCGTTGGGATGGGCCGAGATAGCCCAGCACTCACCGATGGGACCCTCGGGAATGTCGTAACCAAATACGGTTTCGAGCTGGCGGCCGCCCCAGATCTTCTCGTGGAAGATCGGCGTCAGTTTAATCAAATCGGACATGTTCATACCCCCATGGTGTTGTGCGGTTGCCCACTCTAAACGAGCCATAACGAGCGCCCGCATGACTACAAAACTATGCCAACGTTACGTTGTGCAGCTCAAAGCGGTCACCAACGTTGCGCGAGATCGAATGCTCAAAGGCGGTGCCGCTATCCAAAAAGCCAATCTGGTTGAGCTCGAGCAGGGGAGAGCCGGGTTTGGTGTCCAGGCGCTCAGCCTCTTCCTCGGTTGCCGCTACGGCGCGAATGGTGCGGTGGAAGCTCGAAATCTTCAGCCCGCATTGCTCGCGGATGAAGCTGTAGACCGATCCATACAGGTCTTTCTTTTTAAGGCCCGGAATCAGCTCGAGGGGCATGTAGGTGTACTCGATAACGATGGGCTTCTCGTCGACCTGGCGCACGCGCACGATGTGATAGGCAAAGTCATCCTCGGCAATTCCCAGCTGAGTCGCAACCTCTGCCGGTGGATTGACAATCGAGAAATCGTAGACCACCGAGGTTACCTTCTCCCCGCGGTGCTCATACGAAAAGCCCTGGGCGCGGTCGTTCTTGCCCTGGAAAAACGCCTTGTCGGGAAGCCCCGCCGTGTCTTTAACGTAGGTGCCCGATCCGCGCCGGCTGGTAACAAGACCCTCTTCGGTGATCTGCTCGATAGCTCGTTTGACGGTGATTTTGGAAACGCTATAGAGCTCACAGAACTCAACGACGGTGGGTAGCTTGTCGCCCGGTTTAAGAGCGCCATCCTCGATGCTTCGACGGATATCTGCAGCTATCGCCTCGTATTTGGGAATCATGGAACCTCCTTTCCGACATATAAGAATACGCAAGTAAGTATAACCCCCAACGAGGCACCCATATTACTTTTATATAAGAAGTCCGAGAAAGAAAAAACAAAAAGACGCTTTACTTTAGAAATTAGAGCGCTATAGTTGTACGCAACGAACGGAACCCTGCCGCCGGCAGGGCCGACCGTTTGGGGACGGTTTTGTTTTGGCGGGCTGGATATCTGGATAACCGGTGCGCGCCCGCGCCGGATAACTTGCCAAAGCAAACCCGTCTCCAACCGAAAGCTCTAGACACGAAAGCGAGGACTTTGATGGCTCAGTATCAGCTGCCCCGTGACTTCTTCTTTGGCGCCGCTATGTCCGGCCCGCAGACTGAGGGTCAGTGGAACCAGGGCGGCAAGCTCGAGAACCTGTGGGATACCTGGTCCATCCAGGATCTGGATTCGTTCTATAACCGCGTTGGCTCTTATGCTGGCAATGACTTTATGGCTAAATACCAGGAGGACCTTCGCATTTTGAAGGACTTGGGCCTGGATACCTACCGCACCTCCATCCAGTGGAGTCGCCTGCTCGATGCTAACGGCAACCTCAATGAGGAGGGCGCCGCGTGGTATCACGAGCTGTTCCGTGCCTCTCGCGAGGCCGGCCTGGAGCCGTTCGTCAACCTGTACCACTTTGACATGCCTACCTACCTCTTTGACCGTGGTGGTTGGGAGAGCCGTGAGGTCGTCGAGGCGTACGCTCATTACGCCGACGTTGCCTTCCGCGAGTTTGGCCAGGAGATCAAGTACTGGTTCACCTTTAACGAGCCCATCGTCGAGCCCGAGCAGCGCTATCAGGAGGGCGTGTGGTACCCGCAGCTCCATGACTATAACCGCGCCCGCACCGTGCAGTATCACATCTCGCTGGCGCACGCGCTGGCTGTGGCCAACTACCGCCGCGCCTATGACGAGGGCGCCGTTCGCGCCGACGCCAAGATCGGCATGATCAACTGCTTTACCCCGGTCTATACCAAGGAGAACCCCAGCGAGGCAGACCTCGAGGCCGTGCGTATGACCAGCGGTATCAACAATCGCTGGTGGCTCGACCTTATTACCAAGGGCGAGCTTCCCGCCGACGTGCTCGACAGCCTGGCCGAGGGCGGCGTTAAACTTCCGTTCCGTGCCGGCGACCAAGAGATCCTCAAGCAGGGCGTTGTCGACTGGCTCGGTTGTAACTACTACCATCCCACGCGCGTTCAGGCTCCGGCGAGCAAGATCGACCAGTACGGTCTGCCGCACTTTGCCGACGAGTACGTATGGCCCGACGCCGTTATGAACGAGAGCCGCGGCTGGGAAATCTACCCGCAGGGCCTCTACGACTTTGGCATGGACTGCGCTAAGAACTACCCCGATCTTGAGTGGTTTGTATCCGAGAACGGTATCGGCATCATGGACGAATACAAGAACCGTGACGCCGAAGGGACCATTCAGGACGACTACCGCGTCGACTTTGTGCGCCAGCACCTGGAGTGGGTTGCCAAGGCAATCGCCGAGGGCGCCAAATGCCGCGGATACCATTATTGGGCCGTCATCGATAACTGGTCTTGGGCTAATGCCTTTAAGAACCGTTACGGCTTTGTCGAGGTCGACCTCATGGACGGCTACAAGCGCCGCCTTAAGAAGTCTGCAGCTTGGCTCAAGCAGGTCGCAACGACCCACGTGGTTGACTAGCGACCGGGCGAGCGCCCAGACCGCGCGCCGCCGCGCGCAAAACATGGCACATCTGGTGGCAAAGGGCGACAGACCACCGTGCGCATAGGAAAAGGCCGGATTTGATAGTTAGGAGCAATCATGGCCAGTGAAAACGGAAAGAGCTTCCTCGACAAATTTGCCGAGGTCTCTGCGAAGGTGGGAAACCAGGTTCACCTGCGTTCCCTGCGCGATGCCTTCGCAACCATCACGCCGCTCTATATCCTTGCGGGTATCGCGGTTCTTATTAACAACGTCGTGTTCCCTCTGTTCCCGCTCGATGCGGCGGGTCTTGCCAATCTTCAGACCTGGGGTTCGGCAATTACGCTGGGCACCCTCAACGTCTCTGCCATTGTCTTGGCCGGATTGATCGGCTACAGCCTCGCTAAGAACGAGCGCTTCGATAACCCGCTTGCCTGCGTGGTCGTCGCCATCTCCGCTTTCGTTATCATGATGCCGCAGCAGATCACCGCCACGCTTGCCGCCACGAGTCCGCTGCTCACCGACAAGATCACCTCTGCCGAGGTCACGGGCGCCCTTTCGACTGCCAACACCGGTACCAACGGTCTGTTCGCGGCTATTATCATCGCCCTGCTCTCCGTCACGCTCTTCATCAAGATTTCCGGCGTCGAGAAGCTTAAAGTAAAGCTGGGCGAGGGTGTGCCCCCCGCGGTCTCCAACTCCTTTAACGTCATGATCCCGATGCTGCTCAACCTCTCGATCTTCGCAGTTGCCGCAGCGCTGCTCGCCGTGTTTGCCGGCACCGATCTGTGCACCATCATCTCCACGTGTATTTCCAACCCGCTCAAGAGCATCATGAACGCCGGTCCGTGGGCTGTTATCCTCATCTACACTCTTGCGAACCTGCTGTTCTGCGTCGGCATTCACCAGTCCACCATCTCTGGCGCTACCGTCGAGCCGATCCTGACCATGCTCATCGTCGACAACATGGCTACCTTTGCCGCCGGCGGCACCATCCAGCCCGATCACTACATGAACATGCAGATCGTCAACAGCTTCGCCCTTATCGGCGGCTCGGGCTGCACCCTCATGCTCCTGCTCGATACCTTCCTGTTCTCTAAGAACAAGGCTTCCAAGACCGTTGCCAAGATGGCTATCGTTCCTGGCCTGTTTAACATCAACGAGCCGGTCATCTACGGTTACCCCGTCGTGTACAACCTGCCGCTCATGATTCCGTTCGTGCTTCTTCCCGACCTGTTCATCGGCATCACCTATGGCCTGACCTGCGCGGGCATCATCAGCCCCTGCATCGCCCAGGTGCCTTGGACCATGCCTCCCGTCATTAACGCCCTGCTTGCCACGGGCTTTGACTGGCGCGCCGGCGTATGGCAGGCCCTCGAGCTTGTCATCGGCATGGTTGTCTACCTGCCCTTTATGAGGATCTCCGAGAAGGCCATCGCCAAGCAGGAGGCCCTTGCCGAGCAGAACGCCTAAACGGTTCGTTTTCCCTTTCATTGTTGCGGGCGCCGGTACGCGGTGCCGGTGCTCGCGGCTCTCCCTGCGTAAAGACGCAGGGGGTGGGTACAGTAGCCGCAAGGAATAAAACCAGTTGTCGTCTGCGCGCCGCGCAGTTATAAGGAGGAAACCATGAAGAAGATCATGCTTTGCTGCAATGCCGGCATGTCCACGAGCCTGCTGGTCCAGAAGATGCAGTCCGAGGTCGCAAGCCGTGGTCTGGACATCGAGGTCGAGGCCCGTCCTATGAACGAGGCTCACGATCACCTGGACGAGTGCGATATCTTGCTGCTCGGCCCGCAGATTGGCTACACCAAGGGCGATTTTGAGAAGGAGGCCGCTGGCCGCTTCCCGGTTGAGGTCATCAACATGGTCGACTACGGCCGCATGAACGCTGCTGGCATCATCGACCACTGCGTCAGCGTGATGGGCTAGGTGCAGCGCATGGAGGATATGAACGAGCTGCAGATGACCTGCTTTGAGATCATCAGTTTCGTCGGAACCGCCAAGAGCATGTACATCAATGCCGTGCAAAAGGCCAAGGAGGGCGATTTTGACGCCGCCGAGGAGCTTATCAAGCAGGGTGACGAGGCTTACAACGGTGGTCACGATGTTCACATGGGGCTCCTTAAAAAGGAGGCCAATGGCGAGCGTAACGGCGAGGCCCCGCTGATTCTGCTGCATGCCGAGGACCAGATGGCAGGCACCGAGACCATGCGCGTCATGGCCACGGAGCTCATCGAGGTCCACAAGCTGCTGCAGGCGCGCACGGCCTAGTCGGCGTTATCGCCGCGACGGACCGTTCGGCCCACCAGACAATTCAGTCCCTTTCACGGGCGCCGGGAGCCTCCGCCTTCCGGCGCCTTTATATTTGGCGAAGGCCTTGCGCGAGCTGATGAGCGGGCGTTCGCATTTTCCCAGATAAAACCTGCCAAAACAAACCTGTCCCTTTTTGGCAGGTTTTTGTCTTAGGAGCGGTACCATACAGGCAATGTTTAAACGAGAAAGGTGGGCTCCCATGGAACCTAAGCAGTACTACATCGGCATCGACGTCGGCGGCACTTCGGTTAAGGAGGGCCTGTTCGATGAGGACGGCAACCTGCTTGCCAAGGCCAGCGTACCCACGCCTCCCATCGTTGACGCTGCGGGCTTTGCCGCGGTGACCGAGGCGATCGACCAGGTGGTCGCCAAGGCGCAGATTCCGCGTGCCTTTGTGGCTGGCATTGGCCTGGCCGTTCCGTGCCCCATCCCGGCCTCGGGCGATGCCAAGGTCAAGGCCAACATTGCCATTAACCTGCCCGAGCTTAGGATCGCCATTCAGGAGCACTGCCCCGACGCGGTCGTTAAGTACGAGAACGATGCCAACGCTGCTGCCATGGGCGAGGCCTGGCTCGGCTCTGCCAAGGGCGTGCAGAACGTGGTGATGGTCACCATCGGTACCGGCGTGGGCGGCGGCGTTATCGTCAACGGCGACGTGGTGTCGGGCGTTGTGGGCGCCGGCGGCGAGATTGGCCACATGTGCCTGAATCCCGACGAGGAGCGCACCTGCGGCTGTGGCGGCCATGGCCACCTGGAGCAGTATTCCAGCGCCACTGGCGTGGTGAGCAACTACCTTGCCGAATGCAAGAAGGCGGGCGTCGAGCCCATCGAGCTCACCGGCCCCTCCGATTCCAAGGACGTGTTCCAAGCTTGCCGCGAGGGCGACAAGCTTGCGCTGGCCGCGGCTGATACCATGGCCGATTATCTCGGTCGCGCTCTGGCGCTTATCGCCAACGTGGTCGACCCCGAGATGTTCCTGATCGGCGGCGGCGCCTCCGCCTCGGCCGACGTCTACCTCGACAAGGTCCGCGAGCACTTTAAGCACTACGCGCTTTCCGCCTCGCGCGAGACGCCCATTGAGGTCGCCTCGCTCGGCAACGACGCCGGCATCATCGGTGCCGCTTACGTAGCCCTGCGCGCCGCCGGCAAATAGCTGGTGCAAGGGGGCCAGGTTACTTTGCACCAACATGGTGCAAAAGGGACAGCCTTGGCCTCCATGCCTGCCCCAAAATATGCCGTAGCCCTTCCGTCTGCGAAGGCTCGGCATCGGCGTGCTACCATAGCTACGTCCAAGTACACATATCAAGTGGAGGATATCCATGGCAAACGTTCTTGTCTTTGGTCACCAGAACCCCGATAACGACGCCATCATGAGCGCCGTCGTCCTGTCCCAGCTGCTCAACCAGGTTGAGTATGCCGGCAACACCTACGAGGCCTGCGCCCTTGGTCAGCTTCCGGCCGAGTCCGCCAAGCTGCTCGCCGACGCCGGCATCGCCGAGCCCCGCGTGATCGAGTCCGTCGAGGCCGGTCAGCTCGTCGTCCTCACCGACCACAACGAGTCTGCCCAGTCCGTCGCCGGCCTTAAGGACGCCACGGTCTTTGGCGTTGTCGATCATCACCGCATCGGCGACTTCGAGACCGCCGGCCCGCTGCATTACATCTGCCTGCCCTGGGGCTCCAGCTGCACCATCGTCACCAAGCTCGCCGGCGTGCTCGGCGTTGAGCTTTCCGACGTCCAGGCCAAGCTGCTGCTCTCGGCCATGATGACCGACACGCTCATGCTCAAGAGCCCCACCACCACCGATGTCGACCGCGCTGTCGCCGCCAAGCTCGGCGAGCAGGTGGGTGTCGACCCGGTCAAGTTTGGCATGGAGGTCTTCCTCACCCGTCCGTCCGGCTCCTTCACCGCAGCCGAGATGGTCGGCAACGACATCAAGATGTTCGAGCCCGCCGGCAAGAAGCTGCTCATCGGCCAGTACGAGACCGTCGACAAGAGTCGTGCGCTCGGCATGATCGACGAGATTCGCGAGGCCATGCGCGCCTACGCCGCCGAGAAGGGTGCCGATGGCATTGTCCTGTGCATCACCGACATCATGGAGGAGGGCTCGCAGGTCCTGCTCGAGGGCGAGACCGAGGCCGCTCAGAAGGGCCTGGGCATTGCCGACGAGCACGACGGCGTCTGGATGCCGGGTGTCCTCTCCCGTAAGAAGCAGGTCGCTGCCCCCATCATGGCCGCCTGCTAGGTTTAGTTGACCAAACGCCACGACCGGATCGCGGACGTCCCGCGCTCCGGTCGTTTTTTGTGCACGGCGCCGCGTCGTCTCTTGGACAGGCGTGCCCGTGCCGTTGAGCAAATAATGTTCAACCTGTGGTTCCGCTTTTCGGCCACGCCTGCGTGCTTGTCGTGCAGGGTAGGCTAGATGCAAGCGTAATACGTTAGAGCGCGGCGCCGCCACTTGGGCGGGCCGTGCTTTTTTAAGACGGGAGCTTTCCCGAGAAAGGAGCCGCCCATGGCAGCAACTGAGCAGCTGTTCAACGTTCGTGAGCGCAAGCGCTTTGAACGTCACGACATTTGGGAGCGCATCGCCGAGAACGGCACGATTTCCGCCGCCGTCATGGTCTTCGCCGCTATCGCCGCCGTTATCTGCGCCAACACCGATGCCTACGAGGTCATCCATCACTTTTTGGAGACCCCGCTGTATGTGGGCCTGGGCAACCTTACGGCTGGTCTCACCGTTGAGCTTTTCGTCAACGACTTCCTCATGGCGATTTTCTTTTTGTTGGTGGGCATCGAGCTTAAGTACGAGATGACGGTCGGCGAGCTCAAGAATCCGCGTCAGGCCATGCTTCCCATGCTGGCGGCCGTGGGCGGTGTCGTCGTTCCCGCCTGCATCTACCTGATCTTTAACCATGCCGGCGCGCACAACGGCTGGGCCATTCCCATGGCAACCGATATTGCCTTTGCGCTGGGCGTGCTGTCGCTTTTGGGCAACCGCGTGCCCAACGGCGTGCGCGTGTTCTTCTCGACGCTCGCCATCGCCGACGACCTGATCTCCATCGCCGCCATCGCCATCTTCTACGGTCAGAGCCCCAATCCGTTTTGGTTGGGTGCCGCCGCGCTTGTGACCTGCGCGCTCGTGTGGCTCAACAAGACGCAGCATTACCGCCTTGCCCCGTATTCGGTACTGGGCCTGCTGTTGTGGTTTTGCATGTTTAAGAGCGGCGTACATGCCACGCTTGCTGGCGTCATCTTGGCCTTTACCATCCCGGCCAAGTGCGGCGTCAAGCTCGATAGCCTCACCGATTGGCTGGGCGAGTGCCTGCCGCTGCTCGATGACCGCTACGACGACGAGGCGCACATCCTGGGCCAGCATGACTTTACCGTCTCGACCACCAAGGTCGAGCGCGTCATGCACCGCGTGACCCCGCCGCTCATCCGCATGGAGCGTCTGATCTCCACGCCGGTCAACTTTGTGATTCTGCCGATCTTTGCGTTCGTGAACGCACAGGTTCGCCTAGTGGGCGTGGACATGAGCACGCTGCTCACCGACCCGGTGACACTCGGCGTGTACTTTGGCATGCTGCTGGGCAAACCGATCGGTATCTTTGGCATGACGTTTGCCCTGGTTAAGCTCAAGATTTCCGAGCTGCCGCACAATGTCAACTGGCACATGATTGCCGGTGTGGGCATTCTGGGCGGTATCGGCTTTACCATGTCGATTCTCATCAGCGGCCTTGCCTTCCCGACGGCCCAGTTTGAGGTTCTGGCTGCCAAGGCCGCTATTCTCGCCGGCTCTGTCACCGCGGCCGTGCTCGGTATGATCTACATGAGCGTGGTCTGCAAGCACCCCGCGCCCAAAGACGAGTAAGAGCGCGAAAACCGGCTCCAGAACCGATTCGGGCGCGTTCAAAATGCGGATTCGGGCGGTGCTTGCCGCCTGCCAGACACGCCAGTGGTCAAAAAACGCCGTTTGTGAGTACTGTCACAAACGGCGTATCATTTTAGGTGCGGAAAATAATGAACAAAGTTATAAAAACTGTACGTTAATGAGTGACCATCGACTTCCAATTTGGCGCTAGCTGACGGTGATTAGGAAGTTTCAAGTCGAGTTTTGCCGATTTCGACCAAGAATCGCTGCTACTAAAAAGGTAACAGTACTCATATTTGCCCTTTTTTGGCCACAAGCCCTAAAACAAGCCTCGCCAAGGTCGGGGAGCGGGCCAAATCGCCGGCCTCGAGGCTTATTCCACCGTTCCGTAGACGGCGCCCCAGCCGTGGGCGGCCAAGGCGGAGTTGAGCTGGTCGCAAAGTGACTGGCGGTCGTAATAGCCGGGCGGTAGCAGGTTGACGATTTCCATGAGATCGGGCGCCAGGTCCAAGATTTCGGCCTGCACGATGAGATCCAGGCGGTCGATGGCGTGGCGGTCGTAAAACAGCCCGTCGACCAGGCGCTGCAGGTCGCCGAATTCCTCGGCCTGAAACGATCCGTACTCCATAGTGCCTCCTTGGGCGCCCCACGCCGGCATGCGCGGCGATTCGTAAATCATTGCGATGAACTTAATCTATCACGGCTTCATGCCGTTGCGGCGGTGGCGGTCTATACTTAGACGAACTGCAACGTCCCGCTTCGCGAAAGGTCGCACCCATGCAGACGATCTACCAGAAGATGGAAACCACCGAACTCGATGCCGCCATCGAGGCGCTCAAAGCCGAGGTCGCCGAGGTCAAGGCCAAGGGCCTGGCGCTCGACATGGCCCGCGGCAAGCCGTCGCCCTCCCAGGTGGACATCTCTCGACCCATGCTCGATATCCTCAATGCCGATGCCGATCTGCACGACGGCAACGTCGACTGCTCAAACTACGGTTGCTTTGAGGGCATTCCCTCGGCGCGCAAGCTGGCGGGGGAGTTCCTGGGTTGCCCTGCCGAGCAGACGCTCGTACTGGGTTCGTCGAGCCTTCTGATCGAGCACGATATCGCCGGCATGTTTTGGCGCTGCGGTTCGTGCGGCAGCGAGCCTTGGGAGGCTTACGAGGCCGCGCACGACGGCAAGAAAGTCAAGTTCCTGTGCCCTGTTCCCGGCTACGACCGTCACTTTGGCATCACCGCCGACCTGGGTATCGAGAATGTCCCCGTCGCGATGACCGATAATGGCCCCGACATGGACGAGATCGAGCGCCTCGTTGCCGCCGACGATTCCATCAAGGGTATCTGGTGCGTGCCCAAGTATTCCAACCCCACGGGCATCACCTTTAGCGAGGACACCGTGCGTTGCCTGGTCGAGATGCCCACGGCCGCGCCCGATTTCCGCATCTTCTGGGACAACGCCTACTGCGTGCACGACCTGTACGACGAGACCGACGAGCTCGCAAACATCTTTGACCTCGCTCGCGCGGCGGGCACCGAGGACCGCGTGGTGGCTTTTGCCTCGACGTCCAAGATTACCTTCCCGGGCGCCGGCATCGGCTTTATCGGTGCGAGCCCCGCGGTTATCGCGGAGTTCTCCAAGCGCCTGAAGGCCGGCCTCATCAGCGCCGATAAGCTCAACCAGCTGCGCCACGTGCGCTTCCTTCCCACCATCGAGGCGGTCAAGGAACACATGAAAAAGCATGCCGAGTTCCTGCGCCCGCGCTTTGAGGCCGTTGAGCGCAAGCTCACCGAGGGTCTGGGCGATACGGGTTGCGCCACTTGGACGCATCCCCGCGGCGGCTACTTTGTGAGCTTCGATGGTCCCGAGGGCTCGGCCCAAAAGGTCGCCGCGCTTTGTGCCGACCTGGGCGTCAAGCTCACGCCGGCTGGTGCTACCTGGCCTTATGGCAAGGATCCGCGCGACACCAACATCCGCATCGCGCCGAGCTATCCCACGGTCGATGACCTGGAGGCCGCGCTCGACGTGCTGATGCTGGCCGTTAAGCTTGTCGCTGCCGAGCTTGCTCGTGCCGAGCGCGCCTAACGCCTAGGGCCCCGCAAGTCCGCGCCCAGTACTATCCGCACTTTCGATACGTAAAGGAGCGTATACATGGATTTGGGTATTTCCACCAACCCCACGCCGGAGATCTACACCATTAAGGTAATCGGCGAGATCGATATCTCTAACGCCGACAGTCTGCGCAATGCTATCGACCTGGCGCTCGAGCAGCCCACTGAGGCCGTTGAGCTCGATTTTGCCCAGGTGAGCTACATCGATTCGACGGGCATTGGCGTGCTCGTGGGCGCCGCGCACCACGCGGTCGACCACGGTAAGCGCTTTAGCTGCACTAATGTGCAGCCCCAGGTGATGCGCGTGGTTCAGCTGCTGGGCGTCGACCAGGAGATTTCGATCACGGCGGCATAATCTTTGCCCCCAAAAGGGCGTGCCGTTTGGCATATGTTTGTGATGCGCTCGGACGTTTTG
Organism: Collinsella sp.; assembly: GCA_019414625.1. Classification (GTDB taxonomy): domain Bacteria; phylum Actinomycetota; class Coriobacteriia; order Coriobacteriales; family Coriobacteriaceae; genus Collinsella. The sequence goes on from DXLR01000099.1 coordinate 26,851, forward strand.
ACGTCCGGGCGCTATACTTGACCGAATGAATAGACGAGTTCCGGCCGAATGGCGCGGTGCGGGCTCGACTCACATCGAGCCTTGGAGGTATGTGTGTTTGGTATTGGAGAGGGTGAGCTGGCAATCATCGTGGTCTTCGGCTTTTTGCTGTTTGGCCCGGATAAGCTCCCACAGATGGGCCGCACGATCGGCCGTGCCATCCGTCAGTTCCGCGAGACGCAGGAAAAGATGACGGCCGTTGTTCAGTCCGAGATCATCGATCCGGTAAGCGAGGCTGCTTCGGCTCCGGTCAAGCCGAAGAAGGCTGCCGTCGATGACGATTCCGATGCGGACGGGGATGCCGTCGAGACGGCTGCGCCCGCAAAGAAGGAGACCTTTGCCGAGCGCCGTGCCCGCCTTGCCGCCGAGAAGGCTGCGAGCGAGGGTGCCACCGAGGGCGAAGGCGCTGCTGATGAGGCCGAGCCCGCCAAGGCCGAGCCTGCTGCTGCCGCCGCCGAGCCTGAGCCTGCTGTAGAGCCAGAGCCCGAGCCTGAGCCGGCAGAGCCCACGACGGCTGACCTCTATGCCCGTCGTCCCCGCAAGCGCAAGGCTGTCGTCGACCAGCTCGCCCGCGAGCTCGAGGCCGAGGACGACGCCGCTGCCGCTGACGCTCCGAAGGGAGGCGATGAGTAATGCCTATCGGACCCGCGCGCATGCCGCTCTTCGATCACCTGGGAGAGCTCCGTCGCCGCCTGACCATCGTGGTCGTGTCGGTGTTTGCCGCCGCTATCGTGCTGTATTTCGCCACGCCTGTAGTGCTCGACATCCTGGAAGACCCCATCCGCTCCTTTGTGCCGGACGGTAAGTTCTACATCACCACCACGCTCGGCGGCTTTGGCCTGCGCTTTTCGCTGGCCATCAAGATGGCCGTTGTCATGTGCACGCCCATGATTATCTGGCAGATCCTGGCGTTTTTCCTGCCGGCGCTTCGCCCCAACGAGCGCAAGTGGGTCGTGCCCACGGTGCTCGCCTCGACGGTGTTGTTCTTCCTGGGCGCCATCTTTTGCTATTTCATCATCATCCCTGCAGGCTTTGAGTGGCTCATCGGCGAGACTTCGGCCGTTGCTACGGCGCTGCCCGATCTGGAGAACTACGTCAACATGGAGCTGCTCTTTATGATCGGCTTTGGTGTGGCGTTTGAGCTGCCGCTCATCATCTTCTACCTGTCTGTTTTCCACATCGTGTCTTACGCGGCCTTCCGCAGCGCCTGGCGCTACGTGTACGTAGGCCTGCTCGTGGGTTCGGCTGTGATCACGCCCGACGGCTCGCCCGTTACGCTGGGTCTCATGTATGGCGCCCTGCTCTCGCTCTACGAGATTTCGCTCGCCATCGCTCGCGTGGTCATTACCGCGCGCGAGGGCAAGGAGGGCTTGTTTGTGAGCCGTCTGGACCTTTTTTCGGACGACGAAGAGGACAGCGAGGAGTAAAACGGTATGCATGAGGTTGGCATTGTCAACGGCATACTCGATACAGTGATTCGCGCGGCGCGTGGGGCGGGGGCCTCGCGCGCCGTTTTGGTAACGCTGCGTATCGGGGATATGACCGAGGTCGTGCGCGAGGCGCTCGACTTTGCGTGGGAGACGTTTCGCGACGAGGATCCGCTCACGCGCGGCTGCGAGCTTGCCGTGGAGGAAGTCCATCCACAAAGCGAGTGTCTGGACTGCGGCGAGGTCTTTGAGCACGACCGTTTCCATTGCCGCTGCCCCCAATGTGGCGGCGCCAGCGTGCGCCTGCTGCACGGCCGCGAGCTCGACATCGCCAGTATCGAAATCGAAACCCCCGACGATTAGTCCGCTAGCCATCTGGTGATGGGGTATAAAGGGGCCAAATTAAGGAGCGCTAAGTATGGCTGAGAAAACGATTGATATCGCGTCGCCGATCCTGTCGCGCAATGAGCGCCTGGCAGATCAGCTGCGTCAGCGATTTAAAGAGACAAACACCTATGTGATCAACGTGCTGTCGAGCCCCGGTTCGGGCAAGACCACCACGATTCTGGGCACTAACGAGCGCCTGCGCGATAAGGCCGGCCTGCGCTGTGCCGTCATCGAGGGCGATATCGCCTCGGATGTCGACGCCATCACCATGAAGGAAGCCGGCATGCCCGCCATCCAGATCAACACGGGCGGTCTGTGCCACCTCGAGGGCAACATGATCATGGAGGCCGTTGACGCGTTCGACCAGGCTGTGGGTCTGGAAAACATCGACGTCATCTTTATCGAAAACGTGGGCAACCTGGTCTGCCCAGTCGACTTTGACCTGGGCGAGAACCTGTCCATCATGATTCTCTCGGTGCCCGAGGGCGACGACAAGCCCATCAAGTACCCGGGCATTTTCCAACACGCTGGCGCACAGCTGCTCAACAAGGTCGACGTGGCTCCGGCTTTCGATTTTGACATGGATAGGTATACTAAGACACTCGATGACCTCAATCCGCAGGCGCCGCGGTTTGCCGTGAGCGCGCGCAAGGGCGAGGGCATGGATGCCTGGTGCGATTGGCTCATCGGGCAGATTGAGCAAGCAAGGGCGTAAGTCGGCCGCCATAAGCGCGGGCGCAGCCGCAGAGACATGAGATAGGAGCCTCTTTTGAAGCTCATCATCGCCGAGAAAAACGACGCCGCGCGCCAGATCGCCGAGCGTCTGTCCACGGGCAAGCCCAAAAAGGACAAGGTGTACAACACCGCCATCTACCGTTTTGAGTGGAAGGGCGAGGAGTGCGTGACGATCGGCCTTGCCGGTCACATCCTCGCGCCCGATTTTTGCGACAGCGTGCTGTTCGATAAAAAGCTGGGCTGGTATTCGGTCACTGAGGACGGTGAGATGCTGCCGGCCGATATGCCCGATGGCCTGGCGCGTCCGCCCTACGACACCAAGCGCAAGCCGTTCCTTGCCGACGGTATCTCCATCAAGGGCTGGAAGCTCGAGAGTCTGCCCTATCTCACCTGGGCGCCCGTTATTAAGCTGCCGGCCGAGAAGGAACTCATTCGCTCGCTCAAGAACCTGGCCAAGAAGTCCGACAGCGTCATCATCGCCACGGACTTCGATCGCGAGGGCGAACTGATCGGTTCGGACGCCCTCAACAAGGTGCGCGAGGTTGCGCCCGACTTGCCGGTCGCCCGCGCCCAGTATTCTTCGTTTACCAAGGCCGAGATTACGCAGGCCTTCGATAACCTTGTTTCGCTCGACCAGAACCTGGCCGACGCCGGCGAGAGCCGTCAGCATATCGACCTCATTTGGGGTGCGGTGCTCACGCGCTACCTGACGCTCGCCAAGTTTGGCGGCTTTGGCAACGTGCGCTCCGCCGGCCGCGTACAGACGCCGACGCTTGCGCTGGTGGTCGAGCGCGAGCGCGAGCGTATGGCGTTTGTGCCCGAGGACTATTGGCAGATTCGCGGTATGGGTGCCGCGCAGGGTGCCGCCGAGGACGACCGCTTTAAGATCGCGCACAAGACGGCGCGCTTTACCGACAAAGATGCCGCCGAGACGGCGTACGGCCACGTTGACGGTGCCAAGACGGCAACCGTTGCCGCGGTGACCAAGCGCTCGCGCAAGCAGCAGCCGCCCACGCCGTTCGCGACCACCTCGCTGCAGGCAGCCGCTGCGGCCGAGGGCATCTCGCCTGCGCGTACGATGCGCATCGCCGAGTCCCTCTACATGGCGGGCCTCATCAGCTACCCGCGTGTCGACAACACCGTGTATCCCGCGACGCTCGATCTGGGCGCCGTGGTGAGTGACCTGGCAAAGATTAACCCGGCGCTGGCGCCTGTATGCAAAAAGGTGCTCGCCGGTCCCATGAAGCCCACGCGCGGCAAAGTCGAAACCACCGACCACCCGCCTATCTATCCCACGGGCGAGGGCGATCCGTCCACGCTCGACGGTGGTCAGCGCAAGCTCTACGACCTCATCGCCCGCCGCTTCTTGGCGACGCTCATGGGCCCCGCGACCATCGAGAACACCAAGCTCGAACTCGACGTTAACGGCGAGCCGTTCGTGGCTTCGGGCGACGTGCTCGTGACCCCGGGCTTCCGCGAGGCATACCCGTATGGACTCAAGCGCGACGAGCAGATGCCGCCGCTTGAGCAGGGCGACACGGTCGACGTGTTCGACATTAAGCTCGAGGCCAAGCAGACTGAGCCGCCCGCGCGCTATAGCCAGGGCAAGCTCGTGCAGGAGATGGAAAAGCGCGGCCTGGGCACCAAGTCCACGCGCGCGAGCATCATCGAGCGCCTGTACGCCGTGCGCTATCTCAAAAACGATCCCGTTGAGCCGAGCCAGCTGGGCATCGCCATCATCGACGCGCTGTCGCAGTTTGCCCCGCGCATCACGAGCCCCGATATGACCAGCGAGCTCGACGGCGACATGACCCGCGTGGAGCGCGGCGAGGATACCGAAGAGCATGTCGTGACGCACTCGCGCGCGCTGCTGGCCGGCGTGCTCGACGAGCTGCTCAAGCATACGCAGGAGCTGGGCGACGCCATCAGCGACGCCGTCACGGCCGATGCGCGCGTGGGCGCCTGCCCCAAGTGCGGCAAGGACCTGGTTATGAAGACGAGCGCCAAGACCCGCGGCAGCTTTATCGGCTGCATGGGTTGGCCCGACTGCGACGTGACCTATCCGGTGCCGAGTGGCGTCAAGGTGAGCCCGCTCGAGGGCGAGGCCGCCGTGTGCCCCGAGTGCGGCGCGCCGCGCATCAAGTGCCAGCCATTCCGCCAGAAGGCCTTCGAGATCTGCGTGAACCCCACGTGCCCCACCAACTACGAGCCCGATCTTAAGGTGGGCGAGTGCAAGGTGTGTGCCGAGGCCGGACGTCACGGCGACCTGATCGCGCACAAGAGCGAGAAGAGCGGCAAGCGCTTTATCCGCTGCACCAACTACGATGACTGCGGCGTGAGCTATCCGCTGCCGGCGCGCGGCAAGCTCGAGGCGACGGGCGAGACCTGCCCCGAGTGCGGCGCCCCCATCGTGGTGGTCAACACGGCGCGCGGTCCGTGGCGTATCTGCGTCAACATGGACTGCCCGACCAAGGAGAAGAAGCCCGCCCGCGGTCGCAAGACCACGACTAAGGCGAGCACGGCCAAGAAGACGACGGCGGCAAAGAAGACTGCTGCCAAGAAGACGACCGCCAAAAAGACGACGGCCAAGAAGTCGACTACCAAAAAGACCGCTGCCGACAAGTAGCCGCACGGTCGAAGCATCACCTAAAACAAAAACGAGCGAGGACCTCAAAATCCTCGCTCGTTTTTTATCCGGCAGTTAGGGACGTTCCTTTTCTGCCGGCAGTTTAGGAACGTCCCTAACTGCCGGCTCGGGAACGACAAAGCGCTAGTTCACCTCGACAGGCTTGGCGCCGGGGTAGCGCTCCTCAAAGTCTAGGCGGTACTTATTGTCATTGGTGCCCGCCACGTTGTCGCGCGACAGCGGCGCCACGATCTCATTCTTGTGATCCGCAGGCTTGGTGTATTTCAGGCTGATCTCCCAGGCATCACAGATTGCGTCAATGCGGTGATCCAGGTCATCGTACAGGGCGATGATGTCCTTCCAGGAGCTGTAGTTCTTAGAGCTCGTCGGGACGTCCAGGTCCTCGACGATGTCGTAATACTGCTCGATGGTGTCCTCCGTGCGCTCGGCGACGTCGGCGAGATTTTGACGGGCGGTTCGATCCTCTTCCAGATAGCTGCCGTTGAAGTTCTGCGCGCAGCCACGGACGTAGTTGTCGAGGTCTTCGAGCAAGTCGTAGTATTCGCTCAGACGACGGTAGAGGTTCTGCTCGGAGAGCGTTGCTTCGCCGCCATCCTCGTCGTCATCGTCGTCATCGTCGTACAGGCTGTTGGGATCGCCGAGAGGCTTTAGGTCATCTTCGTCGACGTCATGGTGCAGCTTAGCTACCTCGGCAGCCGTCTGCGTGGCGGCGTTGTCGAAAGGTCTGATTGCAAAGAAGATGACCAGGGCGATGATGATCGCCACCAGCACAACGATAACGGCGATAAGCGGCCCGGTGCCGCTCTTTTTGGGAGCGGGGGTCTGTGGCGAAGCGGGCGCGTATGCGGGAGCCGGCTGCTGTTGGGGCGAGCCGCTCGCGACGGGTATGCGCTGCGTGGTCTCGACGGCCGCGGGGCTTGCGGCGGGGTCGGGTCGATAGGCGAGGGGGTCGTCCGCCTTGGCTTGCGGCGTATCGAGGGAACCGGTCTGCTCAAAAGCGGGCTGGCTATCGCTCGCGACTGTTTGCTCAACGGGTGCACCGCACGAGGTGCAGAACTTGGCATTATCTGCAAGAAGCTTGCCGCACGAGGCGCAATACCGAGACATTGCCACTCCTTTCGCCACATTTCAATGCAATAGGACGATTATACCCAGCGTTCAAAATTCCCCATCATAAGTTGCGGTGAAATAGGGACTGTTTGGCGGTCTCAGAGCTTCAATCAGTCCCTATTTCACCGCAACTTTGGAAAGGCACCTTTAGCCATTGGGGACGCACCGAGCACTGGGGTATCATGGCTTGGTTGATATATCTGCATTTACGCGCCTTGTAGGAAGGGGCTGCGCCCATGGCTTTTGTGCCCGCTCAACATAGCTTCATTACGCTCGAGGGTGTCGATGGCGCCGGTAAATCTACGCAGGCGCGCCTGCTTGCCCGTGCGCTCGAGCTCGCTGGCTACCAGGTTGTGAGCCTGCGCGAGCCGGGCGGTACCGCCATCAGCGAAAAGATCCGTGCTCTGCTGCTCGACCCCGCCAATACGGCGATGGGCGACACTTGCGAGCTGCTGCTGTATGAGGCCGCCCGTGCCCAGCTAGTGCATGAGGTTATCGCGCCCGCCCTCGCGGCCGGCAAGGTGGTCCTGTGCGACCGCTTCTACGATTCCACGACCTGCTATCAGGCGTTTGCCGACGGCCTCGATCGTCAGATGGTGCGCGATGCCAACAACCTGGCCGTCGCGGGTACGCACCCGGCGCTCACACTCGTCTACCACATCACGCCCGAGCAGGCGGCGCTGCGCATGGCAGCCCGTGGTGCGGCAGATCGCATGGAGGCTAAGGGCATGGCCTTCCAAGAGCGCGTCTACCAGGGATTTTGCGCCATTGCCGCCGAGGAACCAAACCGCGTAAAGCTCATCGACGCGACCGCGTCCATCGAGGAAGTCTTCGCGCAGACGGTCGAGCGGGTTCGCGCCTACGGCCTCGACATTTCCCAGGACGCCGTCACCGCTGCGCTTGCCCAGGAGGCCGAGTAGCATGGCCCCCGCTCAGGCAAGTCTGCTGGCCAAGCTCGACACCCAAGAGCGCGTGCGCGACTTTTTGACCAATGCCGTCGCCAGCGGTCGCGCATCGCACGCCTACCTGTTTTTGGGCGCGCCCGGCGCGGGCAAGCTCGACGCCGCGTGGGCGCTCGCCCAAGCCTTCCTGTGCGAGCAGGATGGCTGCGGCTCATGCGACAGTTGTGTGCGCGTTGCTCGCCATACGCACCCCGACGTGCACTATTACACGCCCGAGAGCGCCACGGGCTACCTCATTGCCCAGACCCGCGAGCTGCTCGATGACGTGCCGCTGGCACCCATTCGCGCCAAGGCCAAGGTCTACATCATCGACCGTGCCGAGCAACTGCGCGCCAACACCGCCAACGCACTGCTCAAGACACTCGAGGAGCCGCCCGAGGGCGTTATGTTTATCTTGTTGGGCACCTCGGCAGACGTGATGTTGCCCACCATCGTGAGCCGCTGCCAGTGCGTGCCGTTTCGGCTGGTATCGCCCGCCGTCGCCGCGCAGGCCGTGAGCCGCGCCACCGGTCAGGACCCCGCGCGTTGCCGCATGGCCGTCGCCGTGGCGGGAAGCCCCACGCGTGGCATCGATTTCCTCAAGAGCGCCGAGCGCCAGGACGCCCGCCGTCAGATGGTTCGCGCCATCGATTCGCTCATCGCCGCCGACGAGGCCGACGTGCTCAGCCGTGCCAAGTCACTCATCGTCGCCGTTAAGGCGCCGCTCGCCGAGGTCAAGTCCACGCAGGAAAAGGTGCTCGAGCAAAACGCCGACTACCTGTCGCGTGGAGCATTGAAGCAGCTTGAGGACCGCAACAAGCGCGAACTCAACGCGCGCGAGCGTTCGGGTATTATGGAAGCGCTGGCGAGCGCGCGGACGCTCATGCGCGACGTGCTGCTGACGCTTCAGGACGAGGCGGCAGACGTTGTGAACGAGGACGTGCGCGACACGATCGGGCGGCTTGCCGCCGCGACGAATGTTGCGGGTGCCACGCGGGCGCTCGAGGCGGTCGCAACCGCCGAGCGCAACATCGCCAGAAACGTTACTCCCCAGCTGGCCATCGAGGTCATGCTGTTCGATATCAGGAAGGCACTGAAATGCCGTTAGTCGTACCCGTTAAGTTTACCTACGCCTCGCGCGACCTGTGGTTCGATCCGCAGGATCTGGATATCCTCGAGGCCGATTATGCCATTTGCTCCACCGAGCGCGGAACCGAGATTGGCCTGGTCACGGCCGATCCCTTTGAGGTGCCGCAAGACGAGATCGGTCAGCCGCTCAAGCCCGTACTGCGCGTGGCGAGCGACATCGACCTCCAGCTTGCCGACGACCTGGCCATCCAGGGCGACGAGGCCATGGTCGACTTCCGCCGCCTGGTCAAGGAGCTCGACCTCGAGATGAAGCCGGTGGGCGTCGAGTACCTGTTTGGCGGCGAGAAGGCCGTGTTCTACTTTGCGGCCGAGGAGCGCGTCGATTTTCGCCAGCTCGTCAAGGATCTGTCCTCGACGCTGCACATTCGCGTCGACATGCGCCAGATCGGCGTGCGCGACGAGACCCGCCTGGTGGGCGGCTATGCCCAGTGCGGACAGGAACTCTGCTGCACGCGCTTTGGCGGACAGTTTGAGCCCGTCTCGATTCGCATGGCAAAAGAGCAAGACCTGCCGCTCAATTCCTCCAAGATCAGCGGCGTGTGCGGTCGTCTGATGTGCTGCCTGCGCTACGAGTTCGAGGCCTACAAGGACTTTAAGAGCCGTGCGCCCAAAAAGAAGACGCTCATCGATACGCCGCTTGGCAAGGCGCGTATCCAGGAGTATGACACGCCGCGTGAGCAGCTGGTGCTGCGCCTGGAGAACGGCAAAGTCTTTAAGGTCAACCTAGCCGATATGACGTGCTCGGAGGGCTGCAAAAAGAAGGCCGCCGAGCAGGGCTGCAACTGCCGCCCCGACTGCGTGACGCGCGACGTGCTCGAGCGCATCGAGTCGCCCGAGATGCGCCTGGCGCTCATGGAGCTCGATCGCGAAAACGGCGTCGATGTGGGCGATGGCCTGTCGAGTGCCGACCGTCTGGCCGGCACGTCGATGCCCAAGCGCCGTCGTCGCGATGCTGAATCCGATGCTCGCGCCGGTCAGGGTCAGGGCGAGGGCCGTGGCCGCGGAAAAGGCCGCGGTAAGGCCGAGACACCCGAGGCCGAGGGGGCGGCCGATGGCCGTCGCCGTCGCAAGCGCGCGGGCTCGGGCGATGCTACCGAGGTTGCAGCCGCGGGCAAGAACGCCTCTCGCGAGCGCGAGGTTCAGCAGCCCCAGCAGCAGAATCGCGGCGGCGGCATGAACCCCACACGTCGCCGCCGCCGTCATCTGTCGAGCGAGGAGCGCGAGGACGCCTTCCGCGCCGCAGCTGCTCGCGAGGCCGGTGCCGCTTCCAAGGGCGCCTCGGCCTCCGATGCGCCTGTCGACAAGAGCGGCAAGTCACGTGGCGAGGAGGAGCGCGCGCCGCGCCCGCGCCGTCGCCATTCCTCGGGCGCGCAACAGAAGCCCTCAGTGCCCTCCGTGGCCGATCAGGTCTCGGATGGCGAGGTCAAGGTCACGCGCCGTCGTCCCGGGGATGGCGGGGGAGCGGCTGCCAAGGCTTCGCGTGGCGCCGCTCGCGACGAGCGCGAGCCGCGCGAGAATCGCGGTGGCGAGGGCTCGGCCGACCAGGGTCAAAAGCGCCGTCGCCGTCGTCGTTCCCGCAAGCCGCGCCAGGATGGTGGCGAGGGCTCGACCCCGTCTTCGTCCGCACCACAACCGCCCGCCGGCGAATAACGCCCGCGAGCGGATTTAACCCGCCTTGCCCCGAGCGCATCGGGGTATCATAGCGCCGAATCAACAACCCTCCCTGCGATCGAGCGTAGGGAGGGTTGTGTCTTGAAGAGCCATCTGAACATATTGAGCCGTCTGCAGGGTGCCGGCGCCCTGCCGTTTGCGGACGAATTGCTACCGTTTGCCGAGCGGGCGGCGCACGAGGCGCTTGAGGCGTTGTCGCCAACACGATGTGCCGGCTGCGAGCGCGCCGGTACGCTTATTTGCCAAGACTGCCTGGCTGCGCTCACGCTCATCGACCCACGTCATAGCTGCACCCGATGCGGCGCCCCGTTTGGGGATTTGCTGTGCACTGAGTGTTCGGTCGAGGGCACGTCCTCGGCAATGGCGGAGGCGCTCGACCGCTGCCTGGCGTGCTCCGTCTATGCGCATCCGCTGCCGCGCATCATTAAAGCGTACAAGGACGCGGGCGAGCGACGCCTGGCGCCGTATCTGGCGGAGCTGCTCTACGACACCGCCCTGCATGCCCAGGTCGTAGCGCCCGAACGCTTAGGAGGTGTGCTGTCCGGTGCGGATGCGGTGGTGTTTGTGCCTGCGACGGCGGCAGCGTTTCGGCGGCGTGGCTTTGATCATATGGAGGCCATTGCGCGCCCATTTTGCGAGCTGTCGGGCGTTCCCCTGCTCGATGCCCTCGTCAAGTACGGGCATGGCGACCAGCGCGAACTCGGTCGTGAGGAGCGTCGCGAGCGTGCCCAAGGCATATACGAGACGGTTGAGGACGTGCACGGCCGCCGCCTACTGCTTATCGATGACGTTATCACCACGGGCGCGACCATGGCAGCAGCCTCGGCGGAGCTCAAGCGTGCCGGCGCTGCGGCAGTCGATGGCCTTGCTATCGCACGTGTTTGGTAGGGGTGGTTTTGTGGCAGTGAAGATTGAGCGGCGCAACGAGCCGACAGGCGAACAGCTAGCGGCTTCCGTAATCCTAACAGGCGCCTCGGCGCTGCGCATGATGCGCGCCGAGCGCCGGCAGATGGGCTACATCAGCTGGAGGGACCTCAGTCCCGATGAAGAGTGCCGTGTGCTGCGCGCGTCGTCGCCCTCGATCGAGGACATCTATCTTCCCGACTTGGTGCGGATTGGGGCCGCAAGCGGCGAGGTGCAAGAAGATCTTTGCTTGCTGGTGGGATCTGCGGCGCAGCGCCGCCGCATGCCTGGCGTGGGCTGGTCCGTATGCTCTGGGTTGCCCGCCGGCTCGATTCTAGAGGTGGAACCAAGGGTGTACAGTCTATCTCCCGAGGCCCTTTGTGTTGCCGTCGCCCGCGAGGTCGGCTGTATCCAGGCATTTGCCCTGGCCCAGGAGCTGTGCTCCAAGATTTCGCTGAGCGATCGCGGGCAGTATCTGCCCCCTTACAGCTCGCCTACCGTGAACAGGCTTGCAAAGGATAAGGACCAGCCGTCAGATGTGGGCTACTTTGAGGTCGAGCCAGTGCTGACGCCCGATCGCCTGGCAGATTACCTTGCGGCATGCAAGGGGAGCGCGGCCAAGCAGCTGCGGCGGCTGTGCTCCTTTCTGTCGGAAAACCTGCGCTCACCCATGGAATGCATCATGCTTGCCATGTTTTCGCTTCCGTTTTCTTATGGCGGATTTGCCTGCGGTCCCTTTAAGACCGACCACAAGATCGAGTTCAACGACCGTGCGCAGGCGATCTCGGGGATGCCGTATGCGGTTTGCGATGCCTATCAGGAAGCAGCCCGGTTTGACCTGGAATACAACGGTGAGCAGGGCCATTCGTCTCGCGGCGGGCGCATTCACGATGAAAAACGCAATACGGGTTTGGCGTCCATGGGAATCGAGGTCGCGACGGTCAACAACGAGATGCTCTGCGACATGGAAGCGATGGAAGCGCTCGCATGGCGCATCCACCAGCGTATGGGTAAACGATATCAGAATCGTGTAGAGGCTCGTCGAAAGAGGCAAGATGCTCTGCTGAATACGCTCCGAGCGTGCTTTGGGCTCAAGCCGGCGTAAAACTATGGCTTTATAGGGGGTCTGTTTATATGCCATGTGCAAAAAACGGCAAATATGAGTACTGTTACTAGATTAGTGACAGCAAAAATAAAGAAACTTGGGCCGAAAAACTGGATTCAGCGAAGAGATAATAAACGAATGTGGAATATCTTGGCGCCAAGCGGGCTGTGCGGAACTCAAAAAGGGCTCGTGGGGCGGAAATACGCTGCTACTAAATTGGTAGCAGTACTCATATTTGCCGTTTTTTGCACACGGCACCCTGAGACGGGTGCCCCGGGGCTCCCCGTGGGGGAGCTCCGGGCTTCATGGGGGCACGAATGGTCCGCCCCGACCTGCGAAATCTGTGCTCGCGATGCGAATAACGTCCCTAACCTTAAACTATAGCTTGAACTTAGCTATAATGCCCTACGTTCCTGCCAGGCTGTGGTTGCGGACGGACGAAATGCCCATCCTAGTCCAAGACAGACGCGGTCAAAGGGATCCACGTAAGCGACCGCGTGCGCGCGGCGCGATCATGGCGCGTCCTAGATGTAAGCCGCACCGTCCGTTCTACTTTCTTTGGGGCAATACCGCCTCGCGGGCGAGCGGGCCAGTCGTGAAGGTGGCTGCGGCCTCCCGAGCAAACGCCCCGGTGCGCAAGTGTGGGGTCAAATACCAGGTCAGCTGGTGGGAACAACCCGATATTCCGTGCAGGGCACGGATTGTATACGACACAGAAGGCAGGGTAGTGGACATGGTGAGGGGCAGCTTGATGCATGCGGCTCGGTTAGGTGCTGGGACCGCGGTGGTCATTGCCGTTTTGGGCCTGAGTGGATGTGCGTTCAATCCACTGTCCACGTTCACGACGCCCACGATCGACCAGATCGAGCGCGAGACCGTTACCCCCACGGTATCGGACGATGCCCTGGTCACGCCGGGAACCCTGACGGTCGCCCTCGATACTTCCGATGCCCCGCAAGCCATGCAGGATGCCGACGGAAACCTCACGGGCTATGCGGTCGATGCCGCTCGTGCCCTTGCATGCCGCATGGGTCTCAAAGTCGCCTTTGTCGATGCGTCCTCGGCCGATTCCGCGCTCAGCGATAAAAAGGCCGACATCTTTATTGGCGACGCCAGGTCTACGGACGGCGATATCAGCTCACTTGGCACCTGTCTGTACGACGCCCCCGCCGTATTCGGCAAGAGCAGTGACGGCGAGTCGCTGAGCGTTTCCACCGAAACGCTTAACACCGCTACCCTGGGCGTTCAGACCTCCTCGGCCTCGCAGGAGGCGCTCGCCAAGCAAAGCATCACCGCCAACCAAAAGACCTTCTCCAACATCAATGAGTGCTTTGAGGCGCTCGAGTCGGGCGAGGTCGATTACGTGATCTGTGATTCCACGGCTGGTGGCTACCTCGCGCGTCTGATGAGCCAGATCTCCTATGTCGGTACGCTCGAGGCGCCCTCCACGCTTGGCGTCGCAGGCCTAAGCTCTAACGATGAGCTGTGCCGTGCCGCGAGCGATGCCCTCGATGGCATCACGGTCGATGGCACGCTCGAGGCAGTCCACTGCGTCTGGTACGGACAGATGCCCTATGACCTTACCGCCAAGACCGTTTCGGGGGCCAATGTGCAGGCATCCGACTCCACGTCCAACGAGACCGAGTCCTCCGATGACGACGCCTCTGATAACAACGGCGACAGCCCGTCGTCTAGCCAGGAGGGCACCATCACCGACGATGACATCAACAAGCTCAATAGCTAGTTATTGGTAGGGGTGGCGCCTGCCATACATTGAACGAGGCACTTCTTCACGGTTTCAACACGCATAGCCGGGTCTCCCTAATAGGGGAGCCCGGCTTTTCTATTTTGGTAAAAACGGCAGGTAAAAGCTGATTTCCAGGAGAAAAACTAGCTTTGCCGACGCCTTCCTATAGCGCACTTTGCCACGGAAAAGTGCGAGACTTCGGTATGCGGTATCAAGCAGTCGTTATTCGGGTCTTTGGGAAATCGCGTGATTAAATGCACGGCAATGGGTACATAGCCAGTACAGTAAGTCCCCGAGGCAGATTGGAGCCACGTATGGATATCAAGGTTTCTGGACGCAAGACGACGGTAACCGATGCTCTGCGTGCGCATGTGGATGAGAAAATCGGCGAGGCGCTCAAGGTTTTCGACATCGAGCCCATGACAGTCGACGTCGTGCTTCGTTATGAGAAGAACCCCTCGAACCCCAACCCGGCAATCGTCGAGGTCACGGCTCGTGCCCGCGGTTCGGTGATTCGCGTTGCCGAGCACGGCGCAGATATGTATGCTGCCATCGACCTCTCCGCCGATAAGGTCACCCGCCAGCTGCGCAAGTTCAAGACCAAGGTCGTGGACAACCGCCAGGGTGGTGCCAGTGCCGCGGATGTCGCGCCGGTCGAGCGCGTTGAGGATCTGGCCGACCTGCTGCTGCCCGAGGAGGACGACGACCTGCTCGTCCGCGAGAAGGTCATCGATGTCACCCCGATGACCGAGGAGCAGGCGCTGGTGCAGACCGATTTGCTGGGCCACGACTTCTACGTGTTCGAGAACGCGACGACCGGTCTCATCAATGTGGTGTATCACCGTAAGAATGGTGGATATGGCATCATCAAGCCCCGCATCGAAACACTTGACGAGTAAAATACGTTAACTTGCATGAGTTAACGGTTGGCGGCCATCCCATGCGGGTGGCCGCCTTTTTACGTAAGGAGTCGCTTTGATGGACAAGGCCGCATCCGCCGGTCATTCGAACCGTTGCCGCATCGTCGTCGATACCTGCTGCGACTTTAGCCCCGAGGTCGCCGCGAACCTCGATGTCGATATCCTGGGTTTCCCTTTCATTATCGATGGCGAGGAGCGCACAGACGACATCTGGTCGAGCATGAGCCCTAAGGAGTTCTACGACCGCATGCGCGCCGGTGCCCGCGTGTCCACCTCGGCTGTGTCGCTCGGTCGCTATATCGAGTTTTTTACCGAGTGCGCCAAAGAGGGCACGCCCACGGTCTACCTGTGCTTTACCTCGGCGCTGTCGTCGAGCTACAACTCCGCGTGCCAGGCGGCAGATGTCGTGCGCGCCGAGTATCCCAACTTTGAGCTCTACGTGGTCGACAACGCTCTGCCCTGCGCGACCGGTGCGCTCTTGGCGCTCGAGGCCGTGCGCCAGCGTTCGGCGGGACTGACCGCCAAGCAGCTGGTCGATTGGGCAAACGAGGCAAAGACCTACGTGCACGGCTACTTTACGCTCGAGAGCTTCGACGCACTGGCTGCCGGCGGCCGCATTCCTCCCGCGGCGGCGCAGCTCACGGCAAAGCTCGATGTCAAGCCCGAGCTCTCCTACGACCTGGCCGGCTCGCTGTCGCTGATCGGCGTCAACCGCGGCCGCAAGAAGGCGCTCAAGTCCATCCTCAAGTCGTTCCGCGAGAACTACGTGCCCGATCGCACCATGCCCATCGCCATCATGACGGCCGATGCCGAAAAGGATGGTGACTGGCTCGAAGCCGCCATCCGCAAGGAGGAGGGTTGCGCCGACGTCACGATCATTCGCGGCTCCGTGGGTCCCACCATCGGCTCGCACGTGGGCCCCGGCATGGTGGGCTGCGCGTTTTGGGGTAAGAACCGCGCCGACAAGGCGTCGCTTTCCGACCGTATCGCCCGCCGCGTGCGCGGTCAGTAGGCAAGCGCTGCGTCCGTAATCGCCCTCGACTCACAGCCCAAACGCTGGCACCGAGTATTCAACCTGGTAACAACACCCAACCCAAAAGGAAAGGTTTCATGGCAAACAAGCTCTCCGTCGCATTCATCGGCACCGGAATCATGGGTGCCCCCATCGCCGGCCACATTCTGGACGCCGGCTATCCCGTCACGGTCAACAACCGCACCAAGTCCAAGGCGGCGGCGCTTATCCAGCGCGGCGCCGTCTGGGCAGATACGCCGGCCGATGCCGCGGCGAACGCCGATGTCGTCTTTACCATGGTGGGCTATCCCTCCGAGGTCGAGGAACTCTACCTGGCGGGCGACGGCCTGCTCGCGTGCACTAAGCCCGGCGCGGTCTTGATCGACCTCACCACGAGCTCGCCCGAGCTTGCCCGTGACATTGCCGAGGCCGCCCAGGTTTCTGGTCGCATGGCGTTTGACTGCCCCGTCACCGGCGGCGAGTCGGGCGCTATCGCCGGTACGCTCACGGCTATCGTGGGCGCTACCGAGAACGACATCGCGCCGGTCCGCGACATCCTTGCCACCTTTGCGGCCAACATCTGCTGCTTCGACGGCGCCGGCAAGGGCCAGGCTGCCAAGCTCGCCAACCAGGTGTCGCTGGGCGCCTGCATGGTCGGCATGGCAGACGCCATGGCATTTGCCGAGCTGAGCGGCCTTGATCTGGAGAAGACCCGCCAGATGATCCTGGGCGGTACCGGCAAGTCCGGCGCCATGGAGAGCCTGGCTACCAAGGCGCTCGACGGCGACTACAAGCCCGGCTTTATGGTCGAGCACTTCATCAAGGACCTGCGCTTGGCGCTCGCCTATGCCGACGATCGCGAGCTTGCGCTGCCCGGCGCCGACGTGGCCTTTACGCTCTACGACATGCTCGATGCCATCGGTGGTGCCAAGCTGGGCACCCAGGCCATCACGGTCCTCTATAAGGAGGAGGCCGACGCCATCGCCGCCGGTCTGGACTGGTCGCAGTATCGTCCCGAAGAGCACGGTGCTCACGAGGACGGCTGCGGTTGCGGCGAGCACGGCGACGACCATGAGTGCGGTTGCGGCCACCACCATGGCGAGGACCACGAGTGCTGCGGCGGCCACGGCCATGATGATGGCCACGAGTGCTGCTGCGGCCACCATCACGGGGAGTAGCGCCCATGAGCTGGACGTTCGTGGTGCTTGCGCTGGTGCTCTTTCTCTTCGCGATCTACATTGGCTTTTTGTGCGGCCAGTGGGCGTGCGAAAAGCGCGTCATCACCAAGCGCGACTACTGGATTGCCAACTTTGCAGGCGCGGCGGCAGTCGTCCTGCTGACCTGGGTGTTCTCACTGTTCCCGCTGGTGCAGTTTGCGCCGATCGGCTGGCTCGGCGGCTTTATCGCCGGTCTTAAGATGAGCTTTGGCGAGTCCGTCGGTCCATGGCGCAAGCACGACGAGGTTTTTAACGTCAACAAGGCTCATCGCGCCGCCGCCGACGCGGGCGACGCCGAGGAGCGCCGCCGTGCACGTCGCAATGGCGCGGCCGACCGGCAGCTCATCTCGGTCACCGATGACAGCAAGGGTGCTGGCAAGCACGCCAAGAAATAAAAAGAAGAGGTAACTATGGCAGAAAACAAAGACGAACAGCTCACCGACGAGGAGCTGGCACAGCTCCAGCTGGCAGAGGAGAACGAGAACGCCGTCGACCGTCTGGTCCAGGAGCTCGGCTGCCCCACGCGCCGCATCCGCCAGTTTGCCGCCCGCGTGCTGCACCTGCTTGCCGAGCGCGATCCGCAGCGCGTCGTGCCCTGCGTGCCCGCGTTGATCGAGGCGCTCGACCGCCCCGAGGCGCAGACCCGCTGGGAGGCCCTCGATGCCCTGACGGCGCTCGCCACCACCTGCCCCGAGCAGCTGGGCGATGCCTTTGAGGGCGCCGAGACCGCACTGTTCGACGAGATCTCCTCCACGCTGCGCTATGCCGCCTTCCGCCTGCTGTGTGTGTGGGGTGCCACGAGCGTCGAGCGTTCGCGCGAGGCTTGGCCCATCCTGGACGAGGCCATCCAGTGCTACCACGGCGACCTTGAGTATCGCGACATGCTCGGTTGCCTGTACGAGTTTTGCCAGGGCGAGATCGACGCCGAGGTTGCCGAGAAGCTTGCGCTGCGCCTTAAGTTCGATGCCGAGAACGGTAAGGGCAGCTATCTTAAGGCCCGTTCGAGCGAGATTTGCGAAATGCTTGTTAAACGTTTTGGCCTGGATCTCTCCAAAAAGAAGAAGCGTGCTAGCGTAAAAAAATCTGACGACGCCGAAGACGAGGAGTAACAGATTATGGCGCACGATGTAGTCCTGATTCCCGGTGACGGTATCGGTCCCGAGATTACGCAGGCCATGCGCCGCGTGGTCGAGGCCACCGGTGTCCAGATCAACTGGAACGTCCAGGAGGCCGGTGCCGGCGTCATGGACGAGTTTGGCACGCCGCTGCCCCAACATGTGCTCGATGCGGTCGCCGAGACCAAGGTTGCCATCAAGGGCCCCATCACCACGCCGGTCGGCACGGGCTTCCGCAGCGTTAACGTCGCCCTGCGCAAGCACTTCGACCTGTACGCCTGCGTGCGCCCCTGCCTGTCGCAGCCGGGCGACGGCTCGCGCTTCCGCGACGTCGACCTGGTCATCGTGCGCGAGAACACCGAGGACCTCTACGCCGGCATCGAGTTCGATGAGGGCGCTGCCGAGGTCGAGGAGCTCTCGCAGCTTGTCGAGCGTTCGGGCCAAAAGACCTTCGCCGCCGATTCCGCGATCTCGATCAAGCCGATCTCCATCGCCAAGAGCCGCCGCATTGTGGAGTATGCCTTTGAGTATGCCCGCCGCTGCGGCCGCAAAAAAGTGACGGCCGTGCATAAGGCCAACATCATGAAGGCGACCGACGGCTTGTTCCTGCGCGTAGCGCGCGAGGTGGCCTCCAACTATCCCGATATCGAGTTCAACGACAAGATCGTCGACGCCACCTGCATGGGCCTGGTCCAGAACCCCAACGACTTCGATGTCTTGGTGCTGCCCAACCTGTACGGCGACATCGTGAGCGACCTGTGCGCCGGCCTGGTTGGTGGCCTGGGTATGGCTCCGGGTTCCAACATCGGTGCCGATTGCGCCATCTTTGAGGCAACGCACGGCTCCGCGCCCGATATCGCCGGTCAGGATATCGCCAACCCCACGGCCGAGATCCTCTCTGCTGCGATGATGCTCGATCACCTGGGCGAGAACGATGCTGCCAATCGCATTCGTGCCGCCGTCTCCGCCACGCTCGACGAGGGCGAGCAGGTTACCGGTGACGTGCGTCGTGCCCAGACCGGCTCCGTTGAGGGCGCTGTGGGCACGCAGGCCTTTGCCGATGCCGTTATCGCGCACCTGGCCTAAGGTATGCACGCTGCAAACGCCTAAATAGTACTTAAGTGTTTGCGTATAACCTAAGAATCAATACGCCCGGCGCCTCGTCGGGCGTATTCTATTGGGGACTATGTTTCCTAACAAGGAGTAATTGATATGGGTCTGATTCAAAAGAAGGACGAGAAGGACGAGATCGACGGCATCCAGATCATCGAGCGCGGCGAAGGCCCCGACGGTGACGAGGACGAGAAGATCGATCTGGTCGCCGGTACGTCTGCCGAGCACATTGCCGCCGGCACGACGGCCGAGGAGGAGGACGCCCGACTGGAGGCTCAGATTGCCGCAGATGCCGCTGACGAGAACCTCATGCCCGAGGAGCAGGACGAGGACGACGACTCCGACGTGGACGACCACGCTTGCAAGCACAAGAAGACGATGATTGCCATCTTTGTGGTCGCCGTCGTGATCGCTGCCGTGGTCGGCTTCTTTATCGGCAACGGTGGTTTTGGCGGCAAGGGCGTCGGCTCGGCGACCCTGACCGAGGACCAGCTCGATTCGACCGTGGCAAGCTATAGCTACAACGGCAAGAAGAGCGACATCACCGCGCGTGAGGCCATCGAGAGCCAGTACAGCCTCGACACCGTCAAGGATAGCGATGGCAACTACACCGCTCCTTCTGCTGACGTCATCCTGTCCTACGTGCGCAACCAGATTCTGCTGGACGCTGCCGAGGACGAGGGCGTTACCGTTTCTTCCAAGGAAATGAAGCAGTACGCCGAGGATTCCATCGGCACCTCCGACTACAAGACCATGGCCACGCAGTACGGCGTGTCCAAGGACCAGGCCAAGCAGATCGTCCGTCAGTCCGCGACGCTGCAGAAGCTCTACAAGAAGAAGGTGGGCGATAGCTCCGCAAGCATGCCGACCGCCCCGACCGAGCCTGCTGACGGCAACGAGGAGACCGCGAGCAAGGACTACGCCGACTACATCATCAACCTTGCCGGCGATGAGTGGGATAGCGAGAAGGGCACCTGGAAGGACGCCGATGGCACCTACGCCAAGGCATTCGCCGACGATGCCTTTACGGCCGATAGCGCGACCTATAAGCAGGCAATGACCGCCTATTACACCGCTTACCAGCAGTATTCTTCGCAGGCTTCGAGCGCCAGCTCCAAGTGGACCGAGTACGCCAACAGCCTGTACGCCAAGGCCAACATCAGCATTTACGGCCTGTTTGCGTAAGATCTGCCTGAGCTTACCGATCGCGTAGCCGAACTATCTGAATAAGCCCGCTAGAACGATATCCGTTCTAGCGGGCTCATTACGTCGGAGGTACCGGTAGTTAAATAATCTCAATTAATCTTTAAGTCCAAAGAGGTTATCGGCTTCATCGTCAGGCATATATTCCAGTACATCGCCCGGTTGGCAGTCGAGTGCCCGGCATATCGCGTCAAGAGTTGAAAAGCGCACGGCAGAAACCTTGCCCGTCTTGATGCGCGACATATTGACCTGGGAGATGCCCACGCGTTCCGCAAGCTCTTTGGATGAGATCTTGCGTTCGGCGAGCATGCGGTCGAGCCGCAGAATAATCATGGATTCCCCCTAGAGCAACTCGTCATCTTGTATTTGCAGGATACACCCGTACTGGAAGACGCTGGCAATCAGGCTAATAATCAGGCCTGCAAAGACCATAGAGAGGTCGAGGTGCTGGCCGCCAAGCGCATCCGTAAAGTTGCCGCCAAATCCTGAGAGTATCAGCCCCGTGACTATGGCACCAAGAAGCTTCACAGCAACGCCGCCAATAAGGAACAAATGTCCTACTTGACGTAGTATGCGGATGCATTCGAGGTCAAAGGGCCTGCCCGCCTTTTCAATGGCGGAGAAAAACCTGTATGCGCTTAGCACAATGGCAAGCGCAAGGCATGTCATCATGGCGCTCCCTATGGCAGTATGACCGTCGTGCGCGACAAGTATAAGAGGGGTCTGTTCATTGGCGCCGACGAGAGCGAGAGATGGCCCTTCGCCGGCATTAAGCTCTACGGATTGGAGGCAGAACCCTTGGGAGAGGCTAGGCAATATGAGTAGAAGCTCGATTGCAATGACTGCGAGAAGTCCCAGAGCGAGCGCTACGGCGGTGCAGATTGTGGCCCATTTGCAGATGTGAGCGAGCTTCCTCAGATCGGCTATTGCCTGTTCGCGGTTGATGGATTCATTCGATTTGGATACGTTCCAGCGGATCATAGCTCCTCCAACCAATGTCTAGGATGATATTTAAATCTTATAACATACTTAATGATAAACGATAAACAATTACAGATTAGAGTAAGTTATGTTTGTAAGACGAATAGCGAGAGCTTATGGCATATTTAGGGAGTGAGAGTTTGGCACGTGGGGGATGGACGAGTATTGAAATTTCCCGCAACCGCGCAAGTGCTTCATCGGGTCTCCCTAATTCATATGGAAAAGGAGCTGCAAACGATTGGAAATAACCGCTGAGCGGTCGAAAACTACCGTTCACCGATAATTTCTAAACTGGTTCTAACTGGTATTAAGTCAAAAAGACCAATTCACAAATCTTCACAATGACCTGCATTTTTTCTACATGCCTTTTTTGGCCACCCTGCGTTGTTTAGACACAGAAAAGGTTCCGATCTTTCGTCAAAGTATTTCGAAACGGTTTCAAAACCGCAGGTAGAAGTGTTAACGAGCGGTAAACGGTCGATTTATCGCCGTGCGCGGTGCAAAAACGTTTTACTGCGTGAATCAGCGAAAGCGACCTCTTCTGTGATGATATAGTGACAACAACACGTCACGTGGTTACTACCAGTTGAGAGACCACTGGTCTTCAAAGAACGCTTTCCAAGAAGCTTTAAGGGCACTCGCCCGCTGGCTTCCGAACATCATCGGACTCAGATCGTACACACCTTCGGAAGGGAAATTTGAATGGTTGGCTTTATTCTTACCGGTCATGGACAGTTCGCACCCGGCATCGCAAGCGCTATCGCGATGGTTGCTGGCGACCAGCCTGCTTTTACCGTCGTTCCTTTT
Source organism: Collinsella sp. (assembly GCA_019414625.1). Lineage (GTDB taxonomy): Bacteria > Actinomycetota > Coriobacteriia > Coriobacteriales > Coriobacteriaceae > Collinsella. The sequence continues at coordinate 49,080 of DXLR01000099.1, forward strand.
GAGGGCGACCAGGCCGCATCCTACGGTGAGGATCTCCGCGCCGCTATTACCGCCATGCGCGAGGAGTGCGATGGCGTGCTCGTCTTTACCGACCTGCTTGGCGGCACCCCGTTCAACCAGTCGATGATGATTGCCCAGGATGTCGACAACGTCGAGGTTCTGACTGGCACCAACCTTCCCATGGTTATTGAGCTTCTGTTCCTCCGCGGCAATGCCACGCTCGCCGAGCTTGGCGAGCAGGCCGTGACCGTTGGCCAGACGGGCGTCACCGCCCAGACGGTCGCATCCGTTGCCGGCTCCGAGGAAGAGGATATCTTCGGCGACGAGGACGGCATCTAATGGCCGATTTCGGAGCCAACGTCCTGAGCTCCTCGGTCGCCCTTTTAGGCCTGCTTGTCATCATGGGCTTGATTTACACCATCTGGTCGCAAATCAACATGAAGAAGAAGCAGAAGTACTTCAAGGAGCTGCACACCGAGCTCAAGCCGGGTCAAGAGGTTCTTTTCGCCGGCGGTATCTACGGAACCGTCAAAGGCATCGAAGGCGAGAAGGTCCAGATCAAAGTCCGATCCGGAGCCGTCGTAGATGTTTCGCGTTACGCGATTCAGGAGATCAAGTAACTGTCGTCAGCAAATAACGAAAGGAAGCTGATCAACATGGCAGAACCCAACATTCTTCTTACCCGCATCGATAACCGACTGGTTCATGGTCAGGTTGCCACCCAGTGGAACTCCACCCTGGGCTCCAACCTCATCCTCGTCGCCAACGACGACGTGGCGTCCAACACCATGCGCCAGAACCTCATGAAGATGGCCGCTCCCGCCGGCGTCGCTACGCGTTTCTTCTCTCTGCAGAAGACCATCGACGTCATTGGCAAGGCGAGCCCGCGCCAGAAGATCTTCATCGTGGCCGAAACACCGGAAGACGTGCTTACGCTCGTCAAGGGCGGTGTGCCTATAAAGAAGGTAAACATCGGCAACATGCACATGTCGGAAGGAAAGCGCCAAGTCGCCACCTCCGTCGCAGTTAACGACGAGGATGTCGCTGCGTTTAAAGAGCTGCAGGAATTGGGGGTGGAGTTGGAGATCAGGCGCGTTCCGAGCACGCCTGTTGAGGACACGAGCAAGCTCTTCTCGTAATCCTCGTGATCCACGTTGTCAGGAGTGAAACCCTGACGTTCTGTACGTGAAATCCAAAGTGCGTACATACATTTTGAAAGGAGGAGCAAGATGGAATACTCGATCATCCAGATCGCTCTGGTCTTCGTCGTCACGTTCATCGCGGCAATCGACCAGTTTGACTTCCTCGAGTCTCTCTATCAGCCCATCGTCACCGGCGCCGTCATCGGTCTTATCCTTGGCGACCTCAACACCGGTCTTCTCGTGGGTGGTACCTATCAGCTCATGACGATCGGCAACATGCCGATCGGAGGCGCTCAGCCGCCTAACGCCGTCATCGGCGGCATCATGGCAGCCATTCTCGCTATCGCCACGGGCCTCGAGCCCAACGCGGCAGTCGGCCTCGCCATTCCGTTCGCTCTGCTTGGCCAGCTTGGCGTTACCCTGGTCTTCACGCTTATGTCCCCGCTTATGTCCACGGCCGATAACATGGCTCACAACGCGGACACCAAGGGCATCGAGCGCCTGAACTACTTCGCCATGGCTCTGCTCGGCCTGATCTTCGCTGTCGTCGTCACCCTGTTCTTCATCGCTGGCGCTACCATCGGTCAGACCATCGCTTCTGCCATCCCGACTTGGCTGCAGACCGGTCTCTCCGCTGCAGGCGGCATGATGCGCTTCGTCGGCTTCGCCGTCCTGCTCAAGGTTATGATGAACCGCGATATGTGGGGCTTCTTCCTCATGGGCTTTGGCCTCGCGCTCATCACTGTTGCCAACGATTCGCTGGCAACCCCTGCTCTGCTCATCCTCGCTCTCATCGGCTTCGGCATCGCTTTCTGGGACTTCCAGCAGCAGACCGAGCTGAAGGGTGCAGCTGTTTCTGACGGAGGTGACTTCGAAGATGGCATCTAATGAGTATGTGATCCCGGAGCACTACGAGGATCTCACTCCTGCTCCGCAGCTCGACCAGAAGACCCTCAACAAGATGGCTTGGCGCTCCTGCTTCCTGCAGGCATCGTTCAACTACGAGCGCATGCAGGCCGCTGGCTGGCTTTACTCCATCATCCCCGGTCTGGAGAAGATCCACACCAACAAGAACGACCTCGCGGCTTCCATGAGCCACAACCTGGAGTTCTTCAACACCCACCCGTTCCTCGTCACCTTTGTTATGGGCATCGTGCTTTCGCTCGAGCAGAACAAGGTTGACATCCCCACGATCCGCGCCGTCCGCGTCGCCGCAATGGGCCCGCTCGGTGGTATCGGTGACGCCCTGTTCTGGCTGACGCTCGTGCCTATCACGGCCGGCATCACCTCCAACATGGCCATCAACGGCAACGCCGCTGCACCGATCATCTTCCTGGTGATCTTCAACGTCGTCCAGTTCGCTCTGCGCTTCTGGCTCATGAACTGGTCCTACAAGCTTGGCACCAGCGCTATTGACGCTCTGACCGCCAACATGCAGGCCTTCACGCGTGCCGCTTCCATCATGGGCGTCTTCGTCGTCGGTTGCCTGGTCGTCACCATGGGTGGCACCCAGATCAACCTCCAGATCCCCAACGGCACCACCCGTGGCCTCTCCGCTACTACCGTGATCGTCTCCGAGAAGGAGGCCGAGAACTTCACCGGTATGGAGGGTATCGATACCGAGACCGCTGAGGCCGGTACCATCGCCATGACCGATGAGGACGGCAACGCCCTCACCGCTTCCGATGCCGACGGCAACGCTGTCGAGTGCGGCGTCACCGATCTGGGCAACGGCATGGAGTCCGTTACCTACGGCACCGTTACCGAGGATCCGGTCAACTTCTCTGTTGCCGACACCCTCAACACCATCGTCCCGAAGCTCGTCCCGCTTATGCTTACGCTGCTGCTTTACTACATGTTCGCTAAGCACAGCTGGACCCCGACCAAGGGCATTCTCCTGCTCTTCGTCCTTGGCATCCTGGGCGCTGGCCCGCTTGGTCTCTGGCCGAGCATCTGGTAAGGCTCTAGCTTGAGGGGTGTGTCCCTACGCGGCTCACACCCCGACCCCTTAAGCCATGTGTATGTTAAAAGCCGCGTGCTCGAAAGAGCGCGCGGCTTTTGTTTTCTTGTTGATTCGGGTGTGGCAGACAGATAATGCTAAACACCCTAGGTAGTTAGCCGAATTCGAGCAAAAGGGAGGATAGGATGGCGATCGGAACGCGTAAGCAACCGCTGTACGATCAGCTGGTCGATATTCTGACCGAAAAGATTGACCATGAATATCGCGCCGGTGACATGATTCCTTCCGAGCGCGAACTTTCGGAGCGCTATGGTCTCTCGCGCACTACGGTACGCCTGGCTCTGCAGGAACTGGAGCGTTTAGGACTGGTGGTTCGGCAGCACGGTCGCGGTACCTTTGTGACCGACCGTTCGGCAAAAGCAACCAATCTTATGCAGTCCTACAGCTTTACCGAGCAGATGCGCGCGATGGGTCGAGAACCCGAGACCACGATTCTCGAGTTTTGCGAGATGGAGGCCGATAAGAATCTGGCCGAGCATATGGGATTGCGCATCGGTGATCGCATTTTTAAGCTCAAGCGCCTTCGTTCTGCCGACAACATGCCCATGATGGTCGAACGCAGCTATCTACCGGTTCGTCAATTTCTGTCCCTAAAGCGACCGCTGCTGGAGCGTAAGCCGCTTTACGATGTGATTGAGCAGGACTTTCAGCAAAAGATTCGCGTGGCCGAAGAGGAGTTCTATGCGAGCATAGCCCGTCCCACCGATGCCCACCTTTTGGGAATTGTCGAGGGCTCGCCTGTGCTCGATTTGGTCAGGACTACGTATAACGAGTCAAACGAGGTAGTGGAGTACACACTCTCGGCTGCTCGTGCCGATCAGTTTAAATACAAGGTTTACCACCAGCGCAGTAACTAGTGCTCGCATCGTTTCCATATGGTGATTCTTTGCATTTAACTGGTTACTACCAGATAACCAACCGAAGTGTATAATTGCACGTCAGAGGATTACTTCTAGAGAGAGGTATTAGAAATGTTCGAGAAGAGTGTCGAGGAGCTCACCGAGCTCGGCGCCCAGATCACCACGGCCGAGATTGCTCAGCAGCCCGAGCTTTGGCGTGATACGCTCAACATCTATCGCGAGAACAAGGAGGCCATCGAGGCCTTCCTGGCCGAGGCTCGCGCTATGGGCGAGGGTCGTCTGTCCGTTGTCTTCACCGGTGCCGGTACGTCCGACTACGTTGGCGATACCTGCGCCCCGTACCTGCGTCACGCTGGCAACACTGATCTCTACGACTTTAAGCCCATCGCCACGACCGACATCGTGAGCGCCCCGCGCGACTTCCTGCGCGCCGAGGATCCCACGCTCGTGGTTTCCTTTGCCCGCTCTGGCAACAGCCCCGAGAGCCTTGCCGCCGTTGCCGTTGCCAAGGAGCTCGTCCACAACGTCAAGTTCCTCAACATCACCTGCGCTCCCGAGGGCAAGCTCGCCGTCGAGTCCGCCGATGATCCCAATGCGCTGACGCTGCTCATCCCGCGCGCCAACGACAAGGGCTTCGCCATGACCGGTTCCTACACCTGCATGACCCTGCTCTCCACCCTTATTTTCGACACTGCCTCTGACGAGCAGAAGGCCGAGTGGGTCGAGACGATTGCCAAGATGGGCGAGGAGGTCATCTCCCGTGAGCCTGAGATCGCCGATTACCTGGCTGGCGACTTCAACCGCGTGACCTACTTGGGTTCTGGCTCCTTCGGTGGCCTTGCCCAGGAGAGCCAGCTCAAGATCCTCGAGCTCGCTCACGGTCTGGTTGCTACTTCCTACGACACCTCCATGGGCTATCGTCACGGACCTAAGTCCTTCGTCGACGATAAGACGCTCGTCTTCGTGTTCGTCAACAACGACGCCTACACCCGTCAGTACGACATCGACATCCTCAACGAGATCGGTGGCGACAAGATTGCTCAGCACACCGTTGCCGTTCAGCAGGATGGCGCTACCGTCTACGAGGGCGAGTCCTTCACCTTTAAGGGCTACGAGGCGCTTCCCGAGGGCTACCTTGCCCTGCCGTTCGTGATGTTTGCCCAGGCTATCAGCCTGCTCAACTCCGTGCGCGTGGGCAACACGCCCGATACGCCGAGCCCCACCGGCACGGTCAACCGCGTGGTCAAGGGTGTGACGATTCACCCCTTCACCGCTTAATCGCGTCCCCCTGTAAGGGCGCCCGTCCGCTCATAACGGCGGGCGGGCGCTTTTTGTTTTTACATGGACCGGGTATAAGCATTACCACAGTCAACTGCTTTAGAAGCAAGGAGTGCATATGAGCACGTACGCAATTAAGGCTGACAAGTTCTTCTTGCCGGCAGGCCCGCAACTGGGCGGCTATCTTATGGTCGAGGATGGCGTTTTTGGCGCCTGGCAGGCCGACGAGCCCTCTTGCGAGATTAAGGACTACACGGGATCGTGGATCGCACCGGGTATGGTCGATACTCACATCCATGGCTTCTATAACCACTCGACTACCGATAACGATCCCGAGGGCATTGATATCAGCTCGACCGAGCTCGCCCGTCGCGGTACCACCAGCTGGCTGCCCACGACGTTCACCGATGGCGTCGAGCAGATCAAGGATGCCTGCGCCGCCATCGCCCAGGCGGACGAGGGTCGCGGCCCCGACTTCTGCGGTGCTCGCATTCAGGGCATCTATCTGGAGGGCCCCTTCTTTACCATGAAGCACGTGGGCGCGCAGAACCCCGCTTATCTTATCGATCCCTCCGAGGAGGTCTTCGATCAGTGGCAGGAGGCTGCGGGCGGTCGCATCGTTAAGAGCGCCATGGCGGCCGAGCGCGACGGTGCCGCTGCTTATGCGGCTGCTCTGAACGCCAAGGGTGTGGTGACCAGCATCGGTCACTCCGACGCCACCTACGATGAGTGCATCGCCGCCATCAACGCCGGTGCCAGCTGCTTTACGCATACCTATAACGGCCAGCGCGGGCTGCATCACCGTGAGCCCGGTGTCGTGGGCGCTGCCATGTCCACGCCCGAGACCTACGCCGAGATCATCTGTGACGGTAAGCACGTAAACCCTGCCGCCATCAAGGCGCTGCTGCAGGCAAAGGGCTGGCAGCACACGGTGCTCATCACCGACTGCCTGGGTTGCGGCGGCATGCCCGAGGGCAGCTACGCCAGTGGTGGCATGGACGTCATCATGAAGGACAACCTGTGCTGGCTCGCCGACGGCAAGAGCATTGCCGGCTCGGTGCTCACGCTTGCCCAGGGCGTCAAGAACATCGTCGACTGGGGCATCGCCAGCGCCGATATCGCCATTCGCATGGCAACTGAGGTGCCGGCGCGCTCTGCACACATCGAGGATAAGTGCGGCAGCATCATGCCGGGTCGCGACGCCGACTTTGTCGTGTTCGACCATGAGCTCACCCTCGTCGAGACGTATGTTGGCGGCCAGAGCGTCGGCAACGCCTTTACCGAGTAACGATAGAAAAAGACGGCGGGCCCGAATCTGCTCGGACCCGCCGTATGGGTTAAACGCTTAAAAGCACCTTTACAGTTACAGCTTGTTAGCGATCTTCTTTGCCGTGCGCTTGACGCCGGCCACCAGACCTCCTGCAGGATGCTCCTTCTCGTAGGCTAGACGCTTCTCGCGCTTGGCATACTCTTCGACGATGATGTCGCCGTACTCGTCTTCGATTTTGTTGAAGAAATCGACGGCTCCCTTAATCTCTTCGGCAGTTGGGTGCCCCTTCTGGACGCCGCCGGCGAGCTTGAACGGTCCCCACGTATCAAAGCCGGGGCAGCCGTAGACACCCATAAAGATGGCCTGTCTCATGCGGCAGATGCCATCGATATCCTTGCCGTACCACTTGTTTTTGCCACCGTAGGTCATAAGGCCAAACACCTTGTCCTGCGGCTGCAGTACGTTCGTGAGCACGCGCGCCATATCTTTGTCGATCTCGGAGTAATAGATGCCCGTGGCGACGCCGATCAGATGATATTCGTGCAGGTCGGGGTACTCGTTTTTACCGAGTGACCTCACGTCGAGGGTATCGATTTCGGGGTGCGCCTCGACGATGGCGTCCACGAGCTTTTTCGTATTGCCGTGGTGGCGTGAGGCATAAAGGATGATGGTTCGCATAAGAAGGCCTTTCAGCTGTAATTGCATCAATGTCTGTATGGTACCCCGTTGCATGGCTGGGAAACCGGACGCATCGATGAACGTGCGGGTTTGTCCTTTGGTCAGGGCCGAGACGGGTTCTTGCGAGCAAAAAGCAGTTGTTCGAAAGGATGGACAATGGAATACGCTCTCTCCAACGATTCGATTTCTATCAAGGTCTCCACGGCCGGCGGCTCGTTTACCTCGATTGAGGCTGGAGGTCGCGAGTACTTGTGGCAGGGCGATCCCGCCGTGTGGTCCGGCCAGGCACCGATTTGCTTCCCGATTTGCGGAGGTTTGCGCGATAACAGCGCCATGACGTTTGCCGGACATCATGTGAAGCTCGCCCGCCACGGCTTTGCGCGCAAGCAGGAGTGGAAGCTGTTGAGCCAAAGCACAAACGAGCTGGCTATGTGCCTGGCATCCGAGGATAACGCCGCGCTGCTGAGCGATTATCCGTATCCGTTTAAACTTGTCGCCCGCTATACGCTCGAGGACGCCGCCGTGCGTGTCTCCTATGAGGTTACCAACGAGGGCACCGAGGACATGCCTTTCTTTATCGGTGGACACCCCGGCTTTAGGTGTCCGCTCGACGAGGGCGAGTCCTATACGGACTACGAGTTGCGTTTTGAGAAAGACGAGGCTGCGGAGCTCTGCACCGCCGTTCCCTCGACCGGATTGATTGACGTGGACAGGCGCTCCAAGAACCCCATGGTGGGAAAGACGCTGCCTTTGTCGCATGAGCTCTTCGATTTTGCGGAGACCATCTTTGACGTGCTGGAGAGCCGTCAGGTCACGCTTTCCAAAAAGGGCGAGGACAAGGGCGTTCGCCTGAGCTTTGAGGGCTTCCCGTACCTCATTGTGTGGAGCAAGCCCGAGGGTGATTTTGTGGCAGTTGAACCCTGGGGCGGCCTCTCGACCTGTTCCGATGAGGATGACGTGCTTGAGCACAAGCGCGGCTGCCTTATCGCCAAGCCCAAAGAAACCATCGTGCGTTCGTTCACAATCGAGATTCTGTAGTCGCATGTAGCCAATTCGTTTTGCAAGGCATAAGGAGCCTGCGAGATAAGGAGCTAGAAATGATCCTCACCGTTACGATGAACCCGTCCGTCGATACGCGCTATCAGCTCGATGAGCTCATTATCGACGACGTCAACCGCGTGACGCCCGAAAAGACCGCCGGCGGTAAGGGCCTCAACGTGGCCCGCGTCCTGGGCCAGCTGGGCGACGATGTCGTGGCAACCGGCCTGCTTGGTGGTCATATGGGCGCCTATATGGCCGAGCTCATGGATGCCAACGGCATTAAGAATGATTTTGTGCCCATCAAGGGCGAGACTCGCATCTGTCTCAATATCCTTCATGCTGGCAACCAGACCGAGCTGCTCGAGAGCGGCCCGACAATTGCCCCCGAGGAGCTCGATGCCTTTACCGCCAAGTTTACCGAGCTTGCGAGCAAGGCCGACGTCGTCACCATCTCGGGTTCGCTGCCCCGCGGTGTCGAGGCAGACTACTATGCCAAGATCACGGGCATTGCCGAGAACGCCGGTGCCAAGGTGTTGCTCGATACCTCGGGTGCTTCGCTCGAGGCCGCCCTTAAGTCCGAAATTAAGCCCGAGCTGGTCAAGCCTAACCTGACCGAGATCAACGGCCTTTTGGGTACGAGCTTTACCACCGACGATGTGGACGAGCTCCGCGCCGCGCTCGCCTCTGATGCCCGCTTCTCCGATATCCCCTGGGTCGTCGTGTCCATGGGCGCTGCCGGCTCCGTTGGCTTCCACAATGGCCGTGCGTTCCGCGCAAAGACGCCCGATATCCCTGCCGTTAACGCTACGGGCTCTGGTGACTCCACTATCGCTGGCTTCGCGCATGCCATTGCTGCTGGCGCGGACGACGAGACGGTGCTGCGTACCGCCAACACCTGCGGCAAGCTCAATGCCATGGATCCCATGACCGGCCATTTGGTCATGGACCGTTGGGACGAGGTCTACAACGGCGTTGTCGTGACCGAGCTGTAGGAGCTTGTGCGCCGCCCCCGGCATCGGTTGCTTGCTTGTGGTTAGAGTTGACGACAAGTGCGGTAGCATTATGCCGGGGCGCGACGCCGATGCTGTCGTGTTCAATCCCGACCTTACCCTGGTCGAGACGTATGTGGGTGGCAACAGCGTCGGCAATGCGTTTGCCGAGTAGCCGCCAAAGAAACGATCCGAGAGGGGATTTAGATGATTTACGGTGCATTGGGCGATATCGAGGAGTACCGCGGAATGCTCAAGGGCCTCGACGTGCTGATCGATTGGCTCGAGGAGAACGACCCGGCACAGCTCGAGGTCGGCAGCCATCCGATTTTGGGTGAGAAGGTCTTTGCGAACGTCATGGCTCCCACGACGCGTCCCGAGGCCGAGGCTCACTATGAGACGCATCAGCGCTATCACGACCTGCAGATCGACGTCGAGGGTCGCGAGGCCTTCAAGGTCGCTACGGGCAGCCTGACGCTGGTCCAGGAGTTTGACGAGAAGGACGACTATGATCTGGTCGATTCCGACGCCTCGATCGCCGGCGATCTTGCTGACGACAAGTTTGCGCTGTTTGTTGCCGGCGAGCCTCACATGCCCACGCTCGAGTTCCAGGGCGATGGCGCGCAGCCGGTCAAGAAGATTTGCTTTAAGCTGCTTGCAGATGCTTACTGGGAGGAGTAGCGCGCTGCTCGGCTGAGCTGTTCGTGTTGCGAGCGTTATCCCTTGGGGGAGCTCGCTTGGGCCCCGCTGAACGCGGTTCCTTTGGGGATTGCGGTTGGCGGGGCTTTTGTTGAGTAGGAGAGTTTCCGGCGGCGTTGTGCTTGGATTGGCGGAAGCGCGCCCGAAATCAGCAACAAAAAAGCCGCCCGAAGGCGGCTATCTTGTGCAATGGAGCCAGCGACCGGGCTCGAACCGGTGACCCCCGCTTTACGAGTACGTGAATTCGGCATTTGACGAGATGAGGCCAATTTCACTGAATTAAAAGGAAGCGCAGGTAGAAATAGGTAATTAACAATTATTGAGCTAGCTATTAGAATCATATTTCCCACTATTTTCACACTTAGAGAGACTTGAAAGTGTGAAAAGTTTCGATTAGGCTTGCTGGCAAAGCTTTAAAGGCTTTGCCAGCAAGCCTAATCGAAAATCTAACGAGGGATATGATTGCAGGGATTGATAAAAAAGACCGCTCGCGGCACATCGGAATGCATCGATAAGAGCAAAGGCGTCTATCGGATTTATTTTTCCCTGGGAAAAGATCCGGAGACAGGACGGTACCGCCGTAGTCCGTCACGCAGGGTTCACTGCAGAAGCAAGAACCCGAAAAACTGGCCGAGTGAAGTCGCCAAGGCGCTGGAGGCCTATAGAGCTGAACTTGAGGGCGCTTCCAACCGTGGCAATGGTCCTCTGGGCCTATCAGATTATGCGGACAGGTTTCACGCGAACAGGGAGTCGACCATGGGATCACCTCTTGCTTATGAGCGTGAAGGTTTGGACATTCGTCACATACGCGAGCTGTTCGGCAATCCCGATCTCACTCGGCTTAAATCGGATGACGTTCGCACTGCTTATGCCAAGGCTAGAAAAGAAGGCCGATTCAGCGAAAGTGAAATTCGCCGCATCCACATCAAGCTCAAACAGGTAATGGAGGATGCCGTCGATAACGACCTCGTGGGCAAAAACCCTTGTAGGGGAGTGAAACTGCCCAAGCAGAATGTCGAGGCTCGTAAGGCGCTGAGCGCCGATGAGGCGGCAAGGCTTCTTGCGGTCCTTTTGGAGGAGAAGCCATCTTCCTTTATCACATGCACAATGCTTCTACTTCTCTGCGGTTTGAGGAAGGGGGAGGCCCTTGGTCTCTCATGGGAGGATTATGACCCCGACGCCAAGACTCTGAGGATAGTAAAGCAATATACGAACGACAGGACATTGAGGCCGCCTAAATCAAAGATGAGCAGGCGTAAGATTTCGGTTGGAAATGAACTTGCCGACTATCTGGACAGGTGGAAAGCCATTCAGCGGAGTGAGTTCGATTCCTTTGCAGTGGGGCAGACTGGAGAAACGCCCATTGTCCATTCCATTGGGATCGTTGACGCCGCCAACGGCAAACGGGCTCTTGTGACCCGGATGGATGGACATAACTATTCAAGGGCGTTTAGGCTGTTTGCGGCGAAAAACGGCTTCGGTACTTTTAAGGAGAGCAGGGAAGTCATTGGGAGTGACGGCGTCAAACGTACCCGCTATACGGGTTATAGCGGGCTGAAGCCTCATGAGCTTAGACATACGCAAGCGACTTTGCTCGTTGGTGCCAATGCGGACATTAAGACGATCCAGGCGCGTTTGGGCCATGCTAGCCCATCGACGACGCTGTCTATCTATAGCCACTTTATCGAGGCAAATGACCAGAAGGCAGCATCAGTGCTGGATGATCTGCTGAAGGGCTAAAAAGGGCTAAAAAAGAGGCCCCAAAGGGGCCTCTTTTTTAAGCGACATTGTTTCGGTAGATCATTGCGCCATATGGCGGCTCCAGCTCCATAGACTGATAGTAGCTGGCATCTAGAAGGTTGAAATAACAAATGATGGGGGCGGCTAGGTGCTCGTCCATATTTAGGTAATGTCCCTCATCATCTGTGACCAGTTTGACCTCGTCGCGCATCACGTCGGTCATGCGGGGCCAGAGTTTGGTTGCGCGCTGCAATTTGTCCTTTTGACTGTACTCTCCGTTATGGAAGAAGGCAAAATGAGGCGCATCGTATTTTGCGCCGCCGCGAATTTCGATAATTCCTACCTGGCTGCAAGACTTCGCGCATTCCTCTGTTTCCAATAAAGTCCAAGAGGAGGGGAGGACAGCGTAATCGCCGCCGAGGAGATCGACCCGTCTCATTCCCTGGGGCCTCTCCTCTTTCTCGCAATATAAAGAGAAATGGTCGTGGAGCCTCTGGAATTGCTCTCGATAAAGTTCCAATTGACTAAAACTCATTTCTTCTGATCCGTCAACGGGAAGGGCCTTCATTTCATTGGTGATTTGCCGAGCTTCCCTGAGGCACGCCTCATCGAGGGCCCTGGCGACCCTCGGCTGCAACCCCGTGAGCAGGTTGCATAGATAGTCGATAGCCTCGCCGGTGCTTCTGACTGATTCGGGGTTCTTGAGGCGTAGCTCTTCGATTTTCTCCGGGGTCGTCGCCTGAACAGTTGTTCCGAACTTAATTTTCCGCATCTTACTTCCGGATAATGGTAAACGTCCCATAACCACTCCAATCATCGTTGTATATATATTAAATCAGTCAGACAATAAAGTCTATACAGTCAGAAAGTGAATTAGAAATTAGAACTGTAACTAGATATGATTGTGCAACAGACAGTGTTACAATATAAACAGTAAGCGCCTGACCAGCTTGTTTGAAAGGAGTTATTTTATTTTCGGTCATTGATTAAAAAGCCGCCCGCCCTTCCCTATCTAAGTTTGGCGACGAAGGGGGAGGGGCGAGCTAGCCTGAAAGGATTCTACCATGATTGTAGAGCCTGAACCGTACGCTGCCGTACAAGCATCAACTGCGGTTTCTTCTGATTCCAACTTGGGCCACGAGCGCCTTCTTGGCATCGCTGAAGTGTGCAAGATAACCGGCTTGAGTCCGGTTACGGCCTCGAAGATGATGAAGGAGAGCGGGCGCGCGATTGCGTTGCACCGCCGCATTTACATCCTTGAATCGAGCTTCTTTGCATACCTCCATGAATTGGAGGCGAGCGAACCGTGCCGGCTTTAAATCCCATGAGCGTCGGCCTCGACGAGACCGCCTTGCGTATCTTAAAGAATAGGCCGCTTGGGCATATCGAACACGGTGCGCTGGATACTATCCTCGGAGGTCTTCGTCAATACCTGTGCATCGTCCCCGGCGGACCCGGTACGGGTAAAACAACGTTTATGCAGCAAATCGCCGACGGATGGGCCATTGCTGGCCATCCGGTGGTCATCTTTGAGGGCGAGCTCGGGCGAGACAGCATGCTCGCGAAGAGCCTCACCCGCATCTCGGGCGGCGAGCTCACGCACGATGATATGAACGGCGATGGCATGTCTGAGGACAAACGCGGGCTCTTCGAGAAGGTTCTCGACATTTACGCCCGCAGCATCGCCGAGCGAATGTATATCATTCCTGGTGAAATTAAATATGCCGGGATGCGAAAGGCAATCGAAGAGGTTGCCGATAAACATGGCGAACCGCCACTGGTTATTGTTGATTACGCGCAAATCGTCTCTTTGCCGCAGGAACTGCGCATTGCCGACGAGCGTATCGGTCTCAAGCTCGTCGCTTCCGAGCTCCGCCGAATCGTGGATGAGGCCCATTGTCCGCTCTTCGCTATCTCATCAATTAACCGCGTTAATTACGACAAGCAGACCACCGGGCTTCAGGCGATAGGCGGGTGCAACATGTTTGAGTATTCGGCAGATCTCGTTATGTCGCTTTCTATTAAGGGCGGTAAGCCCGAAGAGCGTAAT